>LSZA01000171.1 GCA_001637315.1 Phormidium willei BDU 130791 | reverse complement strand
TACTCCGCCGAGCACCCCCACTCGAAGTACGGCTATATCGAGTGGGCCGAGATGGTGGAGGAGCTGTCCGGCGGCGAACTGCAGCCGGAGGTCTACACCGGCACCGTGTTGTTGGCGCCGCGCGCCAATCTGCAGGGCATTCGCGACAACGTCGTGCAGGTCGCCCACCACGCGGCGGTCTACACCCCCTCGGAGCTGCCGGTCGCCAATGCCGTGCAGGAGCTGGGCTTCAACTACGCCGATCCGCTGGTCGCCATCTTCGCAGTGACCGACTTCAGCACCCACAACCCGACCCAGCTTCGGGAGTGGGAGGACAAGGGCGTCGTCTACCTCGGCTCCTACGCCACGCCGCCTTATCTGCTGTTCTGCCGCGAGCCGGTGCGCAACCTGGAGGAAATCAAGGGCAAGCGCCTGCGCACCGCCGGCTCCACCGTGTCCCAGTGGGTCGAATCGGTCGGCGGCATCCCCGTCAACGTGCCCTCCAGCGAGATGTACAGCGGGCTCGACCGCGGCACGCTGGACTGCGCCACCAACGCCGGCAACGACCTGATGGACCGCTCGCTCTGGGAGGTAGCCCCGCATACCACGCTGCTGCCGACCGGCATGTACTGGTCGGGGCCCCATTGGGGCTACAACCCGGACTTCTGGGCCGGGCTGACCGCCGCGCAGCGCCAGGTCCTGATGCAGGCGACGGCGCGCGCCATGGCGCGGATGAACATCAACTACATCCGGCGGGCCGAGGACGCGCTGGCGGAGGCCGAGGACAAGGGCAACAACATCTACGAACCCCAGGCCGACCTGATGGACTCGGTCAGGGCCTTTCGCGAGGCGGCGCTGAGCGACGTCTACGCCAAGGCCGAGGAGACCTACGGCCTGGCCGACGGCAAGCAGGTGATCGACGCCTTCCGCGCCACCTGGGACAAGTGGGAGAGGCTGCTGGCCGAGGTCGACCGCAGCGACGAGGAGGCTCTGGCGGCCCTGGCCATGCGGGAGATCTACGGCGACCTCGACCCCGAGACCTACGGCGTCTACTGATCGGTCGCGCCCTGCGCCGGGCCGGCCACCTCCGCCCGGCGCAGGCCCCGGCGGCGCCCGCCGGCGGCGTCGCGACCCTTATCTCCGGGAGCCCTCGCGCGGTCCATGACCTTCGACACGCCCTCGCCGTCCAAGCCGGGCCAGCGCCGCACCCAGGCGGAGCGCTCGGCCGAAACCCGGCTCAAGATCCTCGACACCACCCTCGACTGCCTGATGGACCGGGGGTTGCGGGACACCTCGACCGTGGACGTGGCGCGCCGTGCCGGCGTCTCGCGCGGCGCCCTGCTGCACCACTACCCGAGCAAGGACCTGCTGCTGCAGGAGGCGCTGCGCCACCTGCTGACCCGCGAGGTGGCGGAGATCGAGGCGATGGCGGCGGACATCGAGCGCGGCCGGGTCGACTTCGACCACTTCCTGCGAACCCTCTGGGAGCACTTCTCCGGGCGCCTCTTCATGATCACCCTGGAGTTTCTGACGGCGGCGCGGACCGACCCGACGATGCGGCAGGTGCTGACGACCGAGGGCTTGGCCTTCAACGCTTCGCTCGACCGCATCTGGGAGCAGCTCATGCTGAACTCCGCGCTGGCGCCGCGCGACCGGCGCCTGACCTTGAACGTGACCCTCTGCTTCCTGCGCGGCATGGGCACCCAGACGGTCTGGCGCGACGATCCCGAGCTGTTCCACGACATGCTCGACTACTGGAAGCAGACCTTGGCGCGTGCCGGTCTCCTCGATGCGCGGGAGGTCGCGTAGTGTTGGCGGGGCTGGAGCGCGCGGCCACGGCCGTCGACCGCGCCCTGCTGGCCGTCGGCTGCCTGTTCCTGGCCGCGATGATGCTGCACATCACCGCCGACGTGCTGCTGCGCGCGACCCTCAACGCCTCGATCATCGGCACGCTGGAGACGGTCTCCTACTATCACATGGTGTTGGCCGTGTTTCTGCCGCTGGCCTACGTCGAGCGGCGCAACGAGAACATCCGGGTCGACCTCTTCGTGCAGATGCTGCCGCGCCGGGGACAACTGGCGCTCTATGTCCTGGCCTGCCTGATCGGGCTCGGCTTCTTTGGGGCGCTGACCTACCAGAGCGCGCTCGACGCCTGGCGTTCGACCCTGCGCGAAGAGACCATCATGTCCAACTTCCTCTTCTATATCTGGCCCAGCCGCTGGGCGCTGCCGCTCGGCTTCGGCGGCGCCATCCTGGCGGTGCTGGCCAACCTGCTGCGCGCGCTGGCGCGCGGCCGCGCGCTCTAGGGCCCCGGTCCCGTGGACAATCTCGAAATCGGTGTCGCCGGGATCGTCGTCGCGCTGCTGCTGATCGCCCTGCGGGTGCCGATCGGCATCGCGCTCGGCGCGGTCTCGGTGGTCGGCATCTGGATGATGACCAGCGCGCAGGTCGCCTGGGGCATGATCTCGGCCACGCCCTTCGACTTCGTCGGCCAGTGGGAGCTGACGGCCGCGCCGATGTTTCTGCTGATGGGCTACATCTGCACGGCGACCGACATGACCGGCGGCCTGTTCAACGCGTTGCGCCTGTTCCTGGCGCGGCTGCCGGGCGGGCTGGCGGTCTCCAGCGTCGGGGCCTGCGCCCTCTTCGCCGCCGCGTCGGGCTCCAGCGTCGCCACCGCCGCGGCGATGTCGCGCATCGCGGTGCCGGAGATGCTGAAGTATCGCTACGACCGCGGCCTGGCGACCGGCACCATCGCCGCCTCCGGCACGCTCGGCTCGCTGATCCCGCCGTCGGTGCTGCTAGTGCTCTACGGCGTCTACGCCCAGGTCTCGGTCGGCCAGCTCTTCATGGCGGGCTTCATTCCCGGCCTGCTCTCGGCGCTGATCTACATGGCGATGATCGTCGCGCGGGTGAAGGCCAGGCCGGAGCTGGCCGGCAGCGTCGACCTGCAGGTGGCGCCGGGCGAGCGCTTGGCGGCGCTGAAGCAGGTCTGGCCGCTGCCGGTGCTGATCGTTTCGGTGCTGGGCGGCATCTTCGCCGGCATCTTCTCGCCGACCGAGGCGGGCGCCATCGGCGCCTCCGTGGCCTTCGCGATCGCCTGCCTGCGCGGCACGATGAGCCGCGCGGCGATCGCCAGCGCCCTGACGCAGACGGCGGTGAGCACCACCGGCATCTTCCTGATCCTGATCGGCTCCGTCTTCTTCACCCGCTTCCTGGCGCTCAGCGGCGTGCCCGCGGCCTTCGCCGACCTGATCCTCGGCGTCAGCAGCGAGACCTGGTGGATCATCCTGGCCGTCGCGGTGATCTACCTGGTGCTGGGCATGTTCATCGACTCGATCGGTCTGCTGCTGTTGACCCTGCCGTTGGTTCTGCCGCTGGTCGACGGCGCCGGGCTGGACCTGATCTGGTTCGGGATCGTCGTCGTCAAGCTGCTGGAGATCGGCCTGGTGACTCCGCCGGTCGGCCTCAACGTCTACATGATCAAGGGTGCGTTGGGCGATGCCGTCACCCTGCAGCAGGTCTTCAAGGGGGTTGGCTGGTTCGTCGCCATGGACGTGCTGACCCTGGTCCTGCTGGTGGTCTTCCCGGTGCTCGCCCTCTTCCTGCCCACCCTGATGTTGCGCTGACGGCGCGCACCGCCGCCAGGCGCCAAAGAGACCGAGGAGGACTATCGCCCGTGACAGAGACACTGTTCAGCAACGCCGCCGTGCTCGACACCCAAGCCGGCGAGATTCGCCCCGACCGTCACGTGCTGGTGCGCGACGGCCTGATCGCCGAGGTCGCCGAGGGCCGCATCCGCGGCACGGCGGAGACGCGGGAGATCGACCTGCGCGGGCGCATCCTCATGCCGGGCCTGTGCGACGGCCACGTGCATGTCACCGCGATCACGCCGGACTTCCCGCTGCTCAAGCGGCTTTCCCCCTTCTACGTCGGCGCGCACAGCGCCGCGCTGATGGAGGCGATGCTGATGCGCGGCTTCACCACCGTGCGCGACGCCGGCGGCGCCGACTACGGCCTGGCGCGGGCGGTGGAGGAGGACCGGGTGATCGGTCCGCGCCTGCTGTTCTGCGGTCATGCCCTGTCGCAGACCGGCGGCCACGGCGACATGCGCGGCCCTGGCGAGCTGGATCTCGACCAATGCCTGTGCTGCGCCGGTCTGGGGCTGGTCTGCGACGGCGTGCCGGAGGTGCGCCGCGCCGCGCGGGAGGAGATTCGCAAGGGCGCCACTCACATCAAGATCATGGCCTCGGGTGGTGTCTCCTCGCCGACCGACCGGATCGACAGCACCCAGTTCGCCCTGGAGGAGATCGACGCCATCGTCGAGGAGGCGACGGCCGCCAACCTGCACGTCATGGCCCATGCCTATACCGCGCGCTCCATCAACCGCCTGCTCGACCGCGGCGTGCGCACCATCGAGCACGGCAACCTGCTGGACGAGGAAAGCTGCCAGGCCTTCCTGCGCAACGGCGCCTTCCTGACCCCGACCCTGGCCACCTACGACGCCGTCGCCAAGGAGGGGGTGGAGGCCGGCATGGCCCCCGAACTGCAGGCCAAGGTCTACGACGTGCTGGATGCCGGGGGCCGCGCGCTGGAGCTGGCTCACCGCAAGGGCGTGCGCATGATCTTCGGCTCCGACCTGCTGGGGCGCATGCATGTGCACCAGCTCAACGAGTTCCACGTGCGCAAGGCCGTGGTGCCGGCCGCCGAGCTGATCCGTGCCGCCACCTGCACCGCCGCCGAGGCCTTCCTGCGCGAGGGCGAGTTCGGCGTGGTCGCGCCGGGCGCGCGGGCCGACCTGCTGGTCGTCGACGCCAATCCGCTCGACGACATCACCGTGCTCACCGAGCCGGAGCGCAACCTGCGCGCCATCATGAAGGGCGGCCGCTTCTACAAGAACGAGCTCGACTGACGCCGGCAGGCGCCGGAGGGCGCAGACGGCGAAACGCCCGGATAGGACAAGAACGGAGGAACGCGATAATGACGGACACGGGGGCCCGCGATTACGAGGAACGCTCCTACGGCGCTCACGAGGTCGGCCTGGGCCGCCGGCCCGGGATCGTGGTGGTCGACTTCCAGAAGGGGTTCACCGAGGCGCGCTATCCGCTCGGCGGCGCGCCGCTGATCATGCAGGCGGTGGCGCAGACGGAGCGGCTGCTGAAGGCGGCGCGGCGGAACAACGTTCCCATCGCCACCTGCAACACGGCCTACAGGTCCTGGGAGGACATGCCGCACTGGAAGATCACGGCGGTGCGCGAGGAGTTCCTGCACGGCCATCCCTCGGTCGAGCTGGACCCGCGCATCTACGAGCCGGACTACGACGTCTTCGTCACCAAGACCGGTCCGTCGATCTTCTTCCAGACCCCGGTCGTGCCCTATTTCGTCAAGCAGCAGGTCGACACGGTGATCGTCACGGGCTGCACGACCAGCGGCTGCATCCGCGCCTCCTCGATCGACAGTTTCCAATGGGGCTTCCGCACCATCGTGGCCGAGGGCTGCGTGGGCGACCACGAGGAGAGGCCGCACAACGACAACCTGCGCGACATCTCGCGGCGCTATGTGGATCTCAAGTCCACCGACGATCTGATCGCCTACCTCGAGGACTGCGGACGGCGCAATGCGCGCGACTGAGTCTGGACCGACTCCCGCGAGGGTGGTTTAGGCTCTCGTGAATCGCGTGACGGGCGACGGCCGTCCCGGGGGGGCGCCGCCGTGGCCCGTCACGCCCTTTCGCCGACCCCGAACAGCAGCGGACAAGAGAGCGGGATGCAGCTTGCGCAGTTCAAGGCACTGACCTTCGATGTTTACGGCACCCTGATCGACTGGGAGAGCGGCATCGTCGAGAACCTGAAACCGCTGACGGCGCGGGTCGGCCGGCCGTTGACACGCGACCGGATCCTCGAGGCCCATGCCTTCCAGGAATCGACGGCCCAGCGCCAGACGCCGGCCCTGCGCTACCGCGACCTGCTCGCGGTGGTCTACAAGCGACTGGCCGAGGAGTGGGAGGTGCCGGTGACCTGGGAGGAGTGCCTGACCTACGGCGGCTCGGTCGGCACCTGGCCGGCCTTTCCCGACAGCGCCGAGTCGCTGGCCTATCTCAAGCGGCACTACAAGCTCGTGGTGCTGTCCAACGTCGACAACGCCAGCTTCGCCGAGAGCGGCAAGAAGCTGGGCGTCGCCTTCGACGCCGTCTACACGGCGGAGGACATGGGCGCCTACAAGCCGGCGCTCGGCAATTTCGAGTACATGCTCGAACAGCTCGGCCGGCGCGGCATCGCCAAGTCGGAGATCCTGCACACGGCGGAGAGCATGTTCCACGACCATCAGCCGGCCAACCGGATGGGCCTGGCCAACTGCTGGATCTACCGTCGCCACGACAAGCAGGGCTTCGGCGCCACCCGCGACCCCGGCGAGATGCCTGCCTACGACGTGATGTTCAAGAGCATGGCGGAGTTCGCCGAGGCGCATCGCCGCGAATTGGCCGGCGGCTGAGCCGCCGGGCCGGGCCGCCGCCTCGCTCCACCGGCCGCGCGGCCGTCGCCCGCCGCGTGCGACGCTAAGGGGTTGTTAGCGGAGCGGTCGTAACTTCGCTATCCTGGCAGAGCGCGGGACGCGGCCCGGCCGCCGGCCGGTCCGTTCCGCCGCCGGGAGCGGACTGGGGGCGCGATGACAGAACCCGATAGCGACCGCCCGCATGGCGGGGTGGCCGAGTCGCCTTCGCTGCACGCGGTGAACCGGCAGATGCTGGCCTATTGGCGTTCCAAGGTCGACGGTCTGGGGCCGCCGCGCAAGGCGGCGATCGATCCGACCGAGATCCCCCAGCTCCTGCCCGATCTGCTGATCTACGAGCGGATCGCGCCGGACCACTTTCGCGTGCGGGTGATCGGGACCCGCGTGACCGCGCGCATCGGAGTCGACCCCACCGGCGCGAACATCTTCGAGCTCTTCTCCCAGCGCTTCAAGGCCAGTGTCGTGGCCGCCATGAACCGCATTCTCGACGAGCCCTGCGTGCAGATCACCACCGTCAAGGACCGCTTTCCCTCGGGCCGCGAGAGCCTCGTCGAGGTGGTGCGGCTGCCGCTCAGCGACGAGGTCGGCGTGGCGCGCTACATCATCTCCTCGACGGCGGAGCTGCAGCCGCTGACCTTCAGCGACCCACGCGAGGCGCCGGAGCTGATGGCGGAGCCGGTCGAGAACGTCTTCTTCGCGCTGGACGACTTCACCGTTTCCGCGTGACCGGGGGCGGGGCCGGGGCCGGCCCCTACCAGGTGCCGCTGTTCTCCATCGAGGCCCAGGGCTCGCGGGGCGGCAAGGGCTCGCCGCGCTGGAGCAGCTCCACCGAGATGCCGTCGGGCGAGCGCACGAAGGCCATGCGGCCGTCGCGCGGCGGGCGGTTGATCGTCACGCCGCCCTCCGCCAGCCGCTGGCAGGCGGCATAGATGTCGTCGACCCGGTAGGCCAGGTGGCCGAAGTTGCGGCCGCCGTCGTAGGTCTCCGGGTCCCAGTTGTAGGTCAGCTCGACCATCGGGGCGCGCTGCGGCGACTTGGCCCGCTCGACATCCTCGGGCGCGGCCAGGAAGATCAGGGTGAAGCGACCCTTCTCGTTGTCCATCCGCTCGATCTCGACCAGGCCCAGCTTGTTGCAGAAGAAGTCGAGGGATTTTTCGATGTCGCTGATGCGCACCATGGAGTGAAGGTACTGCATGGGCCGTGTCTCTCCCCTTCGCGGTGTCGTTCGATCTCGCGCCGCAGAGCTGGCGGCCGGCGCGTGTCAGCCTTCCCTCTGCCACAAGCGCGCGGCGTGGGAAAGGGCCGGCGTGTGTCCGGGCCGGCGAGCGCGAAGGGGGCGCCAGAGCCCTGGCGCCCCCTCGATCGTCCGTCCCCGGCGCTTCCCGACGGCTGCGCCGGGCGCGCGGTCACCGGGTGATGGTGAGGGTCACCCGACGGTTCAGCCGGTTCTCGGTGCCGTCCGGCGTCGCCTCGGCGAGGTTCCGCTCGCCGGTGGCGTCCATCACCACGCGGCCGCCGGCCACGCCCAGCTCCATCAGCGCCTGCTTGACCGCCGTGGCGCGCGCCTCGGACAGGCGGGCGTTGTAGGCCGCGCTGCCGGCCGTGTCGGTATGGCCGACCACCTCGACCCGGGTGCCGGGGTTGGCCTTCGCGACGTCGGCCGCCTGACGCACCATCTCCTGCGCCGAGCCGGTCAGCGCCGCGGAGTCGGTGGCGAAGTAGACCGTGAAGTCGCGCGGCGCGAAGGCCATGGGCTGGGCCGGCGCCAACTGCGCCATCGCCGCCTCGAAGGCTTCGCGGCAGGCGGCGATGTGGTCCGGCTGGTAGTTCTCCTCCTGCTCCTGCAGCCAGCAGTCGAAGGCGGTCTGCGCCTCGGCGGCCAGGTCCGGCTGATTGCCGCGCGCAGGGCCGTCGAGCGCGGCGACCAGACGCGCCCGCGCGTCGGCCAGCTCGCCCTCGCTCCCGGCCGGCAGGCGGCGTTCGGCCAGCGGCTGCGGGCCCACCGCCTGTCCGCCGGCGGCGGCCATCGCCTTGCCGGAGAAGAAGTCAGAATCGCCGTAGTCGCCCTCGTCGTACTCGGCCATCGCCAGGTCGACGTAGCCGCCGTAGAGGGCGTTCTGGAACGGCGTGCCCGCCGGTTCGAGGTTCTGGGCGTCGCCCAGCATCAGGCCGGCGCAGCCGGTCAGGGTGGTCATCGCGCCGGCGGCGACCACCGCGCGAAGGAATGAAAGCTGCATGCGGAATCTCCCCCTCAAGTCTGCCTGAGGGGTCATGGCTCCCCGACCCCTCGCGAAGGCGCAAGGGGACCGGGCGGACGCGCCGCAAAGGCCGGTCCCGCGAAGCGCCTTAGTAGAATAGGACGCCGAGACGCGGGGCGGCGAGTCTCAATCCACCCGTTTGCCGGGCCAATTTCTTCTCGGAGCGGACCGGCCGGGGCGCGGGCCGCGCCCCGGCAATTCGGCCAGCACGCGCTGCTTTTCCGCGGCGGTCAGCAGGGCCCAGTCGGTGATCTCGCCGACCGAGCGACTGCACCCGATGCACAGGCCGCTCTCCCCGTCGACCTGGCAGATCGACACGCAGGGGCTGGCCAGCGTCTCGTCCATCAGGCTGCGGCCGTCCGCGCGCAGCAGCAGGCGGCGGCGTTTGCGTTCCTCGGCGGACAGGGGCATCGGCGGGGGAGATCCTGGACGGCGGGCGGCACGGGAGAGCGGGGTGCCCACGATATAGGCGGCTTTCGCGTCGCACAAAGGCGGGGATGCCCCTATCCTTGCCGGCGGTGCCCCGCACAGCTCCAGGCCGCCTCCACAGATCCGAAGAGCCCCCGCCGGCATGCCCAGCGCTCCCCTGATCCGCCGCGCCCGCCTCGCTTCCGGCCTGCTGCTCTTCGCCTATGTCACCACACACCTGCTCAACCACGCGGCCGGCCTGATCTCCCTGCCGGCCCTTCAGGCGGTGCTGGAGGTGCAGCGACTGGTCTGGACCGGCCCGGCGGGCCTGGCGCTGCTTTACGGCGCCTTCGGACTGCACGCCGCGCTGGCGCTCTGGGCGCTTTATCTGCGCCGCGACTTCCTGCTCAAGCCCGGCGAGACCTGGCAGCTTCTGCTGGGCCTCGCCATCGTGCCGCTGCTGGCGCTGCACCTGGCCGGCACGCGCGGCGTGGCCACCGCCTTCGATACCCAAATCGGCTATCCGGCGGTGCTGCTGATCTACTTCGAATTCTCGCCGGCCAACGGCCTGCGCCAGCTCGCGGCACTGCTGGCGGTCTGGGCACACGGGTGCCTGGGGATCCATCTCTGGCTGCGCTTCAAGCCCTGGTTCGAGCGCTGGCGGCTCTGGCTCTTCGCCGGTGCGCTGCTGTTGCCGACCCTGGCGCTGGCCGGGGCCTGGATGGCGGGGCGTTGGGCGCGCGTACTCTTTGCGCGGGGCGAGCCGCCCTTCACCGAGGCGCTGGTGGCGCAGTTGACCGACCCGCAGCGTCTGGCCTTCACCGGGGCGGCGGAGCGCTGGCTGCTGCTCGGCTACGGCGGGGTGTTGCTGGCGACCCTGGCCGCCCGCGGCCTGCGGCGCCTGGTCGAGCATCGCCGCGGCCTGGTGAAACTCAGCTATCCGGG
>LSZA01000170.1 GCA_001637315.1 Phormidium willei BDU 130791 | reverse complement strand
ACGCGCTTCTTGTCCTTCAGGTAGCTCTCGGCCATGGCGATGGCGCTGGAGGCCGGCGCGTAGAAGGCCGAGCCCGACTTCAGCAGGCCGACGATCTCGGCGCCGCCGTTGCGGGTGCGGTCGACGATGGCGTCCAGCTTGTCCTGGGTGATCCAGCCCATCTCGATGAGCTGCGGCAGGGGGATGCCGGCGACGGTGGAGTGGCGCACCATCGGTACCATGGTATCGCCGTGGCCGCCCAGCACGAAGGCGGTGACGTCCTCGACCGACACGCCCATCTCCTCGGCCAGGAAGTGGCGGAAGCGCGCGGAGTCGAGCACGCCGGCCATGCCCACCACCTTATTGTGGGGCAGGCCGCACTCCTCGCGCAGCACCCAGACCATGGCGTCGAGCGGGTTGGTGATGCAGATCACGAAGGCGTCGGGGCAGTTCTCCTTGATGCCCTGGCCGACCGCCTTCATCACCTTCATGTTGATGCCCAGCAGGTCGTCGCGGCTCATGCCCGGCTTGCGCGGCACGCCGGCGGTGACGATCACCACGTCGGCGCCGGCGATGGCGCTGTAGTCGTTGGCGCCGCTCAGCGCCGCGTCGTAGCCCTCGACCGGCCCGGACTGCGCCAGGTCCAGCGCCTTGCCCTGCGGGATGCCCTCGGCGATGTCGAACAGCACGACGTCGCCCAGCTCCTTGATCGCGCTCAGCAGTGCCAGGGTGCCGCCGATGTTGCCAGCCCCAACCAGGGCGATCTTTGCGCGCGCCATGCCCGTCTTCCCTTCTCTCAGGTTGTCATCGCGTCTCAGGTGGCAGCGCGGGCGGCGCGGGGGCCGCTGCGCTGCGGTAAAGCCGGGCGCGTTCTACCCCCAAGCCGGCGCCACGGCAAGGCGCGCGCCGGACGGCAGGTCCGCGCTCGGCGGGCCGCCGGCGCCTAAAGCTCCAGGCCCATCAGGCTGCGGGCGAAGGACTCGGCGCTGAAGGGGCGCAGGTCCTCGGCGCCCTCGCCGACGCCGACGGCATGCACCGGCAGGCCGTGCTGTTCCGCCAGCGCAACGAGCACGCCGCCCTTGGCCGAGCCGTCCAGCTTGGTGACCACCAGGCCGGTGACGGCGACCAGCTCCTTGAAGGTGGCGACCTGGCTGAGCGCGTTCTGCCCGGTGGTGGCGTCGAGCACCAGCAGCACGTCGTGGGGCGCGCTCTCGTCCTGCTTCTTGAGCACCCGCACGACTTTCTGCAGCTCGGCCATCAGTTCGCCGCGGTTGTGCAGCCGCCCGGCGGTGTCGACCAGCAGCAGGTCGCTGCCCTCGCGCCGGGCCCGCTCCAGCGCCTCGTAGGCCAGACCGGCGGCATCGGCGCCCGGCTTGCCCGAGACCACCGGCACGCCGCTGCGCTCGCCCCAGATCTGGAGCTGCTCGATGGCGGCGGCGCGGAAGGTGTCGCCGGCGGCCAGCATGACCTTGCGTCCGGCCGCGACCTGCTGCTTGGCCAGCTTGCCGATGGTGGTGGTCTTGCCCACGCCGTTGACGCCGACCACCAGCACCACGTGGGGCTTGCGCTCGGGGATCACCTCCAGCGGCCTGGCGACCGGCTCGAGAATTTCGGTGACGTCGGCGGCCAGGGCGCTGCGCACCTCCTCGGGGCTGACGTCCTTGTTGAAGCGGGTCTTGGCCAGGTTGCTCGCCAGCTTGGCCGAGGTGGTCACGCCGAGGTCGGAGGCGATCAGCAGCTCCTCCAGCTCCTCCAGCGCCGCCGCGTCCAGCTTGCGCCGGGTGAAGATGCCGGCGATGCCGTCGCCCAGCTTGGAGGAGGAGCGCTTGAGCGCCGCCTTCAGCCGCGTCAGCCAGCCTTCGCTCACGCCGCCACCTCGACCGTCGGCTCGCCCAGTAGCTGCCCCTGCGCCACGCCGGTCAGGCGCAGCTCGACCAGGGCGCCGGCCGCCCGGTCCGGGCGCGGCGCGAGGCGCACCGGCGCGTAGTGCTCGCAGCGGCCGAGGGCGCCCTCGGGCCCGGTCGATTCGATCAGCACCCGGGCGCTGCGGCCGACCCGGCCGGCCAGGAAACGGGCCTCGGCCGCGGCGCCGGCGTCGCGCAGGCGCTGGGCGCGGGCCTTGCGCTCGGGCTTGGGCACCGCGGGCATGCGCGCGGCCGGGGTGCCCGGGCGCTCGGAATAGGGAAAGACGTGCAGGAAGGTCAGGCCGGCCTCCGCGACGAAGTCCAGGGTGTTTCGGAACATGGCTTCCGTCTCGGTCGGAAAGCCGGCGATGATGTCGGCGCCGAAGACCGTGTCGGGCCGCGCCGCCCGGGCGCGGGCGATGCAGGCCAGCGCGTCGGCCCGGCTGTGGCGGCGCTTCATGCGCTTGAGGATCAGGTCGTCGGCCGCCTGCAGCGAGAGGTGCAGGTGCGGCATGAAGCGCGGCTCGCGCGCCAGCAGGTCGAACACCGCCTCGTCCAGCTCGACCGGGTCGACCGAGGAGAGGCGCAGGCGCGGCAGCTCCGGCACGTTGGACAGCAGGCGGCGCATCATCTGGCCCAGGCTGGGGCTGCCCGGCAGGTCGGCGCCGTAGGCGGTGATGTCGACGCCGGTCAGCACCACCTCGCGCACCCCGGCCGCCACCAGGGCGCGGACCTGGCGCACGATCTCGCCGAGCGGCACCGAGCGGCTGGGGCCGCGGCCGAAGGGGATGATGCAGAAGGTGCAGCGATGGTCGCAGCCCTGCTGGACCTGGACGAAGGCGCGGGTCTTCTCGGCGAAGCCCTCGACCAGATGGCCGGCGGTCTCGCGCACCGCCATGATGTCGTCGACCTGGATCTTCGGGGCTCGCGCCGGGTCCGTGGCGAGGCCGCGCCAGGCGGCGGCGTCGAGCTTCTCGGCGTTGCCCAGCACGCGGTCGACCTCGGGCATGGCGGCGTAGCGGGCCGGGTCGATCTGGGCGGCGCAGCCGGTGACCACGATCTCGGCCTCGGGGTGCTCGCGCCGGGCGCGGCGGATCGCCTGGCGGAGCTGGCGCTCGGCCTCGGCCGTGACGGCGCAGGAGTTGAGGATCACCGCCTTGTCCAGCCCGGCCGCGCGGGCGTGGTCGCGCATCACCTCGGACTCCCAGGCGTTCAGCCGGCAGCCGAAGGTGACCAGCTTGGCTTCCTCGCGGGCGGCGGGGCGGGCCGTGTCGGGAGGCTCGTGGCGGGCGGTCGCGTCGGACATGGGCCGGTTATATGGGCGCGGGCGCGGCGCTGTCCACCGGCCGCGCCGGCGAGTCGCCGGGCCGGGCCTCCCGTCAGCCCAGCCCGTCAGCCCAGCCGGTCAGCCCAGCAGGTCAGGGTCGAGGGTGCCGGCGAAGCTCTTGGCCGCCGGGCCGGTCATCAGCACATGCCCGTCCGCCTCGCGCCAGGCGATGGCCAGGTCGCCGCCGTCCAGCGTCACCCGCACCTGCCGGCCGGTCAGGCCGCGCCGGGCGGCGGCCACCGCCGCGGCGCAGGCGCCGGAACCGCAGGCGACGGTGATCCCGACGCCGCGCTCCCACACCCGGTAGCGCAGGTGGTCGGGCCCGCGCGGCTGCACCAGGCCGACGTTGACCCGCTCGGGGAACAGGGGGGCGTGCTCGATCCGCGGGCCGAGGCCGGCCAGGTCCACCGCCTCGGCGTCGTCCACGAAGAAGAGGGCGTGCGGGTTGCCCAGGCCGACGGCGCAGGGATCGCGCAGAGGACCGCAGGCGAAGTCCAGGTGCAGCGTGTCCATCGCCCGCGCCAGCGGGATCTCGCGCCAGTCCAGGCGGGCCGGGCCCATGTCGACCGTGACCAGCCCGCCGGCCGCCGCCTGGGCGGTCAGCAGGCCCGCGCGGGTCTCGATCCGCGCCTCGGTCCGGCCGGTCTCCTCGAAGATCAGCCGGGCGGCGCAGCGGGTGCCGTTGCCGCAGGCCCCGACCTCGCCGCCGTCGGCGTTGCGGATGGTCATGTAGAGGTCGCCGCCGTCGCGCGGCGGCTCGAGGATCAGGATCTGGTCGCAGCCCACGCCGCGGGTGCGGTCCGCGATGCGCCGCGCCTGCTCGGCCGTCAGGTCGAGCGGCCGGCCGCGCGCGTCGAGCACGACGAAGTCGTTGCCGAGGCCCTGCATCTTCAGGAAGGGCAGCGCCGGGGAGTCTTGAAGCATCGCGGTCATGGGTACTTATATAGAGGCGCTGGGCGGCCGGCGTCCACGCTCTCGCTTGACGGCCTTGCCGCGGCTCCATACATTCGCCGCGCTTTCAGGAAATCTGCGGCCCCGCCAGGCCGGCCCTGAAGGCTCCGAGGAGCCACGTCCGTCCGCGAGTTTCGCGCACGGGCGCGCAACCGCTTTGGTCCGCCACATCCGGTGTGCCGAAGCGTCGAGGGCCCTTGGACCACCGGAGGAGCGTTTCATGTTCGACGGCCTGCAAAGCCGCCTCAACGACGTCTTCGACAAGCTGCGCCGCCGCGCCAGCCTGAGCGAGGAAGACGTCAACGCCGCGCTGCGCGAGGTGCGGGTGGCGCTGCTGGAGGCCGACGTCGCCCTGCCGGTGGTCAAGGACTTCATCGAGGGCGTGCGCGAGAAGGCCGTCGGGCAGGAGGTGCTGCGCTCCGTCACGCCGGGCCAGCAGGTGGTCAAGATCGTCCACGACCACCTGGTCGAGATGCTGGGCGGCACGCCGGGCGCGGAGGAGCAGGCCGCGCGCGAGGGGCGCTACCCCGGGGCCGCCGCCGCCGACCTCGACCTCAACGCGCCGGCGCCGGTGCCGGTCCTGATGGTCGGCCTGCAGGGCTCGGGCAAGACCACCACCACCGGCAAGATCGCCAAGCGCCTCAGCGAGAAGCAGCGCAAGAAGGTGCTGATGGCCTCGCTGGACACCCGCCGTCCGGCGGCCCAGCAGCAGCTCAAGGTGATCGGCGAGCAGATCGGCGTGGCCACCCTGCCGATCGTTCCGGGCGAGCCGCCGGTGGCGATTGCCAAGCGGGCGCTGAGCAGCGGCCGCCTGGAAGGCTACGACGTGGTGCTGCTGGACACCGCCGGCCGCCTGGCGATCGACGAGGAGCTGATGGCCGAGGTCGCCGCCGTGCGCGACGCGGCCCAGCCGCACGAGACGCTGCTGGTGGCCGACGCCATGACCGGCCAGGACGCGGTCAACGTCGCCCAAGCCTTCAACGAGCAGGTCGGGTTGAGCGGCATCGTGCTGACCCGCGTCGACGGCGACGCGCGCGGCGGCGCGGCCCTGTCGATGAAGGCGGTGACCGGCAAGCCGATCAAGCTGCTGGGCACCGGCGAGAAGATGGACGCGCTGGAGGCCTTCCATCCGGAGCGGGTGGCCGGGCGCATCCTGGGCATGGGCGACATCGTCTCGCTGGTCGAGAAGGCGGCCGAGACGATCGAGCAGGAAGACGCCGAGGCCATGGCCAAGCGGCTCGCCAAGGGCCGCTTCGACCTCAACGACATGCACAAGCAGCTTCAGCAGCTCACCAAGATGGGCGGGCTGAAGTCGATGATGAAGATGCTCCCCGGCCTGGGCGGCATGCAGGACAAGCTGAAGAACGCCAAGGTCGACGACAAGGTGGTCCGCCGCCAGATGGCGATCATCACCTCCATGACCAAGGACGAGCGCGCGCACCCCGAGCTGATCAAGGCCTCGCGCCGTCAGCGCATCGCCAAGGGCTCGGGCACCAGCGTGCAGGAGGTCAACAAGCTGCTCAAGCAGTTCGCCGAGACCCAGCGCATGGTCAAGAAGGTGAAGAAGATGGGCGGCATGGAAAAGCTGATGGGCGGTGGCGGCATGGACGGGCTGCTGCCCGGCGGTGCCGGCATGGGTGGGGGCGGCCTGGGTGGGGGCGGTATGGGCGGCGGCCTACCCGGTGGCCTGCCGCCCGGCTTCGGCGGCAAGGGCGGCAGCCGCGCCCAGCGCCGCGCGGGCAAGCGCAAGTGAGCGGCGGTGCCATGACCCGGAGCGGACAGCCCTGGCCGGCGATCGCCGGGGTCACGCTGGGCGCCAACGATCTGGCGCTGTCGGGCGCCTTCTACGACCGCCTGGCGGCGCCGCTGGGCCTGGCCCGCCTGGCCGGGCGGGAGCGGGAGATCGCCTATGGCGGGACCGACGGCCGCGCGCTGTTCCGGCTGCTGGCGCCGCACGACGGCCTGCCGGCGACCTGGGGCAACGGCACCCATGTCGCCTTCCTGGCGTCCTCGCGCGCGGCGGTCGACGCCTTTCACGCGGCGGGGCTGAGCGCCGGCGGTCTGGACGAGGGCGCGCCCGGCCTGCGCCCGCTCTATGGCCCGAACTACTACGGCGCCTACCTGCGCGATCCGGTCGGCAACAAGCTGCAGGCCGTGCACCTGACCGAGCTGCCGGCGGCGGAGGTTCGGCGCGCCGGGGGGCTGTCCCACGTCACCCTGGGCAGCAACGACGTGGCGCGCGCGCGGGCCTTCTACGATGCGGTGCTGGCGCCGCTCGGCCTGGTGCGTGTCGCCGACGAGGGCGACGGGGCGGACCAGGACGGCGGGGACGGCAAGCCCGAGGCCTCGGCCTGGTGCTGGCCCGACGGGCAGGCCTGCTGGCTGTTCGTCCAGCGCCCCTTCGACGGCCGGCCGGCGAGCTGGGCGAACGGCGGCCAGGTTGACTTCCGCGCCGCCGACCGGGCCGCGGTCGACGCCTTTCACGCGGCCGGACTGGCCGCCGGAGGGCACGACGCGGGGGCGCCCGGCGCGCGGGCCTATCGCCCCGGCTACTACGGCGCCTATCTGCGCGATCCCGACGGCAACAAGCTTCACGCCTTCTGGCTTCCGGACGGCTGACACCCACCCAAGTCACGCGATTTACAGGTCAAACTGAGGAGTTCACCGGCCATGTCCCTGCGTATCCGCCTGACCCGCGGCGGCGCCAAGAAGCGCCCCTTCTACCACATCGTCGTTGCCGACTCGCGCAGCCCGCGCGACGGCCGCTTCATCGAGCGGCTGGGCTTCTACAACCCGATGGTCGGGCGCGATCACCCCGACCGCATCCGCTTCGACAGCGCGCGCGCCAAGCACTGGCTGGAGCAGGGCGCGCAGCCGAGCGACCGCGTCGCCAAGTTCTTCGCCCAGGCCGAGCTGATGGCGCCGCGCCCACGCCCCGAGCAGACCAAGAAGCCGCAGCCCAAGGCCAAGGCGCAGGAGCGCCTGCGCGAGGCCGAGGAGCGCCGCAAGGAGGCCGAGGAGGCCGCCGCTGCCGCTGCCGCCGAAGCAACCGCGCCCGCCGAGGCCCCGGCCGAGGGCGAGGCCCAGGGCTGAGCGTCGGCCGCTGAGATCCGGCGGCGGAGGCCGTGGCCATGACGGGACCTGCCCGCAAGCCCGGGCGCAAGGCACCGGGGACGCGCGCCGCCGCGCCGGCGGCCGGAGCCTCTGGGTCCGGTGACTCTGCGTCTGGTGACTCTGCGTCTGGTGACTCTGGGGCCGGGAGCGAGCGGGTCTGCGTGGCGGCGGTGGCCGGGGCCCACGGCGTGCGCGGCCTGGTCCGGCTGAAGACCTTCACGGAGGTGCCGGAGGACGCGCTGGCCTACGGTCCGCTCAGCGACGAGGCCGGGAGCCGGGTCTTCCGCATGACCGCGCGGGGCCGGGCCAAGGAGCTGCTGGTCGCCGCCGTCGAGGGGGTCGCCGACCGCGACGCGGCGGCGGCCCTGCGCGGCACCCGGCTCTACGTCGCGCGGACGGCGCTGCCGGCGCTGGAGGAGGACACCTTCTACCACGCCGACCTGATCGGGCTGGCGGCGGTGGACCGGCAGGGCAACAGCCTGGGCCGGGTGCGCGCCCTCTATGACTTCGGGGCCGGCGACGTGATCGAGCTGGAGGCGGCGGACGGTCGCGTGAGCGTGCTGCCCTTCACCCGCCGGGTGGTGCCGGAGATCGATCTGGTGGCCGGCCGGCTGGTGATCGAGCCGCCGCGCGAGGTCGGGGGCGAGGGCACAGCGCCGGACGCGCAGGCCGCGGCCGGGGCGGCCCCGGAGAGGACTGGACAAAGCGGCGGGAAAGCGCCATAACCCGCGACTTCCGAGGAGAGCCGGCGTGACATCGACGGGCAGTGCGGGCGCGGCGGCCGAAGCCGGCCGCGACCTCCCCTGGCAGGCGACCGTGCTGACGCTCTTTCCGGAGGCCTTTCCCGGTCCGCTGGGGATCAGCCTGGCGGGCAAGGGGCTGGAGAAGGACATCTGGCGGCTGGAGGCGGTGGACATCCGCGCCTTCGCCACCGACCGCCACCGCTCCGTCGACGACACGCCGATGGGCGGCGGGGCGGGCATGGTGATGCGGCCCGACGTGGTCGACCGCGCGCTCGCCGCGACGGCCGACCGGCCGGGTCCGCTGGTTTACCTCAGCCCGCGCGGGCGCCTGCTGGACGCGCAGGTGGCGCGCGAGCTGGCGGCGGCGCCGGGGGTGCGCCTGCTGTGCGGGCGCTACGAGGGCGTCGACCAGCGGGTGTTGGACAAGCACGGGGTGGCCGAGCTGAGCATCGGTGACTACGTGCTCTCGGGCGGCGAGATGGCCGCGCTGGTGGTGCTCGACGCGGCGGTGCGTCTGCTCCCCGGCGTCATGGGCAACGTCGCCAGCCCGGAGGAAGAGAGTTTCGAGCGGGGCCTCTTGGAGTACCCGCACTACACCCGCCCCGCCGAGTGGGAGGGGCGCAAGGTTCCGGAAGTCCTGCTGTCCGGCCATCACGCGGCGATCCGCGCGTGGCGACGGGCGCAGGCGGAAGAGATCACCCGGCGGCGCCGGCCCGACCTCTGGGCCCGCTATCGGGACAGTCAGGCCGCGGCCCCCGAGCGGGGCGGCCGCGGCTCGCGGTGAGAGCAACGAGACGAAACGAGACGCGTTCGAAAGCGGGATTGAGAGCCATGAACATCATCGACCAGCTCAACCAGGAGCAGATCGCCGAGGTCAACCGCCCGGTGCCCCAGTTCGCCCCCGGCGACACCGTTCGCGTCAACGTGCGCGTGGTCGAGGGCAACCGCGAGCGCGTCCAGGCCTTCGAGGGCGTGTGCATCGCGCGCCGCAACCGCGGGGTCAACTCCGCCTTCACCGTGCGCAAGATCTCTTACGGCGAGGGCGTCGAGCGCGTCTTCCCACTGTACAGCCCGCGCATCGACTCGATCGAGGTGGTGCGCCGCGGCGACGTGCGCCGGGCCAAGCTCTACTACCTGCGCGGCCGCCGCGGTAAGTCGGCGCGCATCGCCGAGAAGACCACCGGCGCCTCCGGCAAGATCGCCGCGGCCGAGCGGCAGGCGGCCCAGGCCGCCAAGAAGGCCGGCGGCGGCAAGAAGGCGGCGCCCGTGAGCGCGGAGACCGGCGGCGAGGCGTAAGCCCGCCGAGGTCGCGTTCACCGACCCATGCCCGGCGGCCACGCCGGGCGTGCAGACTCGACGCGAACCGGCTGTCCCCCCTGGGGGCAGCCGGTTTCGTCTTTCTGGTTCCTGCGCCGAAGGGGGCGCGGCGCTTCGCGTCCTCGGCCGGCCGGGGCGGTCTCGGCGACGCCGCGGGCAAGCGGTGTCGCCCAAGCCGTTGCGGGACCGGCGTGTCTCTTCTTAAGGCGGAATTCGTTCTATTGAATGTTCGCGTAAAAAGTGTTTTCTTGCCGCAATAGACGCAACTTTTTCGGTAAAATATCGCCAAGGCATTTCACAACCACAGCGGGGCAGCCGTCCTCATGGTCGGGAGCCTGTCCCTGCCGTGGAATGCCGGACGGGGATCGCGAAGAACGACAACGGTTGCGCGCCGGGCTGCTGCGAGCGGCAGGATGCGCGCGGGCCGAAGGGGGCTCCTGCGCCGTGTACAGGCGGCGCTCGCAGACGCCGGCACCGATCGCCGGACGGGATGGCATGCGAGGATGGGGGGCGCCGGGCGGCAAGCCGTGCCAAGACGGGACGAAAAGATCTCCGGCCGCCAGGCGGCGCAGCGTCTGTCCGACCCCATCGGGTCAAGCGAGACGCCGCGCAGGGGCGAGGATGACGCGTCGGCCCGCGCAGCGCTCTCGGCCCTTTCCGGCTACAAGAGGTCAGCCCCCCCGACTCCGGGACCCCAGGCCCCAGGACCCCAGGCCCCAGGAACTCAGGTCCCAGGAACTCAGGTCCCAGGAACTCAGGTCCCAGGAACTCAGGCATCAGAAAGTCAGGTCCCGGGCCCTCAGATCCCGGCGGCCAAGGCACGGCCGCCGCGCGA
>LSZA01000169.1 GCA_001637315.1 Phormidium willei BDU 130791 | reverse complement strand
AATTACGACAAAACGGGAGCCGATCACCGATCAGCTCCCGTTTTTTCCTCACACACCATCACTCCACCCAAAATCTTGAGATTTCAGGGGTTTCGTAGCCTACCGGGGCAAGAAGGCCATCGGGTCTGTGGCGCCTTGGCCGGGACGGTGAATCTCGAAATGGAGGTGAGGACCGGTACTAAAGCCGGTGCTGCCCATTTCGGCGATTTGTTGTCCTTGAGCCACGTTTTCCCCTTCACTCACTAAATTACGGTTGTTGTGAGCATACAGGGTCAAACTGCCATCAGGATGGGTGATTTCCACTAAGTTACCGTAGCCACCGGAGTTCCAACGGGAATAGGTGACGGTTCCGGGAGCGGCTGCCACGATGGGAGTTCCGACGGGACCGGCAATGTCAATACCTCGGTGCATCCGACCCCAACGCCAGCCGTAGCCAGAGGTGAACACCCCCTGAGCGGGCCAAATATAGCCGTCGAAGACTTCGGCCTGTTGTTGGGGTTTGGGAAGATACGCGCCGGAGGAGGGCAAGCTCGGGATTTCCGGGGATACAGAACGCGGCTCCATGATGGGGGCGTAGTTTTGCGATCCGATCGGTGCGACCGCTACCTTGTCGTCGTCATCCGTTGAGGTACTGGCTAACTCGGTGTCGGTAGAACGAGCTTCGGAGGCTTGTCGTTCGGCTGCGTGAACTGAGGCGACTTGTTCGCGATCAAATTGGGGGTTGTTGTGTTCGCGGACAGTTCCGAGAGTGCGATCGCTGTCATCGACATAAGTCACCGCGTCCGCCGTTTCCCTCTGACCCGAGTTGGGAGCCGGTTGTGAGTTGCCTTCACTACGACGAACCCGGTTTCTCAGACGAGAAATATCTGCTCGCAGATTTTCGTTAGCGACGTCAGTTGCGATTTCAAGACCGTCAACTGCGGGTTCTGTCCCAACGGCGACAAGGTTAGTGTCTGGGTTGGTGTTTGCGTCAGTGGCTTGAGTATCAGTGGCTTGAGTCTCAGTGGCTTCAAGATCCGTATCTGGAGCCAGAGCCACGTCATTGGACTCATCTCTCGCCGTTGGGATGGCTAAATCCAATCGTTGTTTCTTAGGCGGTGCTGCGGCGACACGAGATGTTTGTCCACCGAAGACTTCAACGGGATCCGATCGCCGAGCCACTCGTTTAGGAATGTTGAGACGTTGTCCGGCGGTAATTTCGTCAGGATTATCGAGATTGTTGGCGCGAGCAATCTCATCAATGCTGGTGTCATGTTCGTTGGCCAAGCTGATTAGGGTTTCCCCTGGACGAACCTCATGAGGTTCGATGGCTTGGACGGTTTGAGGTTCGCGCTCTAGGAAGGAACGATTGAGACGAATGCCGGATTCCTCGGTGTTGAGGCGGTTGGAGTTCAGGGCGCTTAGGGTGGGGGTTCGAGAGAAGGATGTCTCGCTGTCTGTGGCGCTATCTGTGGCACTCTGCGTAACCCGAGCGGGTGACCCCAAGATGGGGGCCTCAACTGTGGATGTAGCGCTAGGCTGTTTATCTGGGTTCAGACCGCCGACTCCGGTGTAACTCGATAGGCTCTCGGGTTGACTTTCAGGAGCCGTTTCACGAGCCGTCAGTTGTGAGAGTTTGTCTTGGGTGTTTACTACGCTCGACGGGGCGATAGAACGGCTACGGGTCGCGATATTGTTGTTTTGAGTCTCGTTGTTTCGAGTCTCACTGGCCAGAGTTTCATTGCCCAGAGTTTCATGACTCAGGTTAGAGCTAGAGTCAGCGGGTGTTGTGGATGCGATCTGGGTGGGTTGGCGATCGCTCTCGTCCACTTCAGCCACGGCGGGAGAGGGTTCTGGGGCGATGATCTCCCGAGGCGGATAAACCATGGTATCGGTGACAGGGATTCTCAGAACTTCACCGATTTCGAGAGGCGTTTCGATCGAGGGTAAGCCGTTGGCCGTTGCGATCGCCCCGGCTGTGACTTCATAAGCATTGGCGATGCGCCATAGGGTGTGACCACTTTGAACCACATGGGTCACATGCTCTTGAACTGGCTCCTGAGCCACGGGGGCTTGGGAGGTGTTATGGGAAGTATTATCAGAATTGGTATAGCTTACGGGGGTTTCAGCCGCCGTTAGATCCACTTTTTCAAGCTGATTCTCAGGGATAACCGCCGTTTTGTCGAGAGTGGGCGGCATCAGGGTTGGAGCGGATTTGACGACGGGTTCAGCGGCAACCGCAGCGTCATCAGCTAAACCGACAGCCGAGGCTCCCATGGAAATGGCAAGACCAAGGACGGCAGCTGAGGTTCTAACCCGCCGATGTTGTTCCGGTACCGAGGCACGGAAGGCATCAGATCCGAGATGAGCTTGTAGCTCGTTCAAGGAAGCGGGGGGGTTGTGATGTGGGAACGCTCGTTTCAAGAACGACCTCCTAGACAATAAGCGTGTGAGTTACAGTCGGTCGGGGGTGCGACCTTGGAAAGCAGACAGTGATCGCGATCACGTTAAATTTGCGATTTAGGTCACTGACGGCAGAGATGCTTAGGACAGGTTACCCCGATTTTCCAATTTACACAAGGTTACAAAGCTGTAAACCTTGTCCAGAGGTGATTTCGAGCCGTGAGACTAGCCCAGTGATGCGGCTTTGATTCAGGGATTTGGGTTATGTTCGGCGATGTTCGTCTCAACCAGACTCTTTGGTTGGATGTCCTTGAACCCATAGGATGGCCTGTTAAAGCGTATCGACGAAACTTTAAGCCGAATTTGGTCACAACGGCAACTGGTCTTTGACGGACTCCGATGCTGTTGTTAACGAGAACTATTTTGTTTTTTGTAATCAATAAAACGCTCTAAACTATTGCTGTTAGGGGGTTTAAGCCAATTAACCCTGTGATTGTTGTTGAACAAAACAGCGATCGCAACCCCGGACAAGTGCGATCGCTTTAACAATAGAAATTTCTTATCATTGCCACAAGGGCGAGAACGCCCCGCCCCAGGGGGTTTGACCCTTCTAGGGGGTTTCACCCCTCGGGGTGCTGAGGGTTCCCAGTTGACGCAAACATTCAAACAGCCCTAAAGCCGCACTGACGGAGAGGTTTAGGCTACGTACCCGAGATTCAAACATGGGAATATGAACAGTCTCCTCACATTCAGCGAGAGTGTCATTAGAGAGGCCTTCCGTTTCACTACCAAACAACAACCAATCATCATCCCGAAAGGCGAATTCTGTATAAGAACAACGGCCACGAGTACTAAATCCAATCCAGCGGCCCGATTGACGGCGGCTGTGGCTGCGGAATTGGGCCAACGAATCATGGATCGTCCAATTGACATATTGCCAATAGTCGAGGCCGGCCCGCTTGAGGTAGCGATCGCTCATCTCAAATCCGAGAGGCGCCACGAGATGAAGAGGAGTTCGGGTAGCCGCACAAGTCCGAGCAATATTACCCGTATTCGGGGGAATTTGCGGGTTAACCAAAACCATTTGGGGGATAGGGCGAGATAAGGTCAAGAGTCTACCAAATTAAACAGCATTTTCTGGGATTTTACGCGATCATTCCCCATCAGCCTAGGCGATCGCCGGCACAACTCCCGGTTAACCCCCAGGAGTTGGCCCCGTTCCATCGATAGGTTTTGCTAATCGCCAATTCCTGAAGCCGAAAATTGATGATTCAGCCCGCAAAATCGCAAAAATCAGGCCGCCATCAGGCTACATAACTGATCTTCGAGATCTTGTTCGCGGGCGATCGCTCCCTCAATCTCGCGTATCATCTGTTCACGAGGAGACGAACCCTGTTCGCAGGCCCGTCGCCATTGCTGGGCCGGGTTTCCCTCTCGCAAAATCCGCTGAACCGGGGAGAGGAAGCAACGAATCCCCTTAGACTTAGCTAGAGGCAGGATCTCAGCATACAACTCCTCGATCCAATCCCGAGCTAGGATTTCTCGTCCATCTTGCCAATGGCGTAAGGTCGCATCGAGGCTATCTTTGGCGGCGGCCTGCTCATTGGCCATGGTGAGGGCCAGTAAGTCCTCACTGCGGCGGCTGGCCGGGAGCGTACTGCGTTCTAAGGGGTCGAGACTGGGATCGAGCAGGGTTTGCCAAATTCGCGCCTCTAGGAAGGCCATCACCGCCAACAGGTCGATGGGGTCAACAATCAGATCGCAAATCCGCAGTTCTAGGCGATTAAGATTATAGGGACGGCGATCGCCGTTGGGACGCACGGAAATCCAAAGATGACGCACATTCTGCATCGTTCCCAGGTTTAACTGCTCTTGAGTCCAGTTGATGAAATGACCGTGACTCTCAAACAGGGGAACCGTTTGCGGAACTTGGGGAAACACGGACCAACGGGTGGAGTCATAACCGGTGATTTCCCCATCGAGGAAGGGAGACGACGCACTCAACGCCAGATAAAGAGGTGCTTCAACGCGAATCAGTCGCGCGGCTCGCATTAAGGCTTCCGGGTCACTGATACCCACATTGATATGGACACTGGCGGTGACGACTTTGGCTCCGTAGGATTGCTCGATATAGTCGTGATAGGGGTTACCGGGGTCAGAGCGGAAGAAGCGGCGACTATCTCCGAGAGAAAGAGTACTTCCGGGAATGAGGGTGTAATCGCCGAGGGTTTTGAGATAGTGACGCAACTGTTGTCGAGGTCGCACTAAATCACAGAGTAAAATATCGTAATCGCAAAAGGGAGCTGTGGTGTACTCCACATTGCGCGAGTCGGGTTCTCGGGAGAAGCGATCGAGATCGGCGACAATTCGATCAGACAGTCCCACAATGTCACCGGTGGGTGTTCCGGTGTACATTTCCACTTCAAAACCTTTGGATAAGAGCATGTGTTGTTCTGCCTGAAACGAGTGCGACATCGAAGAGCAATCTCTATGACGTGGTGGCGATCGCCCACAAGCGAGCCACTCACCAAGGATTGAGCTTGTTGGCATTTTATCAAAGATGGCTCGATGACGGTGACGGAGTTGACGGTTCCCTGGGATTCTGTCTGGCTTGGGCTGGGCGGTTGGGGTACACTGATCCCATCCTCCCCGTCCGAGTTGGACGAGTCCCGCGTTAGGTTTCACGTTATGGAAACAAAAGAACTCAAACTATTACTTCAGTTACTTGGCTGTTCTGACTATCGGGGCAAAATGGCAGCGGTTAAGCCAACGAGCGGCACAAAAGTGAGTGAAACTCAACGATTCTGTCGTAAATTAGCCGATCGCGAGTTAGTGACACTCCACGAAGAGATTAAGAAATTCAAAATTAGTCCAGCCGGTCAAACACTCCTGAACGCTGATCTGGAAAATCTGCCCTTATCTGACGCAGAATTAACGGTGTTACAGGTGGCCGCTAAAGGTCTCTCAACTCCGGGAGATACGAAACTTCCCGCGAATCAACGTCAGTCAGTTCTTCTGAGTTTGTGCGATCGCGGACTTTTGAGGGCGATCGAACGAAAAATTGTTGAAGTGAGTCTTTCGGCACGGGGTAAAGAATTTCTGCGAGATGATTACTTTGATGCCAATGCCAGGCGCAATCTACAACTTAACGCCCAATTGTTAACCAACTATGTCCAATTTATGCGGACATGGATCAACTCAGCTCCCACCCCAAATCCTACTCTAAAAGCCAAACCCAGCGACAGCGAACTCATCGAGATCATCCGCAAAATTGACGCTCGACTTCCCACTAATAACTACACACCGATTTATCACCTTCGCGCCGAAGTTCAGCCCCCCATGACTCGTGATGAACTTGATCAAGCTCTCTTTCGTCTCATTGAAGACGACAAAATTCAACTCAGTTCTCTCCAAGAGGGAATGGATTATACCAATGAACAATTTGCCGCAGGAATCCCACAAGAATTCAGTAGTCCTTTATTCTTTATTATTGTCAATTAAACTCCGCCAACTCGATCACATTTTCGTAAATCGGATTTGCTAACTTCTTTTAACTCCAAATCAACCTAAACTATCAAGTTTCTGTCATGGCTGATATCATAACACTGCTCAAACAAAACTATAATCCCTTTGACTTAACCACAGCGAGAAGTGGCAATTTTTGGCTAGAACAACAATCTGCAAATCTTACCGTAGAGTCCATTCACCAGGAGCAACTAAGGGAGATTATCCAGATTATCGAAGAAGTTCAACTGAACCATATCACCCGAACTATCTTATTAAAAGGAGATTTAGCGTCAGGGAAAAGCTATTTTCTCGGCCGTCTGAAGAAAAAGGTTAATCAAAAAGCCTTATTTGCTTACATCGGAAGCTGGTCAGATAATGACTATATTTGGCGACATATTTTGCGTCAAACCGTTGATAGTCTGATGCAAACTCCCGAAGATGCAAGCCAATCCCAATTTCTGCTGTGGCTCAATAGTTTGTCAGCATTTCAGGACAAAAGTCTCATCAAAAGGATACTCGGCGAAAAAACCGTCTTTGTCCAAAATTTCAAGAGTAGCTATCCGACGGGAATTTATCAAGCTAAAAATTTCTTTAGTGCTTTGTATCATGCGACACAGCCAGACGACTACATGATTGCCTGCGATTGGTTACGAGGCGAAGATTTAGATACCAGTGATTTAAACCGACTGGGAGTCCGCAAGTCGTTGTCGAGCGAGGAAGATGCGAAAAACATCCTCATGAACCTAGGACGAGTGTCCGCTCAAGCTCAATATCCCATTGTTTTGTGTTTTGATCAAGTCGATCAAGCCTGTCTTAAGGACAATGGTTTACCAGCCTTGTTAGGAGTGAATACAACAATTCATAATGAAAAACTCAAGAATTTTGTCATCATTCTTAGTCTAATTCAAAGCACTTGGGAAAATAAAGTTTCTAAACAACTTCTGGCTGACCGAGACCGGATTGATCGAACAGTTCAACTGGATAAAATTACCGTAGATCAAGCAGAAGAAATTTGGCAAAAGCGTCTCCGTCCTTTGCATGAACAAGCCAACCCCAAACCTAATTCTGATATTTATCCCTTGACGCGAGATGAGTTAAAGAAACAGGCGTTAGGCGGTCGGACGGTTCCTCGTGCGGTTATCCAACTGGGTCACAAACTGATTCAGCAACTCAAAGGACATGGGGATATCAAGACTGATGATAGCTTTGCGCTGGTTTGGGATAAGGAATTTAAGAAAACTCAGGGAAAGGTTGAACGAATCCGTCAGCAATCCTCTAGTGAGTTAGCTCAGTACTTATCTGATGTCTTAGGAAATTTGGGAGTTCCTGATGTGGCTTATAAATATCTGGAAGGGTCAAAGTATTCAAATTATTCCTTGAGCTTTATTCATCCTAAATCTTCTCAAAAAGTCGGGGTTTTGTGGAATGAAGACCCCAATATGAGAAGTTTTTTTTACAGTATGTCGGCTTGTGAGAAAGTGGTGAAAGCCGGAGATTGCGATCGCCTCATCTTCATTCGTCACGAACCATTTGGCAGCAAAAAGAATAAAGGCTATAAGCTATTCGAGAAGCTATTTACCAGCAATCCCCACCGTCACATCTGTCCCCATCTTGACTCAGTTCACTATCTAGTAACCTATCATCGGCTACTCAATGCCGCGACCTCGGGGGAATTAGTGGTCGGCTACGATTCACCGAACCCTGATCGCCTCAAAGAATTGGTGAAACAGAGCGGTGTGTTGGAACAATGTCAGCTTTTGAAAAACTTAGGTATTCTTGACGGCTCAGCCGATCCTTCAGGGACATCAACGAAACCTGATCCTTCACTGGATAAGAAAGATGTAAAAGTTCGTGAGTTTTTGATCAAGCAGATTAAAAGTCAAGGATTATTGGGAGCCGAGGTCTTAATTAACTCGACCTTGGCGGAATTTGGTGAGATTGACCTGAAAGATGTAGTCAAAGAGCTTAAAGCATTGGAACGCGAGAACTACATCTGCATGATTGGCGACAAGAAGAATATCAAAGATCAGTCAGTGTTCCGAGTTCCCGAAGACCAACGCCAAGCCTCTTAACCTCCCCCTTGCACATCCTTCGACAGCCAAATTCGTGTACCTTCACCAAGCCGATGATATCGAGGCCGCGATTACTCGTCTCTCTCACGCCTCCCAACTCTGGATTGACACCGAAACCGCCGATTGGTGGACAAAATCTCCGAAATTATCACTGATCCAGGTTAGTAATGATGGAAGCGATCGCCGTGGCGATTCAGTCTATATCCTCGATGTCCTCCAACACCCCGATTCCAGCCGCCTCTTTATCGAGCGGATTATGGTCAATCCCCAGATCGAGAAAATCTTTCACAATGCCACTTATGATGTCAAATTTCTAGGCAAGTCCAACGCGCAAAACATCACTTGCACCCTGAAACTAGCGCGAAAGCTAGGAAAACAACGGCTGGGAGTCTCCAATCTGCAACTGAAAACCCTAGCCGCCGAACTGTGCCAGTTTTCCGAGATTGACCGCGACTCCCAAGGTAGCAATTGGGGCCAACGACCCCTAAAGCCACGACAACTGCACTACGCTAAACTTGATGTGGTGTATCTGGCCCAAGTTCATCGCCATCTGTTGACTCATCTTGGCCAGTCTCATACACCGCCTGAGAGCCTAGAGGAGCGGTCATCTGTGAGTTCTAACCCAAATTTTACGGCCACTGATGTTCGTGTGGCGAAAGAATGTCCCCGTCTGTTTTATTTGGGCCATCACTCGAAGTGTCGTACTGTTTTTATTCCCCAAGAGACCCAAGTTTCGGGTGTGGGAAACGACTTTCACCGCTTAGCACAGGAATTTGTGAAATTGGCAGCGGCGGACTCTCGCTTCAGTCAACGGCTGACGCCTCCGAGTGAACAGCTTGAGGTTGAACAACTGTCCCAGGATATGCAGCAACTGTTTTACGACCGTTGCTTCTATCCCTATCTGATGCAGATGATTAGCAAACATCCGGATTCTGCTCAACGGTTGGAACAGATTTGGCAAGGCTTGCAACGCTTAATTTATCACTACGCCGGATTACTCAAACGCAATCGCCAGAATTTTTATCCTAACGACATTATTGCCAAAACCTTTATTGGTAGTGAGTTACTGCGGAAACGGTCTTATCAACTGGCCAATGGTGAGGAGCAGACGGTCTCGGGACAGTTCGATAACTTAGTCTATGACGGCGATCGCCGGCGCCTATGTGTTGTCGAGTACAAAACCTATCAACCGGCTGATCCCTCGGCACAACTGATGCAAGTGGCCCTCTACGCCGATCTGGTTCACCACCAACGCCAGGAACCGGTCGATGCAGCAGTCTATTGCGTCTTTCCCGAGTTTCAAGTCTATTTCTATGATTGGGATGAGTTGCGATCGATGCGTGACATGGCCTTACTTCCCCATCTGCAACAGATGCAGGATTGGCTCAGTTGGCAACCCGACCACCCCAACCCCCCACCAAAAACCTATGAAGAGCGGCTCTGTCCCCTCTGTCCGCAACAAAACACCTGTCAAACGTTCTTTTTAGGCGCAGAGGATGCAACCCCTGTTCAAGCGCCGTCTGTGGCGCCAAAGCCAACTCCAGATCCCCCAGTTAGCGTGACGCCCAATCCCACACCAACTCCTACACCAACCTCGCCACCCATCGTTCCCCCCGATCTAGAAGAAGGGAGAAAACTTGGTCAGCAACTGACGGACGTGTTCAACGCCTTTGGGGTGGAAGTGACCTATGAAGGGGCCGCCATGGGTCCGTCGTTTATTCGGGTTCGCCTGAAACCGAAGTTGGGGGTTAAGGTGTCGTCGCTGTTGCGGCTGTCGGATGATTTACAGGTCCAACTGGGGATTTCTGTTCCACCGATGATTTCTCCTCAGGCGGGATTTGTCAGTGTCGATCTTCCTCGGAATCCGGCTCAGATTGCTCTATTTGAGCAGTATCTTACACCGCAATCGTTGCCGGTGACGGCCCCCGTGCGGGTGGCCATTGGCGTGAACTTGGAAAATCAACTCGTCGAAGCTGACCTCTCGGACCCCAACACCTGTCATTTCTTGGTGGGGGGAACGACGGGAAGTGGTAAGAGTGAGTTTTTACGAGCGTTGTTGCTGAGTTTAACGCAACGGCGATCGCCGGACCATCTCAAATTGGCCCTCGTCGATCCCAAACGGGTGACGTTCCCAGAGTTTGAGAACATCCCCTGGCTATTGTCGCCGATTGTCAAAGACAGCGATCGCGCGATCACTCTGATGGAAGATCTCGTCCTGGAAATGGAAGATCGTTACCGAGCCTTT
>LSZA01000168.1 GCA_001637315.1 Phormidium willei BDU 130791 | reverse complement strand
ACCCCTAACCCCTCCCAAGAGGGGATGGCAAGAGGGATAACTCAGCCGGCTCTCTGGGCACTCTTCCTCAATCAAGATTAGACCATAAAGACTAGCCCAAGAGGCAAAAGACGCAGATATAAAAAAATGCGCAGCCCAGATGTTTGGCTCCGCGCCGCCCGCACCGGGGCGGCGGAGCCGAGTCTACTCAGGCTAAAATCGAATGATTTAAACTTGAATATCTGACTCAATTGACTTAAGTATAACCTCAAAAACAAGCTCCTGTCAAGGTCTTTTCACCCCTTATTTGTAACAAAATCTAACAGCTTTTGCTTAGCGTAATCGGTAGGAGCGAACTAATAAGAGAACCCCGGCACTTAGAGCGATAATGGTAGGCAGCCAAGCGGCGAGCCAGGGAGGAATAATTTGACTTAAACCGAGGGCATCACCAAGGGACATTAAGAGATAATAGCTGAAGATGACGAGGACGCTAATCCCGAAGCCTCGGGAAGCGCTCGTGCGTTGGGGTTTGGTTCCTAGGGCAGATCCGACTAAACCGAAGGCGATGCAAGCAAAGGGAATGGCAAAGCGTTGTTGGATACGAATTTCGAGGTGACGAACTTTATCTTCCCGTCCACTGTTTTTGAGGATTTCCAAACGAGCCATCGCTTGAGCTAGATTCATTTGGGGATAATCGCGATCTTGGGCTAACTCTAAGGGGGCGCGAGGGAGGGGATAGCGATGTTGATCAAACTTGGCGATATTGACGTAGGAGCCATCGGGGGCGATCGCATAGCTTTTAACCTCAAAGAAATCCCAAACATTGCTAGTAGGATTCCAGGTGGCAGATTCGGCGTAGATGAGGCGATCGAAACTCGGTTCGGAGCGATCGAGAACAATCACCCCATACATTCGCTCTTCTTCACGATTAAAGCTTTCGGCGTAAAACAAGCGTATCAGCGTATCATCTTTAACCTCCTCTGGCCGGGTTAAGCGACCAATTTCGGGATAGAGAGTATTGCGTTCGAAGAGAATCGTATCTTGAGAGCGCACAGCCCGATTGAAGAGCAATTCCGCTTGATAAAGACTTTCAGGAACCACCACCTGATCAAATGTAAAGGTGATGAGTGTGATCAACAGGCCGAAAATGAGGGCCGGACGAACCGTGCGGGTTAGGCTGACACCACAACTGCGTAACGCCACCAGTTCACTATCGCTTGAGAGTCGCGAATAGGCGATGAGGGTTCCCAAGAGCATGGCCATGGGAAACGACAGGGAGATATAGTAGGGCAATTGGAGCAGAAACACCTGTAAGGCAGTTTCAAAGGAGATATTGGCGTTGGTAATTTGCCGCACTAACTCGAAGACAATCCCGACGGCAATCCCAATCGAGGAAAACGCTCCCACCCCAAAGAGAAAGGGGGGAAGCGTTTCACTGATGATATAGCGATCCATCATCGACAGGCCGGGAATGAGGCCGCCGAGGCGAAAGGGTAAAGACTTCATGGGTGCTGGGGTTGGGCCGTGGTGGGTTCGGCCAGTTGAGGGACTCGATGACGGCCCTCAACTGGCTGTGGGGCTATTGTGGGGCCTCGTTGTCGAGATATTCAGGACGAGGTGTGATCGCCCCAAAGCGATCGAGGGGCCAGAACCGAGCGATCGCTCGCCCGACGACTAAATCCTGGGGGACAAATCCCCAATAATGGCTGTCATAGCTGTTATTACGGTTGTCACCGAGAACAAGATAATGGTCATCGGGGACATAGACGGGTCCGTACACATAGTCCGGTGGAGCGTAGAGGTAGTTCTCTGGGAGGGGTTCATCATTGACCCAGACAATCTCATCGCGGACTTCGATTTTATCACCGGGTAAGCCAATGACCCGTTTAATGAAGGCATCTTTAAACTGATCCCGCAGTTGTTCTGTGGGATTGAAGACGATAATGTCGCCACGGGTGATGTCGCGGAAATGGTGGCTGACTTTGTCGATGATGAGGCGATCGTTAATATCAAGGGTCGGCTGCATGGAGCCGGAGGGGATATAGCGCGCTTCTGCGACAAAGGTGCGAATCCCCAGAGCGAGGACAGCACTAATGCCGAAGGTTTTTAGGGCTTCAACCCAGGGGTTTTCTCCATGACGATTTGAGGTCATAGTTTTCAGTGAGGCACAGGGATTAAAAAGGGTGACACTCCGTTGATCGTTGCTGGCGAGAACACTGGACGAGTGCCTATCCTCCAGTATAGTCTGAAGTGAAAGCTGTCCTGTTGACCCTAGGTTCCATGTCTCAAACTGTCCCTCTGCTGATCCGTAATGCCCAAGTTCTCATGTCTGACGATCGCCTAGCGGTTGCCGATGTGTTCGTCGATCAGGGGCGCATTGTTGCCGTTGAACGTGAGTTGGCGGCCCCAGATGGGGAGTTTCGGGAGATTAACGCCGAAGGATTGACCCTGTTACCGGGGGTGATTGATCCTCAGGTGCATTTCCGGGAACCGGGGTTGGAATATAAGGAAGATTTGTTTACCGCCAGTTGTGCTTGTGCCCAGGGGGGGGTCACATCCTTTTTGGAGATGCCCAACACCAAGCCTCTCACGACGACTCAGGCAGCGTTGGATCAGAAGTTAGCCCTGGCGGCTCAGAAGTGTTTGGTGAATTACGGCTTTTTCATTGGCGCGACGGAGGAGAATTTGCCGGATTTGCGAGAGGCGAATCCGACTTGTGGTATCAAGATTTTCATGGGATCGATGAAGGGGCCGCTGTTGGTGGATGATGAGGCGGCGTTGGATGCGATTTTCCGGGAGGGCGATCGCCTGATCGCGGTTCATGCCGAGGATCGCACCCGCATCGAACAGCGACGAAAGCAGTTTGCGGGGATCACGGATGTGGCGGTTCACTCGCAAATTCAGGATAATGAGGCGGCGCTCATTGCCACGAAACGGGCCTTGCGCTTCTCGAAAACCTATCGTCGCCGCTTGCATATTCTGCATATGTCCACGGGTGAGGAAGCCTTGTTGCTGCGAGAAGACAAACCTGAGTGGGTGACGGCGGAGGTGACCCCTCAGCATTTGCTGTTAAACACCAGTGCTTATGCTGAGATTGGGTCTAAGGCCCAGATGAACCCGCCGCTGAAGTCGGCGCGGGATAATGAGATTCTTTGGGATGCGCTACGAGATGGGGTGATTGACTTCATTGCGACGGACCATGCGCCCCATACCCTGGAGGAGAAGGCCCGCACCTATCCCAATACCCCCTCAGGGATGCCTGGGGTGGCAACCTCCCTGCCGCTAATGTTGACGCAGGCGATGGCTGGACGCTGTAGCGTGGCTCAGGTGGCCCGTTGGATGTCGACGAATCCGGCTAAGGGCTATGGAATTGCCAATAAGGGGCAGATTGCGCCGGGTTATGATGCGGATTTGGTGTTGGTGGATTTAGAGACCTATCGCACGGTTGAGGCCAAGAATTTGTCGAGCAAATGTGGCTGGAGTCCCTTTGAGGGCTGGTCACTGACTGGATTTCCCCGCTTTACGATTGTGGGGGGACAGGTGGTTCTCGATGAGGGTCAACTTGATACCTCGATTCGTGGGCAAGCTCTGAGTTTCAGTTAAGTTTTGTGAGAATCTCCTGACCTACGCAACAAAAGTTAAGGTTTGTTTACAATTGTCGGGAGGTTCTTTACGATAGCTTTAAGGATGTTAGTGGCGTTTTGTGCTAAGAAACCGGTGTGATTGTCGGACTGTTTCAGGTATTTTCACCTAAAATGCCGCAGTTTTGTCTCAATGTCGACAATATTTTGAACTTAACCCCAGAACAGGCGACTTTTTAGGAAGGGTTAGCCTAAGGTTGCTTGGATCGAGACAGATAAACTTTTATAAATCCCTTGACAATCTCTTTACAGATAAGCCGGGGATCAGAGGTCGCGATTGCTGTCAGGGCTTGATATACTGAAAACAGTAGAGAAAACCAGCTATCAAGCCAACCCATTCCCGTAATGACTTGGGTAAAGTCGACTTGATCTTTTTGATAAGAAATCTAAAAAACACATATAAAGACGCTGGTTCTTGACTGTAGAAACCAGATCATGGACTGTTTAGGGTATGACAGCAACGGTGGTACAACATAGCACGGCGACACGTTTAATCGAGCAGCTTGCTCTCCAAAACCAAGAGCAGTTGACTGGACAACTCAATGTCAGCGCGGCCAGTGGTGAGCGCTGGAGTTTATATTTTTGCGTGGGTCGTTTAATTTGGGCGACGAACCACTCTCACCCCGTTCGTTCCCTACGGCGACAATTAAGCGCCTATTGTCCTGAGTTCAACTTTGAGACCTTGGCGGTTCGGGAGTCGGATCGGTTTGTCTGCTGGAATTATCAGGTGGTTTGGGTCTTGCTCAAGCGTAAGGTCTTAGATAAAGACACGGCGATCGCCATCATCGAACAAACCATTACCGATGTGTTGTTTGATTTGTTCCAGCAGGAGCGTCGTGAAGCCCTGAGTTTCGAGACCGTTCACCACGAAGCTCTTTCGATTCTACGGATGCAGATTGTAGCCGTCAACCTCAAAAATGCGGTGAAACGGGCTAAAGTCGCGTTCGATGAGTGGAAAGGTGCTGGACTGGCTCAGGTGTCTCCGAATTTAATCCCTGTGATCCGCAATGCCGAGGGGTTACGCGAGAACGTTCCGGCGAAAGCCTTTGAACAGTTACGCAAGAAAGTCAATGGCCAGCGAACCTTGCGAGAGTTATCGATCCTGACCAAAATCGAGATGACGCGTTTGACGAAGTCGCTGGTTCCCTATATCCGCAAACGCTGGATTGATTTGGTTCCGGCGAGGGAAATTCAACAACCGAGTGGCGATCGCCCCCCAGCCAAGCGATCGCCAACAGCAGACGACTCCCGCAAACCTCTGATTGCTTGCGTTGATGACAGTCCCAAACTGTGCGAACAGCTCGGGGAGATTATCAAGGGAGCTGGCTATAACTTTATTAGTATCACCGATTCAGTCCAAGCGCTGCCGATTTTGCTCGAAAAACGCCCCCAATTGATTTTCCTCGATTTGGTGATGCCGGTGGCCAATGGCTATGAAGTCTGTACCCAGTTGCGGCGTATGTCCCAATTTACCGAAACCCCCATCATTATTTTGACGGGAAATGATGGCGTGGTAGACCGGGTACGGGCGAAAATGGTCAAAGCCTCAGATTTTTTGGGCAAACCCATTGATGCTGAGAAACTCTTAGCAACGGTGCGTAAGTTTTTAGAGGTCAAGGTTTCCTGAAATGGGGCCAACTCGGTTCAATTCCGATTTGCCAGAGCTAGCTGTGCGAGTTAGGTTCACGGGAGCCGTTTTTTGCTACGGTAGGACATGGACGGAGTGGGATGTCTAGGCGATCGCGTCTATCGTCCAATCTGCCAGTCATTTTAATCGTTGACAAGCCCAAGTCTTAGGAGTCAGAAACAGGTTTCATGAGCAACACGATTCTCGTAGTCGAAGATGGTATGACAGATCGCGAAACGATTAATCGCTATCTCAAACAAGACGGTTCAGTGGTGATCAACGCCGAAAATGGTGAAGAAGCCTTAAGCAAACTGGGACAACGCCGTCCAGATTTAATTGTTTTGGATGTAATTCTTCCAGGACAGAGTGGGTTTGAACTCTGTCGCGAGTTCAAAACGAATCCTGAAACAAAAGGGATTCCCATCATTATCTGTTCGAGCAAAGATACTGATGTGGATAAAACCTGGGGCAATATGCTCGGGGCGGATGCGTATCTCACCAAACCCCTCGATGAAGATCTCTTACTGAAAACCGTTCATAAACTGATCGGGTGAATTGGCGATAAACGAGGTGTTCTGGTAAATTTCGACCGAGTTCGTCCAAGTCCAGACCTGGACGAAACGAGGAGGGAATGCCGGGACACCCCCTCTTGGGAGGAGTTAGGAGTGGGTTATGCCTATTGCCATCCCCTCTTGGGAGGAGTTAGGAGTGGGTTATGCCTATTGCCATCCCCTCTTGGGAGGGGTTAGGGGTGGGTTATGCCTATTGCCTATTGCCTATTGCCGCTTGCCTTTTGCCCTTCCCCCCTTTCCCCCATGGATCAATCTCTAAACTATCCAAATCTCTCCCTAAACATCGAGTCTCCGGGTCGTTTGGAGGCGAGTGATCCCCAAACTCAGAAATTCTTGCAGTTTTACATTGGGGAGCGTGATTTTGCGCTGATTCCCGTAGAAACCGTGGCTGAAATTGCCACAGTGCGCTTGGCAGAAGTTTTGCCCGTCCCGGAAATGCGATCATGTATTTTGGGGGTTTACAATTGGCGTGGTGAGATGCTTTGGGTCGTTGATTTTGGTGAACTACTTGGCTATCCTCCCCTGTATGGCTTGCGTAGTAGTAGCTCTCGCAGCGGTAGCGATATCCTCACCAGTGGGGCGATCGCCCAAACCGTCGCCATCGTTGTCGAATGGAACGAGCAGGTGATTGGCTTTATGGTTCCCCAAGTCCTAGATCTCGCTCACTATAACCTCGGCCATCTGCAAGGGGCCGACGCTCAACTGTTTCCCCCAGCCATTGTGCCGTACTTGCAAGGCTACTTTATCGATGACCAGGGGGAACTGGCCATCGTGATTGATATTGCCGAAGTCTTCGGGCTGGTGCAACATCCGACGACCTCCTCTCCCCAGTCTTAGTGTCTGAAGGCTCCTGACCTCGGGTCTTTTGCCTTCTCCTCAATGTTTGCCTGTTGTCTCTTGCTTCCCGAATTAAGCCATGTCTCCTCGCGAATCGACCTCCCCGGCTACAACCAATCTCTCGGCCCCCATCGCCCAAAGCCTTGAACAGCAACTCAAAGCCATTCGCCAAGAAGCGGCCAAGATCACCGAACCCTTACAGACGGCGACGAGCCTTGAACGTGCGTGTCAGGAGTTGGTGGTGCAACTGAGCCAGGTGTTTAAGTGCGATCGCGCCCTGATTTACCGCCTCTGCGATCGCAGCATTGATGGCTTTATCGACCAATTCCAGGCCTCAGGATTCGAGACCCCAGGCTTAGGACTCAATGGCGGTGGAAAGGGTAACGGGATGTCTCAAGGGGAACTTCCCCTAACCAGTCACACCGGGGCCAACCTCACCGGAACCGTGGTCGCCGAAGCCGTGGGCCGAGGCTGGACTCCCGCGTTAGGCGATCGCCTCCACATCGCGGCCTTTGGCTTTGAAACCCTCGATGACTACCAAAATCTGGGTTTTATCTCCATCGCCGACCAATCTCGCACGAACTTAACCCCCCATCAACAACAAATCCTCAACCGCTACCAGGTGCAAGCGGCCCTAACCATTCCTCTCAAACTCGGTCAAAAACTCTGGGGGGTGTTGTCGGTTCAGCATTGTCAGAATTCCTATTCTTGGTCAGAGCGAGAAATTGCCATTTTGCGCCAAGTGTCCAGCGAGTTGATCAGCTTCAGCCAAAGTCTCAACGGTCATCACCGCTCCATGCTAGAGCCAAATCCTCAGCAAGTTGAGGATGTCCTAGAGCGGCTGCGTCACTCCTTTGACCGAGTTCAAGACCGCGATCGCAGTGTAGCGCGGGTGATTGAGCGGATTCGCCAATCCCTGAACATCGATATTATCTTCCGCACCACCACCAAGGAAGTTCGCTTACTGCTGAAATGCGATCGCGTGGCGGTCTATCAATTCAACCCCGACTTTAGCGGTCAGTTTGTGGCCGAATCCGTCACCTCCGGCTGGGTGAAACTCGTCGGCGACGATGTCGAGCGCGTCTGGAAAGATACCTACCTCGAAGAAAACCAAGGGGGACGCTACGCCGACCATGAAACCTATGCGGTGAGTGATATCTACACCGTCGGCCATGACCCCTGTCACGTCGAACTCCTCGAACAGTTCGAGGCCCGGGCCTATACCCTGGTTCCCATCTTCCAAGGCGAACATCTCTGGGGGATTCTCGCTGCCTATCAAAACGATGGCCCTCGGGAATGGCAAAACAGCGAAGTTGACCTGTTGCAGCGCATCGCCGACCAACTGGGGGTGGCCCTACAACAAGCCGAAACCGTGGCCCAACTGCGTCGTCAGTCCGATCGCATTAGCCAAGCGGCCGATCGCGATCGCACCGTGGCCCAAGTCATTGACCGCATCCGTCAATCTTTGGATATCAACAGTATCTTTAACGTCACCACCAAAGAAGTGCGGCTGTTGCTGCACTGCGATCGCGTCGCCGTCTATGAATTTAACCCCGACTTCAGCGGTCAGTTTGTGGCCGAGTCCGTCACTCCTGGCTGGGGAAAACTGGTGGGTCCGGAAGTCGAGCGCGTCTGGAAAGATACCTACCTCGAAGAGAACCAAGGGGGACGCTACGCCTACCGGGAAACCTACGCCGTCAGCGATATCTACGAAGCCGGCCATGACCCCTGTCACGTCGAACTCCTCGAACAGTTCGAGGCCCGGGCCTATACCCTGGTTCCCATCTTCCAAGGAGAAACCCTCTGGGGGATTCTCGCCGCCTATCAAAACGATGGCCCCCGCGAATGGCAAGAGGACGAAGTGCAACTGCTAGTGCGCATCGCTGACCAATTGGGAGTCGCCCTGCAACAAGCCGAAACCGTCCAGGAACTGCGCCGTCAATCGGAGCGGATTGCTCGGGCCGCCGACCGCGATCGCGCCGTGGCCCAAGTCATCGAACGCATCCGGGAATCCCTGGACCTCGACACCATCTTCGACACCACCACCACCGAAGTCCGTCAACTGCTGAAAACCGATCGCGTCTGCGTCTATCAATTTGCCGAAGACTGGAGTGGCGCCTTTATCGCCGAATCCGTCGGTGCCACCTGGGCGCCCTTGGTGCAGCGACAGAAACAGGTTCCGGCTCTCCAGGGGAACGTCAGCCAATGCGACAATATGACGAGCCTGATTGAACGGCAACAGTCGGGGCAACTGGCCCCTCAAGGAAGTGGCCCCGCCAGTCGAGATACCTATCTGCAAGAAACCGAGGGGGGACGCTTCCAAAGTCAACAGTCTTTTGCTGTCGAGGATATCTATCAAGCTGGGTTCACGACCTGTTATCTCGAAGTCCTCGAACAATACCAATGTCGCGCCTATGCGATCGTTCCTATCTTCAAAGGCTCACAACTGTGGGGACTGTTGGCCGCCTACCAAAACGACGGTCCGCGCAATTGGGAAAACGAAGAAGTGACCCTACTGCGGCAAATCGGCACCCAACTCGGCGTCGCCATCCAACAGAGTGAATATCTGCAACAACTCCAGGAACAGTCGGTTCAGCTCGAAGCCGCCGCCCAGCGAGACAAAGCCGCGAAAGAGCAACTACAAAAACGAGCCTTAGAACTGTTGATGGCTGTGCGTCCCGCCCTGGATGGGGATTTAACCGTGCGCATTCCCGTCACCGAAGACGAAATGGGAACCCTAGCCGATTCCTTCAACAACACCCTGCAAAGCCTACGCAAAATCGTCATGCAGGTTCAAACCGCCGCCGGGAAAGTGGTTCAAACCTCTGAAAGTAGTGATGCGTCCCTGATGGACTTGTCGGCCCAGGCGCAAAAGCAGTTTGAGGAAATCAGCAAAACCCTCGATCGCATTCAGGATGTGGTGGGGTTCACCCAAACCACCGCCGACAATGCTCAACAGGTGGAAGTGGCCCTACAGGGGGCTAACCGCACCCTAGAGGCGGGAGATGATGCCATGAACCGCACCGTCGAAGGGATTGCCGACATTCGCCAAACCGTGGCCGCTGCGGCTAAAGGGATTGGACGATTGACGCAATCGTCGCAAAACATCGCCAAAGTGGTCAACCTGATTAACAACTTTGCCACCCAAACCAACTTGTTGGCGTTGAATGCCGCCATTGAAGCCACCCGGGCCGGGGAATATGGACGCGGCTTTGCGGTGGTGGCTGATGAGGTGCGTTCTCTGGCCCGTCAGTCCGCCGATGCGACGACGGAAATTGAGAATCTGGTGCAAGAAATTCAGGCGGAAACCAAGGATGTCACCCTGGCGATGGAAATGGCCTCGGAACAGGTGACGAAAGGAACCAACTTGGTGGGCGAAACACGCCAAACCCTGAATGAGATTGTGGCCGCCACGGGGCAAATTGGCGAGTTGGTGCAGGGGATTACGGATGCGACGCGGGTGCAGACGGAACAGGCTCAATCGGTGACGGAGATGATGCGCGGTATTGCCGAAATCGCCAACCAAACTTCGGAGAACTCCATCGCTATTTCGTCCCGCTTTAAGGATGCTCTGACAACGGCTCAAGAGTTACAAACCAGTGCGGGACAGTTTAAGGTGAGTTAGGGGGCAAGGAAATAGGGAACAGGGAG
>LSZA01000167.1 GCA_001637315.1 Phormidium willei BDU 130791 | reverse complement strand
CCTCCTCGCGGATGCCGAAGGACCAGTCGGGGATCATGTAGCGCGGGTTGGCGACCGGCGTGTAGGGGAAGGCCTGGCCGACCACGGCGATCTTGACGCCGCCGCGCTCGAAGAAGGCGGTGTTCTCGAACACCGGCTCGTCCCAGTCGGTGTCGCGCACGTTGCCGCAGAGGAAGGGGAAGCCCAGCTCGGGGATCAGCGCCTCCACCCGCTGCTGGCCGTAGGTGAACTCCCAGTGCGCCGTCATGGCCTCGCAGCCGAGCTGCTGGAAGACCTTGACCATGTCGGCGCCCTGGGTCTGCAGCGAGGTGTAGGACCCCTGCCAGGTGTCGCCGCCGTCGAGGAACAGGGTATTGTCCGGCCGCTCGGCGCGGATCGCCTTGATCAGCGTGGCCAGGCGGTCGACGCCGCCGACCTTGCCGTAGTCGCGGGCCAGCGCCACGAAGTCCTGGTCGGTCAGCGTGTAGGCGCCGAGGCTGCCGGGCTTCAGGCCGTAGCGGGCCAGGAAGTCCTTGCCGGTCAGGTGCGGCGGCAGGCCGGTCGCCTCGCCGACGCCCAGGTTGATCGAGGGCTCGCGGAAGTAGATCGGCATGAGCTGCGCGTGCATGTCGGTGACGTGCAGTAGGGTGACCTGGCCGAGCGGCTCGAAGCCCAGCAACTCCTCCTGGGTGATGCGCTGCTGCGCGGCGAGACGGCCGAGCCGCCCCTGGGGTCCGGTCAGGATCGCGGTGGCCGCCGCCACCGTCAGGAAATCGCGCCGTGAGAACATTGGGGTCCTATCCGCTGCCTGTCGTTGCCGCCTGAATCGTTGCCGCCTGCTGACGCGTTGCCGCCTGAAGGGTCGGCGCGCGGAGCCGAACGCCCCGGGCGAAGCCTGTTCGACGTCCCGCCGCCGGGCGTCCGGCCGACCCGGCGCGCCGCCGCCGCGGAGCCCCGCGTGGGCTCCGCGGCCGAGGCCCTACTGACGCACCGCCGGGGTCTCCACCGGCAGGCCCTGGCCGCGCCAGGCCAGGTAGAGCTCCAGGTTGACGAACTCCTCGGAGCCCGCCGCGTAAGGCGTCGAACGCACCTGCCGGTTGCAGCCGCGGAAGCGGCGGTGCAGCGAGCCCAGCTTCTGCCACTTGAGGCGGTAGGTCGGGAACCCGTTGCTCTGCCCCTGGCTGAGCAGGTCGGCCCGGATATACATGCCGTAGTTGTTCTCGTGGCAGGATGCACAGGCCAGATCGAGTTGGCCGCGCCGCTCGTAGTAGAAGTCCTTGCCCTTCTCGAAGAAGGGCGCGGCCGGGCCGTCGATCGAGACGTCGACCGGCATGCCCTTGGACTGGTGCCGCACGAAGGTGGTCATACCCAGCAGCTCGTCCGACTCCCACTTCCAGGGCGCGGCCTGCATGTTCTCGCTGCGGCAGAGATTGATCCGCTGTTCGAGGTTGATCAGCTTGCCGGAGGGATCGTGGTACTTCGGGTAGCTGGCGCCGACGCCCTTCATGCTCTCCTCGGCGTCGCCGTGGCAGTCGGCGCAGGCCTTGCCGGCCTCGCCCTCGGCCGTCGACCAGAGGTCGGCGCCCTGCTCCAGCCAGATGAAGGCCGGGTTCATGAAGTCGTCGTCCTGCAGCTCCGCGTCTCCGGCGTGCGGAAGTAGTAGCCGCTGATCAGCTCGGCCAGCGGGCTGCCCTCGGGGGCCGGCACCGTCTCGTACTCGCCGTCCCGGTAGGGAATGCCGCTGTCCTGGGCGGCCGCGCCGCCGACGGTCGCCAGGACCGCCGCGCCGCCGGCGAGGCCGCCGAGCACCAGAGCGACTGCGATGGATCTGAAGGTCACGCGCGTCTCCCCCTGCTTGTTCTTTCTGCTTGTTCTTTCGTTACGGCGCCTTGCTTGCGGTGCGACGCCTGCTTGCGGTCGTGCTTTCGTGTGCCCCGGCCGGGGGCGTCGTTCGGCTGGACGGCGCCGGCGGGCCGCTGGCCGGCCCGCACTGCCACGCTCCGGCCGCACGTCCGCCCGTCCAATCGCGTCGCCCGGGCCCGTCGCCCAGGCCGGCCAATCCGCCCGCCCGGCCCGGCCGGAGGTGCCGGCGCGGGCCGGGCGAGGTCTCAGGCCACCTCCAGCTTCTGGCTGTGGGTGTAGATATCGCCGTTGTCGTCGTGCCAGAGGAACTCCAGCTCCCCGCTCTCCCCGGCCGTGACGTAGAAGGAGAGGTAGGGGTTGGCCGAGATCGCCGGGTGCATGTCGACGGAGAAGACCACCTCGCCGTTATACTTGCACTCGAACTTGTTGATGATCTGGCGCGGGATCAGCTCGCCGGTCTTGCGGTCCTTGCGCTGGCCCGATTCCATGTCGTGGGAGATCAGCGTCTTGATCTCCATGATGTCCCCGGCGCTGGCCGACTTCGGCGCCTTCACGCGGGGCTTGTGCGACTTCGCTGCCATGTCCTGGGTCTCCTCGTTCCTGCCTCAGCCGCCGCAGCCGCCGATGGTCACCTTCACCTCGGCCTCGGCCCGATAGACCTTGCCGTCCGACATCTCGGCCACGGCGACGATGTTCTGCGTCTGCGCCAGGCGCATGCGCGTCGAGGCCTCGGCCAGGCCGGAGCGCGGCGTGAAGTGGAAGCTGACCACGTCCGGATTGGGATTGCCGTCGGCGAAGACGTGGACCGACTTGACGTGGTTGTCCGCCGTCATGGGACTGTCGATCGACACGCCCAGCGGCACGGTGTTGCCGTTCTCCGCGATCTGCGGCAGGTCGAGCCGGATCACCTCGGCCCCGTCGGCCACGTTCGCCTCGCCGATCAGCTTCTCGACCGCCGCATCGACCATGGCCCGGTCGGCCCGGGCCGGTCCGGCCGCGCCCAGGGCCGCCGCCGCCGCGCTGCCGGCCGCGACGGTGATGAGGAAATGGCGTCGGGTGAAGCCCGCCGCCGCCATCGACTTGTTCATGCTTTGCAACTCCTCTTGCGTCTCGCTGTCGCGCTTCCCGTCTCTGCCGCTTCGCCTTTCGACCCTTCCTCGGGGCGTGGGCACCGCGCCGCTCCGGCGCGAAGCCTTTCGCCTCACTCCTTCAGTGTCTTGAGGTAGGCGACCACGTCCTCCACCTGCTGGGCGGTCAGGATCGGCTTACCCTCGAACGGCTCGGCCACCCGGTGCTTGCCCCTGACCTCGTAGAAGGCCGGCATCATGCTCTGCGGGTTGAGGGCATGGGCATTGACCACCTGCAGCCGAAGCTGCCCCTCGTCGAGGCGGTCGCCGACACCGGTCAGGGCCGGACCGGTCTCGCCGTGGAAGGGCTGCTCCGGGATCGGCATGGCGTGGCAGGACAGGCAGTTGCCGAGCTGGCGGTTGATCGCCACCGCGCGGCCGCGCTCCGGGTCGCCGGGCTCATCGGTCAAAGGCTCGGGAATGCTGTAGTCGACCACCTCGTAGTCGACCAGCTCCTCCGCCTCGGGCGCCGTCGCCGTGCCGGTGGCGACGACCGCGACCGCCACGGCGGCCGTCAGCAGCTTCCAGGTCAAAAGGCATCCTCCCCATGACTGACGCGCCCATGACTGACGCGGTTCGTTCTTGCTTGTCACCCTGGGCGCGCGGGCACATGTGCAGTTTGCGCAAACCCTCGGGCCGAACAACCTCAGACCGGTGCATGGCAGGGTCGTTCGATGTTTTGTTGCGTCAATCGTACCTCTTTGGAACATTATATCAAGTTCGAATGTGATGGAGCGGATAGGCGGCATGCATTTTCCGGTGGTCCTGGGGCTCCTGCTCCTCGCGCTTGCCTGGCCGGGCGGCGCGCCCGCAGCGGCGCAGCAGGCACCCTTGGAGCTGGTCATGTTCGAGACCGCCACCTGCCCCTACTGCAAGCAGTGGCACGAGGAGATCGGCGGCATCTATCCCAAGACCCCGGAAGGCCGGGCCGCGCCGCTGCGGCGGGTCGACCTGGACGCGCCCGCCCCCGCCGACCTGCGGGACCTGCAGCGCAGCGTGGTCTACACGCCGACCTTCGTGCTGCTGCGCGAGGGCGCGGAGGTCGGCCGCATCGCCGGCTATCCCGGCGAGCATTTCTTCTGGCCGCTGCTGGCCAACCTGCTGGCCGAGGCCGGGGTCGCCATGAATTGACCGCCCCGTATGGCCGGGGGGGCCTGCGGGCCGGGACAAGACCAGAAACCACGAGAGGGAGGAGCCCCCATGAGGACCAAGCTTCTAGCGCGACCCAAGCTGCTGGCCGCCGCGTTGCTGGCGGCCCTGACCGCCGGCGCGCTGGCCGGCGACAAGGCCCGCGCCCAGGCGGAGGCGCTGGTCGCCTTCGACGTGCTCACGCCGGAGCTGGCGAACGAGGTGGCGGTCAACGCGATGCTGGCCTGCCGCGAGCAGGGCTTCCAGGTCGGCGTCGCCGTGGTCGACCGCTTCGGCGTGCTGCAGGCCTTCGTGCGCGACCGCTTCGCCGGGCCGCACACGCCGGACACCTCGACCCGCAAGGCCTGGACGACGGTCAGCTTCCGCGAGGACACGGTGGCGCTGGTCGAGGCCACGGCCGAGGGGCCGCAGACCGGCGCGCGCGACATCACCAACGCGCTGATGCTGGGCGGCGGCGTGCAGATCCTGGTGCAGGGCCGGCTGGTCGGCGCGGTGGGCGTCTCCGGCGCGCCCAGCGGCGAGGACGACCATGTCTGCGGCGAGGCCGGCATCGCCGCGATTGAGGACCGCCTGCCGTTCTGAATCAGAGACCGCCCAGCGGGCCTCGCTTCGCGGGCGCCTGCAGGGCCGCCGCCACGGCCGACACACGCCTCAGGGGAAAACCGTCACGCCCGCCGGCCGGCGCATGCCCCGGCGTGGCGGCCGCCCCGGCGTCAGGCCGGCCCCTTGGGGTGCCGGCCGTCGCGGCTGGCGTCGCTCGCCTCGCCGGCATACAGCCGGTCGAGGGCGGTATCGTCGAAGCGGAAGTCGTAGGCGCAGAACTCGCAGGTCATGATCACCTCGCCATCGACCTTGTAGTCCTCGACCGACTCCCGCCCGAGCGAGCGCAGGATGTCCTCCACCTTGCCGCGCGAGCAGCGGCAGCCGACCGAGAGCGGCCGCGGCGTGAAGACCCGCACGCCGTCCTCTTGGAACAGGCGGTAAAGCAGTCGATTCGGCTCCAGATCGGGGTCGAGCAGCTCCGCGCGGGTACAGCTCGCGGTCAGGACCAGGGCGCGGTTCCAGTCCTCGCCGGAAATCTCGTCGCGGTCGCCCTCCCGCGCGGGGTCGCCGTCGCCCGCCAGGACAACATCGCTGGTCGCCGTGCCGCCGCTGTCGGGCACCCGCTCGATCAGCAGGGCGCTGGCCCGCCAGCCCTGACCGCCCAGGTCGGACTCGGGCGGCGCCGCGGCCAGCAGGATGCCGGCATTGATCTGCTGCGACTGGCGGAAGTAGTGCAGCAGGCAGTCGGCCAGGCTGGGGCCCGACAGCTCCACCAGGCCCTGATAGCGCTGGGTGTGCGGCCCCTGGTCGACGGTGAAGGCCATGTGCCCCTTGCCCAGCCAGCGGCGCACGTCGAGCGGCTCCTCGGCATCGGCGACCGCACCCAGCTCTCCCTCCAGGGCCGCCACGCCCTCGGGATCGTAGCCGGCGTAGCCGCGCAGCTCGCCGTCGCTGGTCATGTCGGCGACCATCGTGCGCACCGGCCCCTCGCCCTTGATCTGCAAGGTGAAGACGCCGTCGTACTTGAGCGTCGAGGCGAGCACGCCGGCCAGGGCCAGAAGCTCGGCCAGCAGACGGGCGACCGGGCGCGGATAGTCCGGTCGGGTCAGAATGGTGTGCACCGGCGCGCCCAGGCGCAGCAGGCGCCCGCGCACCCCGGACTTCTCGATGACGAAGGGCTGTACCAGGTCGTCGGCCAGGGGCGTCCCGTCGGTCGCCGGTCCGGCGTGATCGGACATCAGGACTCCAAGCACCAGAGCAGAATACCCTTCTGGGCGTGCAGGCGGTTCTCCGCCTCGTCCCAGACCACCGAGCGGGGGCCGTCGATCACCCCGTCGGTGACTTCCTCGCCGCGGTGCGCCGGCAGGCAATGCATGAAGATAGCCCCCGGCTTCGCCTTGTCCATGAGCCGCTCGTCCACGCGGTAGGGCTTGAGCAGATTGTGCCGGCGGATGGAATCGCCGACGTCGTCGCCCATCGACACCCAGGTGTCGGTGACCACGCAGTCGGCCCCCGCCACCGCCTGCGCGACGTCGGTGGTGGCCACCACCTTGCCGCCGGGCTGCGCCGCCGCCCAGGCGAGCACGTCGTCAGGCGGCATCAGCGCCTCGGGCGTGGCCAGCCGCAGCTCGAAGTCGAAACGCGCCGCCGCCTGCACCCAGGAGGTCGCCATGTTGTTGCCGTCGCCCGACCAGGCCACGACCTTGCCCGCGATCGGCCCGCAGTGCTCTTCGAAGGTCATCACGTCGGCCATGAGCTGGCAGGGGTGGGTGCGGTCGGTCAGGCCGTTGATCACCGGCACGCTGGCGTACTCCGCCAGTTCCAGCAGCTTCTCCTCCTTGGTCGTGCGGATCATGATCGCATCGACGTAGCGCGAGAGCACGCGAGCGGTGTCGGCAATGGTCTCGCCGCGTCCGAGCTGGGTGCCGCTCGGCTCCAGCACGATCGGCTCGGCGCCGAGCTGACGGCTGCCCACCTCGAAGGACACGCGGGTGCGCGTCGAGGGCTTCTCGAAGATCATGGCCAGGCTCTTGCCGGCCAGCGGCTTGTTGTCCCCCCTCTCGCCCGCCTTGATGGCGCGGCCGAGGTCGAGGATCTCGCGCAGCGCTGCACTGTCGAAGCGGTCGAGATCGAGGAAGTGGCGGGGCGACACCTGGGTCATCCCGCTCATGCCGCGGCTGCCTGGTCGGCGGCGACGCTGTCCAGAATGTCCAGCGCCTCCGCGACCTGCTGCTCGGTGATGATCAGCGGCGGCAGCAGGCGGAGGGTGTTCTCCGCCGCACCGACCGTCAGCAGGCCGGCCTCGCGCAGCCGCGCGATCAGGGCCGGCGCCTCGCCCCGGCAGCGCAAGCCCAGCATCAGGCCGGCGCCGCGGACCTCGGCGAAGACGTTCGGGTGGCGCGCGACCAGCGCCTCCAGCTTGTGCCAGAGCAGGCGCGCGACCCGGTCGACCTCCTCCAGGAAACCGGGCGCACAGACCACGTCCATCACCGCGTTGCCGCAGGCCATGGCCAGCGGGTTGCCGCCGAAGGTGGTGCCGTGGGTGCCCGGCGCCAGCCCCTTGGCCGCCTCCTCGGTGGTCAGCAGGGCGCCGATCGGGAAGCCGCCGCCCAGGCCCTTGGCGAGCAGCATCACGTCCGGCTCGGCCCCTTGCGCCCACTCGTGGGCGAAGAGCTTGCCGCTGCGGCCCATGCCGCACTGGATCTCGTCGTAGATCAGCAGCAGGCCGAACTCGTCGCAGACGGTGCGCAGGTCGCGCAGGAACTGCAGCGCCGCCGGGCGGATGCCGCCCTCGCCCTGCACCGGCTCGACCATGATGGCCGCGGTGTCGTCGGTCACCGCGTCGCGCAGCTCGTTGAGATTGTTGAAGGCCACCGTCTCGAAGCCCGGCGCGTGGGGGGCGAAGCCCTCCATGTACTTGGGATTGCCCGCCGCCGAGATGCCCAGCAGCGAGCGGCCGTGGAAGGCGCCCTGGCAGGTGATGATGCGGTGCCGCTCCGGCTGGCCGGCGACGTCGAAGTAGCGCCGGGTCAGCTTGACCGCCGCCTCGAAGGCCTCCAGCCCGGAGTTGCAGAAGAAGACCCGGTCGGCGAAGGAGGCCGCGACCAGCCGCTCGGCCAGCCGCTCGCCCTCGGGGATGCGGAACAGGTTGGAGCAGTGCCAGAGCTTGCCCGCCTGCGCGCGCACGGCGGCAACCAGGTGCGGATGGGCGTGGCCCAACGCGGTCACCGCGATGCCGCTGGCGAAGTCCAGGTAACGTCGCCCGTCCGTCCCGATCAGGTAGGCCCCCTCGCCATGATCGAAGGCGAGGTCGGCGCGGGCGTAGGTGTTCATCAACGCGTCGGTCATCGCGCCCCTCCTCTCTCGGGACCGGAGCGCCCACCGGCGGGCCTCCTTCGGAAAAGAGCGCGACAGTGCTGCGCGGCGGTGCGGGTGTCAACCTGAAGGCCGCGCGCGGCCCCTCTGCGCCGCCGGAATGGCCGGGTCGCCCCTGAGAACCGCCGCCTGCAGCCCCCAACTCAGGCGCCCGGCCCAGGCGGCCGACTCAGCGCCCGACTCAGGCCCTGATCTTGTAGCCGCGCGCGACCAGCCGCCAGGCGACCAGCCAGAGCAGCAGGGTCAGGCCGGCCAGCAGGCCCAGCCCCACGGCCGGGTCGGCGAAGCGGTGGCCGATGGCCGCGCCGCGTACCCCGTCGATCAGGTAGAAGACCGGATTGGCCTGGATCACCCGCTGGCCCATCGCCGGTAGGGCCGAGACCGCGAAGAAGGTGCCCGAGAGCAGGCCGAGCGGCAGCACCAGAAAGGTCTCCACCGCGCTGTAGCGGTCCCACTTTTCCGCCCACAGGCCGGTGATGAAGCCGAGCAGCGCGAAGAAGAGCGCGCCGAGCGCGCCGTAGGCCAGCAACAACAGCGGGTCGATCGCCGGCAGGGCGACGAAGAGCGACAAGGCCGCCAGCACCACGGCCCCGGTCAGCAGGCCGCCGACGGCGGCGGCCAGAACGTAGCCGGCCACCAGCTCGCCCGGGCTCAGCGGCGCCATCAGCATGTCGCCGATGATGCCCTCCAGCTTGTCGTAGACCACCGGGAAGGCGGCGTTCTCGAAAGCGTTGAGCGAGAGCGCGAAGGCGGCGATGCCCGGCGCCACGAAGACCGGCAGGCTGACGCCCGGCAGCGGCCCCGGGCCGCCGCCCCAGGCGAAGGTGAAGACCGCGAGGAACAGCAGCGCCGAGATCATCACGCCGCCCACCCCCTCGGCGGCGAAGCGCAGGAAGCGCAGCATGCCGCGCCGGAACAGGGTCCAGAGCCCGCGCCCGTTGAGCGGCCCGGGAAAGCGGCGCGGCCGTGGCGCGGCGCGGTCGCGCGGGCGGGGGGCGGGCGACGGCACGACAGCCGGTGTCCCTACGGCTTCAGCTTGTAGCCGCGCTTGAGCATCAGCCAGACGATCGTGATCAGCACCGCGTTGGCCAGGGCCACCACCGCCATGCCGGTCAGGATGTCGCCGTCGTGCCGGCCGAGGAAGCCGAAGCGCAGCCCGTCGATCAGGTAGAAGAAGGGGTTGAGATGGGCGACGAACAGCCAGTTCTCCGGCAGCCGCTCGACCGAGTAGAAGGTGCCCGACAGGAAGGAGAAGGGCACGATCACGAAGTTGGTCACCGCGGCGATGTGGTCGAACTTGTCGGCCCAGATGCCGCCGATCATGCCCAGCAGCGAGAGCAGCAGGCAGGCCGCGAAGGCGTAGTAGAGCACCACGGCGAAGTTGTGCATGTGCATCGGCACGAAGATCCACATGGCCAGCGCCGTGGTGGTGCCGACCAGCAGGCCGCGCGTCACCCCGCCCAGGGCGAAGCCCAGCGCCAGCTCCACCGTCGACAGCGGCGGCATCAGCACGTCGACGATGTTGCCCTGCACCTTCGAGATCAGGATCGAGGAGGAGGTGTTGGCGAAGGAGTTCTGGATCATCGCCATCATGATCAGGCCGGGCGCCAGGAACTCCGCGTAGGGAATGTCGCCAAACTTCAGGTTGCCGCGCCCCAGCGCCAGGGTGAAGACGGCCAGGAACAGCAGCATCGTGACCATCGGCGCCAGGATGGTCTGGGTCAGCACGTTGACGAAGCGCTTCACCTCCTTGAGGTAGAGCGTCCAGAGGCCCATCCAGTTGACGGCGCCCAGCACGCGCGGGCGCGGCGTCGGAAGGGTGACGGCGGCGGAGGGACGGCGAATCTCGGTCATGGGAGCGTGAAATAGCCGCCCGGCCGCCGGGGAGCAACCGCCGGCGGCGCACAGCAGCCTTTCCCGCCCCAGGCAGCGCGGCCGGGCGGGCCGGGGCGGAGTCGCGGACTGGCCGCGCGGGCGAACTGGCGCCAGCGCCGCGGCCGGTGGCAGGCTGGGCACCATGTCCGCCGAGTCGCCCGATAAAGCGGCCGCGCGCGCCGAGCGGCGCCGACGCGGCCCGAAGCCGGCCACGCCCGCCTATCTGGAGCGCGCCGCGCTGTTCTACCTGGAACGCTACGCCAGCTCGGCCGAGAACCTGCGCCGGGTGCTGCTGCGCAAGGTGCAGCGCTCGGCCCGCGCGCACGGCACCGACCCGGCCGAGGGCGCCGCCGCGGTCGACGCGCTGGTGGCCCGCTTCGCCCGCGCCGGCCTGCTGGACGATGCGCTCTATGCCCGCGGCCAGGCGCTCAGCCTGA
>LSZA01000166.1 GCA_001637315.1 Phormidium willei BDU 130791 | reverse complement strand
CCGGTGTTCATCCGGCATCGCACCGAAGCAGAGATCGAAGAGGCGCGCGGCGTCGATCTGGATGCCCTGATCGACCCGCAGACCGACGAAGCGCGCGTCGAGAAGCCGGACTGGCTGGTGATGGTGGGGATCTGCACGCACCTGGGCTGCGTGCCGCTGGGCCAGAAGCCGAGCGATCCCAAGGGCGAGTTCGGCGGCTGGTTCTGCCCCTGCCACGGGTCGCACTACGACACCTCCGGTCGGATCCGCAAAGGCCCGGCGCCGCGGAATCTCGATGTGCCGACCTACACCTTCCTCGACGACACGACCATCACCATCGGCTGATCCGGCCGCGTGACGGAACGCTAGCGCTTAAGGGGTCGCGACGCATGGCACTCCAGACCAACAGCCGGGTCGTGCGGTGGATCGATCACCGCCTGCCCGTGTTCACCTTCATGAACCATGAGCTGCACGAGTATCCGACGCCTCGGAACCTCAGCTACATGTGGAACTTCGGCTCGCTGGCCGGCATCGCCCTGGTGATCATGATCGTCACCGGCATCCTGCTGGCGATGCAGTACACCGCGCATGTCGAGCACGCCTTCGACTCGGTCGAGCGGATCATGCGCGACGTCAACTACGGTTGGCTGCTGCGCTACGTGCACATGAACGGCGCGTCCTTCTTCTTCATCGTGGTCTACATCCACATCCTGCGCGGTCTCTACTACGGCTCCTACAAGGCGCCGCGCGAGATCCTCTGGATGCTGGGCGTGGTCATCCTGCTGCTGATGATGGCCACGGCCTTCATGGGCTACGTGCTGCCCTGGGGCCAGATGTCCTTCTGGGGCGCCACGGTGATCACCAACCTCTTCTCGGCGATCCCGCTGGTCGGCCCGGACATCGTGACCTGGCTGTGGGGCGGCTTCAGCGTCGACAACCCGACGCTCAACCGCTTCTTCGCCCTGCACTACCTGCTGCCCTTCGTGATCGTGGGCGTAGTCTTCCTGCACCTCTGGGCGCTGCACCGCTTCGGCTCGAACAACCCGCTGGGCATCGACGCCAAGGGACCGCAGGACAAGATCCCCTTCCACCCCTACTACACGGTGAAGGATCTCTACGGCCTGGGCGTCTTCCTGATCCTGTTCAGCGCCTTCGTCTTCTTCGCGCCGAACTACATGGGCCACCCCGACAACTACATCGAGGCGAACCCGCTGGTGACGCCGCCGCACATCGTGCCGGAGTGGTACTTCCTGCCCTTCTACGCGATCCTGCGTGCGATCACCTTCGACATCGGCATCCCCTTCACCGGGATCACGATCATCGAGGCCAAGCTGGGCGGCGTGATCGCGATGTTCGGCTCGATCGCGGTGCTCTTCGTGCTGCCCTGGCTCGACCGTTCGCCGGTCCGCTCGGGCCGCTTCCGCCCGCTGTTCAAGCAGTTCTTCGCGCTCTTCGTGGTCACCTGCCTGGTGCTGGGCTACATGGGCGCGATGCCGGCGGAAGAGCCCTACGTGACGATCAGCCAGATCGCGACGGCCTACTACTTCGCCTACTTCCTGATCATCCTGCCGCTGCTGAGCGTGCTGGAGCGGCCGAAGCCGCTGCCGGCGTCGATCAGCGAGCCCGTGCTCAAGGGCGGCGGCACCGTCGCCGGCGCGACGGCCAAGCCGATGGAGAAGCCGTAATGCTCAAGCGGCTCGCACTTTCCGCTTTCGCGGCCGCCGCCCTCTCGGTCGCGGCCGCCCCCTCGACCCAGGCCGCCGAGGCCGTCGCGCTGCCGGACTACGACTTCTCCTTCGAGGGGGTCTTCGGCACCTTCGACCAGGCGGAGCTGCAGCGCGGATTCCAGGTCTACCGGGAGGTCTGCTCGGCCTGTCACGGCATCCGGCTGATCGCCTTCCGCAATCTGGTCGACCTCGGCTACGACGAGGAGGAGATCAAGGCGCTGGCGGCCGAGTACATGGTCGAGGACGGCCCCAACGATCAGGGCGAGATGTTCATGCGCGAGGCGACCCCCGCCGACCGCTTCCCCTCGCCCTACGCCAACGAGCAGGAAGCCCGGATGATGAACGGCGGCGCCTATCCGCCGGACCTCTCTCTGATGGCCAAGAAGCGCGCCGGCGGGGCGGACTACATCAAGGCCCTGCTGGTCGGCTACGGCGAGGCGCCGGCCGACGTCGAGCTGATGCCCGGAATGTACTGGAACGAGTATTTCCCCGGCCATCAGATCGCCATGCCGCAGATCCTCTACCCGGACTCCGTGAGCTACGCCGACGGGACCGAGGCGAGCTTGCCGCAGATGTCGCGCGACGTCGCCACCTTCCTGATGTGGACGGCGGAGCCCATGCTGGAGACCCGCAAGCAGATGGGGATCAAGGTGATCCTCTTCCTGCTGGTCTTCACCGGCCTGATGTACGCGGTCAAGCGCAAGGTCTGGGCCGACCTGCACTGACGACTGGCTTGGGCGGGGGCGGCGACCGCGCCGCCCGCCCGGCTGCGAAACAGGGAGGCCGCCCGCCGGGGCGGCCTCCTTTTTCGTGTGCCCGCCCGCAGCGGCCGGCGTGCAGTCCGCTTCGTCCGGCGGTCGGACGTTTTCGTTCCATGACCTTCCGTTACTCGCGCTCTCTTTTCGGGTGTCCTCATTAATCAAACATTTAAGAGGATAACGTATCCAATATGTCGGACCGGCTCTCCGCTCGGATGGAACGACAAGGAACCGACATGCTTTCGCTCAACCACAGCCTCAAGCTCCGGCTCAGCGCCATCACCGTGGCCCTGGCTCTCGTGGGCGTGATCGTCGCGGCCGGTGCGGCGTTGATCTTCGCCCGGCAGACCGCCTCGGTGAACGCCGTCGAGAATGCCAGCCAGACCGCCCAGACCTACGCCGCCGTGGTCGGCGACCGCCTGCAGCGGGCGATCGACGTGGCGCGCGCCAACAGCGACGCGCTGGAATCCCTGCACGCCTCCGGGATGCGCCAGCGCGAGGTCTACGACGACCTGCAGCGCCATCTGCTGGACGAGAACCCGAGCCTGCTGGGCGTATGGACCGCGTGGGAGCCGAATGCGCTGGACGGCCGCGACGCCGACTATTCCGGCGCGCCGGGGCACGATTCGACCGGCCGTTTCGTCCCCTACTGGTACCGCAGTGGGGGTGAGATTGCGGTCGAGCCGCTGGCCGACTACGACGTGCCCGGCGCCGGCGACTATTACCTGCTCGCCCGCAACTCCGGCCGCGAAACGGTGCTCGACCCCTATCTCTATTCCGTCGGCGGCACCCAGACCCTGCTGACCTCCCTCGTCGTTCCGATCCGCGCGCAGGGCAAGGTGGCCGGCGTCGCCGGCGTCGACATCAGCCTCGACGCCATCCAGGCCGAGCTGTCGCAGATCCGCCCGATGGAGGCCGGTTGGGTCGAACTGGTGACCGACCGGGGCACCATGGTCTCGGCCCGCGACACGGCTCTGCTGGGCCAGGACGTCGCCGGCACCGGCTTCTCGCAGGCCGCCATCGAGGCGGCCAAGGCCGGCCGCGGCCTGATCGAGGAGGCGGCGACCAGCGCCGACGGCGAGTCGGTGGTGCGTGTGCTGGTGCCGATCCAGATCGGCGAGAGCGACACCCAGTGGAGCCTGGCCGTCAGCATTCCGCGCAGCGCCGCCATGGCGGCGGTCAACGAGATGACTGTCACGGTGCTGCTGATCTCCCTGGCCATCGCGCTGGTGGTGATCGTCCTGGCCTGGCTGTCCAGCCGCCAGGTGAGCGCCCCGATCTCGTCGCTGACCGAGGCCATGACCCGACTGTCCAATGACGAGCTGGACCTGACCATTCCCTACACCGAGCGTCAGGACGAGATCGGTCGCATGGCCAAGGCGACCGAGGTGTTCCGCGAGAACGCCGAAGCGCGCAAGCGGCTGGAGCGCGAGCAGGCCGAGGCCGAGAAGCGCAACGCCGAGGAACGCCGCCAGGCCATGGAGAAGCTGGCCGACGAGTTCGAGGCGACGGTCAGCCAGGTCGTCGCCGCGGTGGGCAACGCCGCCACCTCGATGACCGACAATGCCTCGCGGCTGAGCCGCATTGCCGGCAACTCCAGCGAGCAGTCGGTGGCCGCGGCGGCCGCCGCCGAGGAGGCCAGCGCCGGCGCCCAGACCGTCGCCTCGGCCGCCGAAGAGATGACCGCCGCCATCGCCGAGATGACGACCCAGCTTTCGCGCGCCAACGACCTGGCCGCCAGCGGCGTCGACAAGGCGGAGGAGGCCAACAAGCGCATCGACGGCCTGGAGGCCGCCTCCCAGGAGATCGGGGCGGTGGTCGAACTGATCTCCGACATCGCGGCCAAGACCAACCTGCTGGCGCTCAACGCGACGATCGAGGCGGCGCGCGCCGGCGAGGCCGGCAAGGGCTTCGCCGTGGTCGCCTCCGAGGTCAAGGACCTTGCGGCCCAGACCGCCAAGGCGACCGACCAGATCAGCCGCCAGATCGCCGGCATCCAGGACTCCACCAGCGGCGCCGTCGAGGCGATCCGCGGCGTGCGCCAGAAGATCGACGAGATCAGCGACGCCGCGCAGTCGATCTCCGCGGCCTCGGAGGAGCAGAGCGCGGCGACCCGGGAAATCTCCCACAACGCCCAGCAGGCCGCCCAGGGCGCCGAGCAGGCCAGCGGCAATGTCGCTTCGGTCAGCGAGAGCGCCCAGGAGACCGGCGAGATGGCCAACGGCGTGCTGAGCGCCGCCGAGGACCTGACCGGGCAGTCCGGGCGTCTCGACGAGGCGGTGCGGGGCTTCATCGCCCGCGTGCGCGCCGCCTGATCCCGCCACCGGCGTTCCGACGCCACCTTCCGACGCCCTGCCGTCGGCCGAGCGGCCGCCTCCCCACCGGGGGGCGGCCGTTTGCCGTTTGCCGTTCGCGGCCGCATGCCGCGACGCGCGGCGCGAGCTGTGCTATGCCCTCGGCGCAAGGGTCGGACAGGGACCGCGCCGCGATCTCGCGCGCGGACCCGCCCGATGGAGGCGAGCCGAACGGAGGAAAGCGGGGCAGGCCATGGCAACAGAGGGGGCGTCTCGGGCAGGGCGACAGCCGGCAAAGGCCACGCCGCCGGTGATCGGGGTGATCGGCGGCAGCGGCGTCTACGACATCGAGGGACTGGAGAACCGCCGCTGGCAGGCGGTCGACTCGCCCTTCGGCAAGCCCTCGGACGAGCTGCTGTTCGGCGAGCTGGACGGCCAGCCGCTGGTCTTCCTGCCGCGCCACGGCCGCGGCCACGTGATTCCGCCCAGCGAGCTGAACTTCCGGGCCAACATCGACGCGCTCAAGCGGGCCGGGGTGAGCGAGATCATCTCCGTCTCGGCCGTCGGCTCCCTGCGCGAGGACCTGCCGCCGGGGCACTTCGTAGTGGTCGACCAGTTCGTCGACCGCACCTACAAGCGCGAGTCCTCCTTCTTCGGACGGGGCCTGGTCGCCCATGTCTCCCTGGCGCATCCGACCTGCAGCCGGCTGGGGGCGGAGGTCTCCGCCGCCTTGCAGGACCTGAGCGTTCCCCACAGCCAGGGCGGCACCTATCTGGCGATGGAGGGGCCGCAGTTCTCCACCCTGGCGGAATCGAACCTCTATCGTGCCTGGGGCTGCGACGTGATCGGCATGACCAACATGCCCGAGGCCAAGCTGGCCCGCGAGGCGGAGCTCTGCTACGCCTCGGTCGCCATGGTGACCGACTACGACTGCTGGCACCCGGACCACGCGCACGTGACCGTGGAGGCGGTCGTGAAGGTGCTGATGGACAACGCCGACAAGGCGCGCGCCCTGGTGCGCAGCCTGGCGCCGCGCCTGGCCGGGCGCAGCGCGGCCTGTCCGGCCGGTTGCCACCACGCCCTGGACGCGGCGATCATCACCGCCCCCGACAAGCGCGACCCGGCGATGACCGAGCGGCTGTCGGCGGTCGCCGGGCGCGTGCTGCAGGGCTGAGCCGGGCGGAGACGATCTGGCGGAGACGATCTGGCGATGAAGGTCGACGGCGTTCCCTACCGCACCATCTGGCTGGCCGAGGACGGCTGGTCGGTCGAGATCATCGACCAGACCCGGCTGCCGCACAGCTTCGAAACCCGGCGCCTGACCTCGGTGGAGGAAGCGGCCGAGGCGATCCGCTCCATGCAGGTGCGCGGGGCGCCGCTGATCGGCGCGACGGCGGCCTTCGGCATGGCCCTGGCGATGGCCGAGGACCCGAGCGACGCCGCCCTGCGGGCCGCCTACGACCGGTTGCTGGCCACCCGTCCCACGGCGGTCAACCTGCGCTGGGCGCTCGACGAGCTCTATGGCCTGCTGGCGCCGCTCGGCGCCAACGCGCGGGCGGCGACCGCCTACATCCGCGCCGCCGAGATCTGCGAGGAGGACGTGGCGCTCTGCCGTGCCATCGGCGATCAGGGCCTGGGCCTGATCGAGGAGATCGCCGCGCGCAAGGGCGGCGCGCCGGTCAACCTGCTGACCCACTGCAACGCCGGCTGGCTGGCCACGGTCGACTGGGGCACCGCCACCGCGCCGATCTACCTGGCCCAGGAGAAGGGGATTGCGCTGCACGTCTGGGTCGACGAGACGCGGCCGCGCAACCAGGGCGCCAGCCTGACGGCCTGGGAGCTGAACCACCACGGGGTCGCCCACACCATCGTCGCCGACAACGTCGGCGGCCACCTGATGCAGCGGGGCCTGGTCGACCTCTGCATCGTCGGCACCGACCGCACCACGCGCGGCGGCGACGTCTGCAACAAGATCGGCACCTACCTGAAGGCGCTGGCCGCGCAGGACACCGGCGTGCCCTTCTACGTCGCCCTGCCGGGGCCGACCATCGACTGGACCCTGGACTCGGGCGCCGACATCCCGATCGAGGAGCGCGACCCCCGCGAGATGACCCATGTGACCGGCCGCAGCGAGACCGGCGAGCTGGTGAGCGTGGAGATCACCAGCCCCGGCAGCCCGGCCGGCAACTACGCCTTCGACGTCACGCCGGCGCGGCTGGTCAGCGGCCTGATCACCGAGCGCGGGGTCTGCGCGGCCTCGGCCGAGGGGCTGGCGGGGCTCTACCCCGAAAAGGCGGCGCGCGGCGACCGCGCCGGGCGCTGAGGCGGGCGGGAATGGACCAGGGCGCGACCGGGCAAGCAGCGCTGCGCAGGCAGATGGTGGAGACTGCCCGGCGGATGAACTCGCTGGGTATCAACCAGGGCACCTCCGGCAACCTCGGCGCGCGCTGCCCGTCAGGCGAGGGGCTGCTGGTCACCCCCTCCGGCCTGGACTACGAGGCCATGACGCCGGCCGACATCGTGGCGATGGCCTTCGACGGCACCTGGCGGGCGCCGGAGGGGCGGCGCCCCTCGAGCGAGTGGCGCTTCCACCGCGACATCCTGCGCGCCCGCGCGGAGTTCGGCGGCGTGGTTCACACCCACGCCCGCTACGCCACCACCCTGGCCTGCCAGCACCTGGACATCCCGGCCTTCCACTACATGGTCGCCGTGGCCGGCGGCAGCGACATCCGCTGCGCGCCCTACGCCACCTTCGGCACCGCGGCGCTGTCGGACAACGCGCTGGCGGCGCTGGAGGGGCGCAAGGCCTGCCTGCTCGCCAACCACGGCATGATCGCCTGCGGCCGCGACCTGGCCGAGGCCCTGAAGATCGCCGTCGAGGTGGAGACCCTGGCGGCGCAGTACTGGCAGGTGCTGCAGCTCGGCGCGCCGAAGCTGCTGCCGGAGGCGGAGATGGTCCGGGTGCTGGAGAAGTTCCGGGCCGGCTACGGCTATGCCAGCGGCCCGGAGGGCGGCGACGCCGGGCCTGGCGAAGCGGGGTTTGGCGAAGCGGGGGGCGGCGGGCAGGGAGGGACGCGCGGATGAACGCGGCGATCCGCGGGCTCGACCATGTGCTGGTCGGCGCGCACGACCTGGAGGCGGCGCGCTACGCCTGGGCCCGGCTGGGTTTCAAGCTCTGCCCGCGCGGGCGGCACATCGGCTGGGGCACCGCCAACTACTGCCTGATGTTCCCGCGGGACTACATCGAGCTGATCGGCATCGTCGATGCCAGCCAGTTCACCAATCATCTGGACGCCTTCCTGGCCGAGCGCGAGGGGCTGATGGCGGTGGCCTTCGCCACCGACGACGCCGCGGCCTGCGCGGAGGCGCTGAGGCGCGAGGGGATCGCCGCCGAGGGGCCGAAGGACCTGAAGCGCACGCTGGAGCTGCCCGAGGGCGAGGTGGAGCCCGCGTTCCGGCTGGTCTTCCCGCCGCCCGAGGCGACGCCGGAGCTGCGCAGCTTCGTCTGCGCCCACCTGACGCCGGAGCTGGTCTGGCGCCCGGAGTGGCTGGTCCACCCCAACGGCGCCGAGGGCCTCGACGAGGTGGTGGCCGCGGTGGAGGCGCCCGGCGAGCTGGGCCTGGCCTATGCCCGCCTGTTCGGCATGGAGGCGGTGCGCGCCGCCGACGGCTGGGTCCAGGTCGCCGTCGGCGACGGCCGCCTGACCTTCCTGGGGCCGGAGGCCCTGGCCGCGCGCTTTCCCGAGGCGCCGGCACTGCCGCGGCCGCGGCTGGTCGGGCTGGCGGTGCGGGTGCGCGACCTGGCGGCCACCCGCTACTTTCTGGAGGTCGCCGGCATTCCCCTGGCGCCGGAGGCCGACGGCCACCTGCGGGTCGGTCCCGCGCAGGCCAGCGGGGTCGCGCTGGAGTTCCGGGCCGCCTGAACCGGCCGCGCCGGCGCCTTGGTTGGCGCGGCAGGCTGCATATATCGGGAGGACGCCATCAGCCAAGGGAGGCCAGCGCCATGTCCGATGCCGCCAAGAAGGGCTTCGACACGTCCCATCTGAGCCCGGAGCAGGTCCGGGTAACCCAGGAGCACGGCACGGAGCGCGCCTTCACCGGCAAGTACAACGCCGAGAAGCGCGCCGGCACCTATCGCTGCGTCGTCTGCGGCACGCCGCTCTTCTCCTCGCTCCACAAGTTCGACAGCGGCTCGGGCTGGCCCTCCTTCTGGCAGCCGCTCGACGCGGAGACGCTCGGCACCAAGACCGACCGCAGCTTCTTCATGACCCGCACCGAGGTGCATTGCGCCACCTGCGGCGCGCACCAGGGCCATGTCTTCCCCGACGGCCCGGAGCCGACCGGGCTGCGCTACTGCATCAACTCCGCCAGCCTCGACTTCGAGCCCGAGGGCTGAGGCCGGGCGCCGGGCCTCAGCGCGCGCGGACCGCGGACAAGCAGTTGAATTCGCCGGGGTCCGCCCGCATGTAATGTGCCAAGAAGCAGGGCCGCACGCTGGATCCGGCCGCGTCGTGGGGGAGGGGTCCGTCAAGGCGCGCCGCTGGTCGCCGTGTGCCTGGACCTGGCCAAATGAACCCGCAGTCGGTCAAGGCATGATCCCACTTCCCCCCGCGCAGATCCCGACCAGCCTCCGAGCGCCGCATGGGCCGACGGCATGTTGATCGACAGCCTTTACGTCCTGGGCGGCCTGGCGCTGCTGGTGCTGGGCGGCGAGTTGCTGCTGCGCGGGGCCGTCGGTCTGGCCCGTCTGCTCGGCCTGTCGCCGCTGCTGATCGGCCTGACCGTGGTCGCCTTCGCTACCTCCATGCCGGAGCTGGTGGTGACCCTGGCGGCCGGGCTGGAGGGCCGGCCGAGCATCGGCGTCGGCAACGTGATTGGCTCCAACATCGCCAACATCCTGCTGATCGTCGGCGCCGCGGCGATGATCCAGGTGATGCACCCGCCGCGCAGCCTGGCCTGGCGCGACGGCAGCGTGATGACCGGGGCGACGCTGGTGATGATCCTGCTCGCCTTCGTCGGCACGCTGTTCTGGCCGCACGGTCTGATCTTCCTCTTCCTGCTGGGCGCCTACATCCTGCGCAGCTACCTGGTCGAGCGCCGCCAGGGCGTGACCGCGCCGGACGGCGAGGCGGCCGAGGCGCTGGAGGCGGCGCCGGATGCCTGGCTGCCCGCCCTGGGGCTCGTCGCGGGCGGCACCCTCGGCCTGGTGGTCGGCTCCGAGCTGCTGATCGACGGCGCCATCGCGATCGCCCAGGTGATGGGCGTGTCCGATGCGGTGATCGGGCTGACCCTGGTGGCCTTCGGCACCTCGCTGCCCGAGTTGGCGACCGCCGTGGTCGCCGCCCTGCGCCGCCACGCCGACGTCGCCATCGGCAACATCGTCGGCTCCAACATCTTCAACGTGCTCGGCATCCTCGGCGTGCTGGCGCTGGTCGCGCCCTTCCAGTTCTCGCCGGAACTGCTGGCCTTCGACATCTGGGTGATGCTGGGCGCCACGGTGCTGCTGATGGCGGTGCTGGTCTCGGGGCGGGCGATCGGGCGCGGCTTGGCCCTTGTCTTCCTGCTGATCTACGGCATCTTCATTGCCGTGCAGTTCGATC
>LSZA01000165.1 GCA_001637315.1 Phormidium willei BDU 130791 | reverse complement strand
GAGCTGCTGCGGGCGGCCCGGGCCGAGCCGCCGGCCTGGGACCGCCTTTGTGCGCGGCGCCGCGACGCCGGCCCCGGCGGGGGGCGGGACGAGGGCCTGCGCGGGCTGCGCATCGGCCTGGTGCGGCACTTCTACGCGCGGGATAGCCAAGTCGACGGGGCGACGCAGCGGGCGATCGCGGCCGCGGTGGAGACGCTGCGCGCGGCCGGCGCCGAGGTTCGCGAGATCGCGCTCTCGCCGCTGCGGGACTACCACGCCGCCTGCCTGGTGATCCTGCTGAGCGAAGCCTACGCCCTCTATCGCCAGGAGCTCGCCCGGCCCGACCCGCCCTTTGGCGAAAACTTCCGCGACCGGGTGCGCAGCGGCGCGCTGCTCAGCGCCGCCGACTACGTGGATGCGCGCCGCGCGCGCCGAAGCCTGCAGGGCGAGCTGGCGGCGGCCTTTGCCGGCTGCGACCTGCTGATGACGGCGGTGGCGCCGGGCGCGGCACCGCCGCTGGAGAGCGTGCCGAAGTTCGCGATCCTCCAGGGCAGCTATCTGACCTCGCCCTTCAACGTCGGCGGCGGTCCGGCCATCGCCCTGCCGGCCGGGCTCTCGGAGGAGAGGCTGCCGGTCGCCTTCCAGCTTGCCGGGCGGCCCTGGGACGACCTGCGCCTGTTGGAGGCGGCGAAAGCCTTCCAGGCGCTCACGACGCACCATCTGGCCCGCCCGCCGCTGGCGCGGCTGGCGGCCTGACCGGCAGGTCCGCGCGGCAAGGACGACTGGCAGGACCGGAGCTGACGGCAGGCATGTATCCCATCGACTTCTTCCGGCGCGCCGCGCGCGCGCATCCCGAGCGCATCGCTGTCGAGGAGGGCGCCGAGCGGCTGAGCTACGGCGCGTTGCGCCAGGAGGCGGAGGCGCTGGCCGTCGCCCTGCAGGCGATCGATCCGCAACCGCTCTCGCGGGTCGGCATCTGCGCCTACAATCATGTCGACCATCTGGTCGCCTGGCTGGCGGTGCTGGCCGCCGGCAAGACCTGGGTTCCGCTCTATCCCAAGAACAGTGCGCGGGAGCTGGCCGCGCAGGTCGCCTTCACCGGGGCCAGCATCGTGCTGGCCGACGCGGCGGGACTGCCGCTGCTGCAAGGGGTCGAAGCGGAGCTGATCCCCCTGCATGCTTCGGCGCCGGGCGGCGGCGGCGGCGACGCCCGCGCGCTGCGCCGGCGCTACGCGGGCCAGCGGCCCGAAGGGGTCTTTCCCGATCTTGCCGCGCCGCAGGCGATCAAGTTCACCGGCGGCACGACCGGCGCGCCGAAGGGTGTGATGCAGCCCTTTCGCGCCTGGAACACCAACATCGTCACGCAGATCCATACCTACGGCCTGGACGGCGCGACACGCTATCTCACCGCCGCGCCGATCACCCACGGTACCTCCACCTACGTGCTGCCCACCCTGGCGGCGGGCGGCACGCTGGTGCTGACGGACCGACCGAAGCCGCCGCAGCTCCTGCGCCTGCTGCGCGCGCAGCAGATCACCAGCGTCTTCGTGCCGCCGACCGTCATCTACATGCTGCTGGCCGAGCTCGACGGCGCGCCGGCCGACCTGCCGGACCTGCGTCAGTTGGTCTACGGCGCCGGCCCGATGCGGCCGGCCGAGATCGCGGGGGCGCTGGACGCCTTCGGCCCGGTGCTGCATTCGACCTACGGTCAGACCGAGGCGCCGCAGATCGCCACCCACATCGGCCCGGTCGACCTGGCCGCGCCGGGCACCCGCGCCTCGGTCGGCCGGGCGACCCTGCTGACCAGCGTCGAGGTGATGGACGGCCAGGGCCGTCTACTGCCGCCGGGCGAAGCCGGCGAGGTGGTGATTCGCGGCGATCTGGTGATGGGCGGCTACTGGCGCCAGCCGGAGAAGACGGCCGAGACCCTGGTCGACGGCTGGCTGCACACCGGCGATCTCGGCCGCCTCGACGCGCGCGGCTTCCTGTTCCTCAAGGGGCGCCTCAAGGAGGTGATCATCACCGGCGGCTTCAACGTCTATCCCGGCGACGTCGAGCCGGTGCTCGGCGAGCATCCGGCGGTGGGCGACGTGGCCGTCTTCGGCGCCCCCGACGAGAAGTGGGGCGAGGCGGTGCAGGCCGCCGTGCAGCTCCGCGCCGGCGCCGCGGCCAGCGCCGAGGAGATCCTCGATTTCGCCAAGCAGCGTCTCGGCTCGGTCAAGACGCCGAAGGCGATCGTCTTCGTCGACGAGCTTCCCCGCAACGCCTACGGCAAGCTGCAGCGCCAGAAACTGGCTGCGGCGGCCGCCCGGAATGGAGCCAAGGCATGAGCCAGCGCACCCCGACCACGGCGCTCTGCCGTCACGACCTGACCTCGGTCTACTACCGCGAGAAGGACCTGGTGGGCGAGCTGCTCGACGGCGGCGGCGATTTCCTGACGGTGATGGGCGAGCACATCCTCGGCCGCCGCCTCGCAGACGCGGATCGCCGCGTCCTCAACGCCGTGCTGATCGTGCTGATGGAGCACGGCCTGACGCCCAGCGCCATCGCCACGCGCGAGGTCTACATGAGCGCGCCCGAGAACCTTCAGGGCGCGGTGGCGGCCGGCCTGCTGGCCGTCGGCAGCCAGTTCGTCGGCACCATGGAGAACTGCGCTCGGTTGCTCGCCGAGCTGGCGGCGCAGCCGGGCGCGGCGGCGCTGCGGGCCCGGGCCGAGGCCATGGCCCAGGATCACCGCAGCCGGCGCGTCCCGGTGCCGGGGTTCGGCCACCACCTGCACAAGCCCGACGACCCCCGGGCGCTGAAGCTGCTCGCGCTGGCCGACGAGTTGGGGCTGGACCGAGGTTACGTGCGCGCGCTGCGCGCCCTGGCGGCGGCGGTCGACCGGGCGGCCGGCAAGCATGTCACGATCAACGCGACCGGCGCCATCGCCGCGCTGCTGGGCGAGATCGGCGTGCCGGTGGAGCTGATGCGCGGCTTCGCGGTGGTCTCGCGTGCCGCCGGGCTGGTCGCGCACATCGCCGAGGAGCAGCAGCGCCCCAGCGGCCGCTTCATCTGGGATCTGGTCGACCGCAGCCTGCCCTACGCTCCCTGAAGGGCGCCGGCCCACGCCCGCTCACAGCCGCTTCCTGTTGTCCAGCAGGCGGTCCAAGGTGTTGAGGACAGCCACCCGATCCTCGAAGGAGACGCCGGCCAGCGCCTCGTCGGAGTAGCCGTGGCTGGCCGGGCGGATCGCCCGCCAGAGCGCGCGGCCCTGTTCGGTCAGGCAAATCCGCCGGGAGCGGCCGTCGCTGCTGTCGCGCAGCCGTTCGATGTGGCCTTGGTCCTCTAGCCGCGTGACCACGACGAAGGTAGGGGCCCGCCACGCGCTTGCGCCGGGCGCGAGAAGTCGCGCTCCCCCGATGATGGAGAGGAGGTTTCTTGTGATCGGCGAAGAGACTTTGGATCAGGCGGGGCTGAGGCCCAGCAGGCGAAGGGCCTGAGTCATCTCCTGCTCTATGGCGGCGCGATGGGTCTCGAAGTCGACCGCATCGTCGCGGATGTAGTCGAGGAACAGGGCGTTCCATCGGCTGAACAGCAGCCGCGCGATGAAGTTCACGTCGGCCGCGCGGAACCGGTTCCTGGGCGTGCGCACCATCAGATGCGCGCTCAGGTCTTCCACGATATGCCGATTGATCGCATCGTAGCGCCGCACGAATTCAGAGGCCGGATGGCGGATGTAGACCGCCTCGGCGTGGCGCCAGGCCTCCTTGCTGAGAAGCCGGCTGGAAAGCTCCGAGTAGGCTTCCAGAATGCGGCAGACCCCATCGTCGACGCCGATGCCCGTCTCCGCGCGGATCGCCGCGGTGCGGTGGCGCGCTTCCGCATTGCCTTTCAGTACGACGGCAAGCAGCAGCTCGTCTTTGGACCCGAAGTAGTTGAACACGGTCGGCGTGGAGACGCCTGCATCGCGCGCGATGTCGCGCATCTTCACGTCGTCGAGCCGTCGCGTCGCGAAGTGGCGCTCGGCCGCCGCGAGGATCGCATCGTGGCGCTGCGTTTTTTGACGAACGCGCAACCCGCTGACCTGTTCTTTTGTCTCGGTCATTATCTTTCCTTTTATCCAATATAGTTTTTTATTGAGTAAAAAACTATGTTCCGCTAATTTATCGCACAGTCGGCGCGGATATTCTCAGGTGCAGGTCCGCCCTTCACAGGAAGCTCCGAGCAGGCGGCGGCGGGATAAGCCCTGTCCACGCGCCGCGTGGAAACCCGGTGAAGATCCAAAAGGTGGCGTTATGGAGAATTTTGGAGCGCTTGCCTTAATACCGACGCTTGCCGTCATCGTTCTGGCCGTGCTGTCCCGCCGGGCGCTGGAGTCGCTCGTCGGCGGCGTCATCGTCGGCCAGGTGATGATCTCGCAGGATGAGGTCATGCAGCGCATCGTGGCGAGCGCCCAGACGGTGCTCGCAGACGGCACCATCGTGTGGATCCTTCTGGCGGTGAGCCTGTTCGGTGCTTTGACCCATCTCGTGGTGCATTCGGGGGGCGCGCAGGCGTTTGCCGGCCTTCTGATACGCATTTGCCGGACCCGAAGGTCGTCATTGATCGCCACTTGGGCCCTGGGCCTGCTGATCTTCATCGACGACTATCTCAACGCGCTGACGGTGGGGGCGTCCATGAAGCGGGTGACCGACAGCCACCGTGTGTCGCGGCCCATGCTCTCCTACGTGGTCGATTCGACCGCCGCGCCGATTTGCGTGCTGGTGCCGCTCTCCACCTGGGCGGTGTATGTCTCGGGCCTGCTGGAGATCAACGGCGTGGCGGAGGCCGGACAAGGCGTGGTGGCCTATATCTCTTCGATCCCCTACATGATCTATCCGCTGGTCGCCGTGCTCCTCGTCCCTCTGGTCGCGATAGGGCTGGTGCCGGCACTCGGGGCGATGAAACGGGCGGAGGCGCGCGCATACGCCGGTGAGAGCACCGCGACGGCGGTGCAGGACGAGCCCCAGATCGACTTCCAGCATCGCGGCGCGCCGCGGTTGCACAACTTTCTGGTTCCCATCGTTAGCCTCATTTTCTTCACCTGGTGGTTCGAGGTCGACATCTTGATGGGGGTGACGGCGGCGTTGGTGATCTCCGTCCTTCTCTACGGACTGCAGGGAACGCTCAAGGTCGGGCAGATGTTCGACCTCGCGATGGAGGGGGTGAAGGGCATGGTGCCGGCCATCGCGATCATCGTCGCCTCGTTCATGCTGAAGGAAGTGAACGACATTCTTGGCCTGACCGATTTCGTGATTGAGACGGTGAGTCCGCTCATGACAGCGACCTTGCTGCCGCCGGTCGCCTTCCTGACCTTGGCCCTGATCGCCTTCGCCACAGGCAGCTTCTGGGGCATGTATGCCATCGCGTTGCCGATCATCCTGCCGCTCGGACTTGCGCTAGACATGGATGCCTTCCTGCTTGTCGGGGTGGTGGTGTCGGCGGGCGCCTTCGGCTCGCACGCCTGCTTCTACGGAGATTCCACGGTGCTGTCGGCCTCGTCGAGCGACGTCACGACGATGGATCACGCGCTCACGCAACTGCCTTATGTGCTGATCGCTGCCGGCTTGTCGGCGCTTGCCTATTTCGCGCTCGGGCTGGTCTGAGCAGCGCGTGCCCGGCGGACGCGAAAAATCATGCTAGTGTCCCGACTCCGAAATGCGATGCATCGAATTTCGGCGCCAGCGGGACACTAGGGGGCCTGCACGCCCGCCTCGGTCACCACGCGGTCCATCGGAATGTCGTGGGGCTGGGGATAGATCGTCGGCAGGGCGGCCTGGGCGAAGCCGACGCCGAAGACCTGCGGCCGCCGCGCCAGCGCGGCCAGGGTGCGGTCATAGAAGCCGCCGCCGTAGCCCAGGCGGTAGCCGGCCGGGTCGAAGCCGACCAGCGGCGCGATCACCAGGTCGGGGACCACCGCCGCGCCGGCGGTCGGGACGGGGATATTCCACACCCCCGGCTCCAGCGGCTCGCCCGGCGCCCAGCTTCGGAACTGCAGCGGTTGGCGGCGCGCGACCACCACCGGCAGCGCGCAGCGCCCGCCTTGGGCCACCACCTCGCGCAGGAAGGCGCGCGGATCGGGTTCGCCGCGAAACGGCCAGTAGGCGCTGACGACGCGGCCGTCCAGCGGACCGACCGTGGCCTGCAGATGGCCGAAGATCGCTTCGCCGCGCCGGCGCCGCTCGCCCCGCTCGATCGCCAGCCGCTCGGCGATCAGCCGTGCGCGCGTGGCCTCGCGCCAGCGTGCGACGTCGCGACGCTGCTGAGGATCGACACTTTCCTCCAGCCCGGTGTAGGCGGGGTCGAGTTCGTGCAGGAAGCAGGGGGGCGAGGCGAAGCCGCCGGCCGCCTCGGGCGTGTCGTCGCCGCTCATGGCCCGGCCGTCTCCGCGCCGCCGGCCGCCTCGGGCAGCGCCAACTCGCCGTCCGGCCGGTGCAGGCGCTCGCCGCGGGCCAGGACGACGCCGCTTTGCACCGCGACCCCCAGCTCCAGGCTGCGGGCGATGGTCTCCGCGCGCTCGACGAAGTGCGCCGCGGCCGCCAGCGGACAGGTCTCCCGCGCCGTTTCGGCGAAGAGCGTCAGCCAGCGGTCGAAGTGTCGCGCATCCACCGGCAGGCGGGCATGCGCGGGCATCGGGCGGCCCTGGTAGCGGCCGGTGATCAGCGCGACGGACGACCAGAAGGCGCACATGCGCTCCAGGTGCGCGTCCCAGTCGTCGATCCGCGCGGCGAAGACCGGGCCCAGCAGCCGGTCCGCGCGAACCCTGGCGTAGAAGGCATGGACCAGGCGCGCGATCATCGCCTCGTCGATGCCGGTCCGGGCGACGATATCGCTGACGATCTCGGCGCGGCGCTCTGCTGCGGTCATCGCGGCCCCCGAATCAGTATTTGAAATACCTATTTACCATGGCATGCTGGCGTCAGCCAGCTTTCGCGCGGGACCCCGCCATGCGTCTGACGAGCTTCACCGACTTCGCCCTGCGCACGCTGATGCGCCTGGCCGGCGCCCCGGAGCGCAGCTTCACCACGGAGGAGCTGGCCCGGGACTTCGGCGTCTCGCGCCATCACCTGACCAAGGTGGTGGGGCGGCTGGCCGCGGCCGGCGTGGTGGCGACCCGGCGCGGCGGCGGCGGCGGGCTGCGGCTCGCGCGCCCCGCCGAGGGCGTCACGCTGGGCGAGGTGGTCCGCCTGCTCGAGGGGCGCCAGGCCCTGGTGGAGTGCTTCCAGGCCGACGGCGGCGGCTGCGTGCTGACCCCCGGTTGTCGCCTCAAGGCTCCGCTGGCCGCGGCCCGCGAAGCCTTCCTGCGCGAACTCGACCGCACGACCCTGGCGGACTGCGCCTACGCGGGCCCGCTTTCCCCGGGGCGACCGGAGGGCCGCCCCTTGCCGTAAGGAGGGCAAAAGATGCGCGTCGCGCCACCGCAAGGAACCACGGGCGGCCCCTTCCTCCTGAAGTACTGGCGGGGCGAGAGGCCGCTGTGGCGAGCCTACTGGCTCTACGGCGTGGTCGTCAGCCTGGGCCTGGCCGGCCTCTACGCCTGGCTGCTGTCCGCCGGCAACCTGCTGGCGCAGCAGCTCCTGCTGCCGCTGCTGCTGCTCTACACGGCCTGGATCGTCGTTGCCGTCTGGCGCTGCGCGCCGAACAGCCGGCGCGACCTCTATACCCAGCTCGCCCGCTGGCTGACCGTGGCCTGGGCGATCAACGTCCTGCTGCTGCTGGGCTTCCTGCAGATCGAGCTGCTGTCGAGCTACCTCGGCTGACCGGCGCAGCGGTGCCCGCGACCCTGCCGGTGCGGCTGCGGCTTGCCGCGACGCCTTTGCCGAACCCGCACGCCTGCCGTAAATCCTGTCGCGCCGCTGCGGCCCGCCGCGCTTGAGCAAGATCATGGCGCGCGCCCGAGCGCACGGGCTTAGCTCGCGCCGGCCGTCGCGCCCGGTCCCGCGGAACCTGGTGTGGCGCCCCGATCTTGTTTCCCGCCCGTATCTCGGATGAAGCGATGACGATCCCGACGAGAAGCTGGCTGCTGTGGCTTGCGGCGATGGCGCTGGTCGCCGCCGTCGCCGTGCTGGCCTGGCAGGAGTTCCGGCCGCCCGAGCTGCCGCCCGGCTTCGCCAGCAGCAACGGCCGGATCGAGGCGGTGGAGATCGACGTCGCGGCCAAGACGCCGGGCCGGGTGGAGGCGATCCTGGCCGGCGAGGGCGACTTCGTGGAGCCCGGTCAGGTGCTGGCGCGGATGGACACCGCCGTGCTGGCCGCCCAGCTCCGCGAGGCCGAGGCGCAGCTCAAGCGGGCGCGCATCGGGGTGGAGACCGCGCGCAGCCAGGTCACCCAGCGTCGTGCGGAGCGCGCGGCGGTGCGCGCGGTGATCGCCCAGCGCCAAGCCGAGCTGGACGCCGCCCGCAAGCGCCTGGCGCGCACCGAGGAGTTGGCCGCCCGCGGCAACGCGCCGCTGCAGAAGCTGGACGACGACCGCGCCGCCTTCGAGGGGGCCAAGGCCGCCCTCAGCGCGGCGCGCGCGCAGTTGGCGGCGGCCGAGGCGGCGATCGGCTTCGCCACCTCGCAGGTGGTCGCCGCCGAGTCGGAGGTGGAGGCGGTGCAGGCGACGATCGAGCGGATCCAGGCCGACATCGACGACAGCACCCTGCGGGCGCCGCGCCGCGGGCGCGTGCAGTACCGGGTGGCGCAGCCGGGCGAGGTGGTCAACGCCGGCGGCGCGGTGCTCAACCTGGTCGACCTGGGCGACGTCTACATGACCTTCTTCCTGCCGACGGCGCAGGCCGGCCGGGTCGCCCTGGGCGCCGAGGCGCGCATCGTGCTCGACGCCGCCCCGCAGTACGTGATCCCGGCCGAGATTTCCTTCGTCGCCGACGTCGCGCAGTTCACGCCCAAGACGGTGGAGACGGCGGAGGAGCGCCAGAAGCTGATGTTCCGGCTGAAGGCGCAGATCCCGCCGGAGCTGCTCGAACGCCACGTCCGCGAGGTCAAGACCGGCCTGCCCGGCGTGGCCTACGTCCGGCTCGACGCGGCGGCGGCCTGGCCGCCGGACCTGCAGGTGAAGCTGCCCGATGGCTGAGCACGCCACGCCGGCGGCCGAGCCCGCGCCGGTGGCGCGGCTGCGCGCGCTCGGCCTGCGCTACGGCAAGCGCACCGCCCTGCGGGAGGTCACGCTGGACATCCCGGCCGGACGCATGGTGGGGGTGATCGGCCCCGACGGCGTCGGCAAGTCGAGCCTGCTGTCCATCGTCGCCGGCGCCCGCGCGCTGCAGCAGGGCCACGCGCAGGTGCTGGACGGGGACATGGCCAGCGCCGCCCACCGCCGGCGGGTCTGCCCGCGCATCGCCTACATGCCGCAAGGGCTGGGCAAGAACCTCTACCCGACCTTGTCGGTCTTCGAGAACATCGACTTCTTCGGCCGCCTGTTCGGCCACGGCCGCGCCGAACGCCGGCGCCGCATCGCCACCCTGACCGCGGCGACCGGGCTCGCGCCCTTCCTGGAGCGGCCGGCCGGCAAGCTCTCGGGCGGCATGAAGCAGAAGCTCGGCCTCTGCTGCGCGCTGATCCACGATCCCGACCTGCTGATCCTCGACGAGCCGACCACCGGCGTCGACCCTCTCTCGCGCCGGCAGTTCTGGCAGTTGATCGAGGCGATCCGGGCCGAACGCCCGCAGATGAGCGTGCTGGTGGCCACGGCCTACATGGAGGAGGCCGCCGGCTTCGACTGGCTGGTGGCGATGGACGGCGGCCGGGTCCTGGCCGCCGCGACGCCCGAGGCGCTGCTGGCGCGCACCGGCAGCGCGAGCCTTGAGGCCGCCTTCATCGCCCTGCTGCCGGAGGAACAGCGCGCCCGCTACCGCCCGGTGGAGATCGCGCCGCTGCCCGAGTCCGAGGACGGCCGCGACGTCGCCATCGAGGCGCAGGGCCTGACCAAGCGCTTCGGCGACTTCACGGCGGTCGATCATGCCAGCTTCCGCATCCGGCGCGGCGAGATTTTCGGCTTCCTCGGCTCCAACGGTTGCGGCAAGACGACGACGATGAAGATGCTGACCGGCCTGCTGCCGCCGAGCGCGGGGCGGGCCTGGCTGTTCGGGCAGGAGATCGACCCGCGCGACCTCGCCACCCGCCGGCGGGTCGGCTACATGTCCCAGGCCTTCTCGCTCTACACCGAGCTGACGGTGCGCCAGAACCTGGTGCTGCACGCCCGGCTGTTCGGCGTGGCCGAGGCCGAGATCCCCGACCGGGTCGCGCGCATGATCGAGCGCTTCGACCTGGCGCAGGTCAGCGAGTCCCTGCCCGAGGGGTTGCCGCTCGGCCACCGCCAGCGCCTGTCCCTGGCCGTGGCCATGATCCACGAGCCGGAGATGCTGATCCTCGACGAGCCCACCTCCGGCGTCGACCCCGTGGCGCGCGACGCCTTCTGGCGCA
>LSZA01000164.1 GCA_001637315.1 Phormidium willei BDU 130791 | reverse complement strand
ACCGATCAGATCTCCGGGCAGATCGAGCAGATGCAGGCGGCCACCGGCACCACGGTGGAGTCCGTCGGCCGCGTGCGCCAGGTGATCGAGGAGATGAACGAGGTCTTCACCGCCGTCGCCTCGGCCGTCGAGGAGCAGTCGGCCGCCACCGGCGAGATCAGCAGCTCGGCCCAGCAGGCTTCGGCCGGCACCAGCGAGGTCAGCGAGCGCATCGTCTGGGTCAAGGAGGCCGGCACCAAGATCGGCAGCGACGCCGAGGAGATCCTGGGCGAGAGCGACCAGCTCAGGGCCGCCGTCGCCGCGCTCGGCGACACGGCCGACCGCTTCCTGGCCAGCGTGCGCGCGGCCTGACGCCGGCGAGGGCCGGCTTTGCCCGGGTCTCGGGCAGGCCGGCCCTGGCGCGCGTCTCCTACAGCCCCTCGAACAGGGCGGTCGAGAGGTAGCGCTCGGCGAAGGAGGGCAGGATCACGACGATCGACTTGCCCGTCATCTCCGGACGGGCGGCGACCTCCAGCGCGGCGGCGATGGCGGCACCGGAGGAGATGCCGACGGGCAGGCCCTCGGTGGCCGCCGCCTCGCGCGCGGTGCGGAAGGCGGTGTCGTTGCCGATGCGCAGCACCTCGTCAATCAGGCCGGTGTCGAGGATGCCCGGCACGAAGCCGGCGCCGATGCCCTGGATCTTGTGCGGGCCGGGCTCGCCGCCGGAGAGGATCGGGCTGTCCTCCGGCTCGACCGCGATCATCTTGACGTCGGGCTTGCGCGCCTTCAGCACCTCGCCGACGCCGGTCAGCGTGCCGCCGGTGCCGACGCCGGAGATCACCACGTCGACCTGGCCGGCGGTGTCGCGCCAGATCTCCTCCGCCGTGGTCGCCCGGTGGATCTCCGGGTTGGCCGGGTTCTCGAACTGCTGCGGCATCACCGCGTCGGGCAGCTCGTCGAGCAGCTCCTGGGCCTTGGCGATGGCGCCCTTCATGCCCTTCGGCCCCTCGGTCAGCTCCAGCTCGGCGCCGAGCAGCTTGAACATCTTGCGGCGCTCGACCGACATGGTCTCGGGCATGGTCAGGATCAGCCGGTAGCCCTTGGCGGCGGCCACGAAGGCCAGGGCGATGCCGGTGTTGCCGCTGGTCGGCTCGACCAGCACGGTGTCGGGGCCGATCTTGCCGTCGGCCTCCAGCTTCTCGATCATCGCCAGGCCGATGCGGTCCTTGACCGAGGCCAGGGGGTTGAAGAACTCGCACTTGCCGAGCAGCTCGGCGCCGACGCCGTGCGCGGCGGCCAGCTTCTTCATCCGCACCAGCGGCGTGGCGCCGATGGTGTCCAGGATCGAGTCGTAGATCTTGCCGCGGAACTCGCCCTGCGGCGCCTCGGCCGCGGCGCTCCTCGTCTTTGCGGCTGCATCGCTCATGGCACCGGTCCTCCTGCCTCGCGTGGTCGCCGGGCCGCCGCGCGGCCCACGCCCCGGATTTAGTTCGCGGCCATGGGAAATACCAGAGCAACCCGCAAGAATACCGTGAAATAGCGGCGCAACGCGAAGCCCGGGCCGGCGCCGCGCGGCGGCTCAGATCGAGAAGTCGGCCGAGGCCTTGATCTCGGCCTGAATCCCCTTCTCGCGGGCGCGGCGGCAGAGCTCCTCGATGGTGGTATTGTCGAAGCGCTCCATCATCTCGCGCTGCATGTCGATCCAGATCGGCCGCACCACCTTGACCCCGATCTCGGAGCCGTCCGGCTCGCTCGCCGGGTCGGGCGTGCCCTCCAGCTTGCGCACGATGCGGATGATCTCGCCGACCGAGATCCGTCGTCGCTCGCGCGCCAGGCGGTAGCCGCCGCGCGGCCCGCGCTGACCGGCGAGGATGCCGTGGTGGACGAGCTGCTGCAGCACCTGTTCCAGGTAGCGGCGCGGGATGCCCTGGCGGCGCGAGATGTCGGTGGAGCGCACCGGGCCGCTGCTGGAGTGGTAGGCGATGTCGACCACGGCCTCGATGGCGAACAGCAGCTTCTTGGAAAGTCTCAGCATCGTCCCTCGGACCCTTTCGCCCCTTGTTCTTCCTTCTTGTCTCCCAGCCCCTGGCGCGCCGGCACACCCCAGCCCGGCACGCCTCAGCCCGGTACCCCTCAGCCCGGTACGGCGGGCCCGCCGTCGGCCGTAGCCGCCACCGACGCCGCCCCGGCCGGCCGCGCCTGCCTGCCCGTCGAGCCGAAGCCGCCGGCGCCGCGCTGCGTCGCCTCCAGGCTGGCGACCGGGCGCCAGACCGCCTGGGCCACCGGCGCCACCACCATCTGCGCGATGCGCGTGCCGCGCTCGACGGTGAAGGCGGCCTCGCCGTGGTTGATCAGCAGCACCTTCACCTCGCCGCGATAGTCGGCGTCGATCGTGCCGGGCGCGTTCAGACAGGTCACGCCGTGCTTGAGGGCAAGGCCGGAGCGCGGCCGGATCTGTGCCTCGGTGCCGGGCGGCAGGGCGATCGCCAGCCCGGTCGGCACCAGCGCGCGCGCGCCCGGCGCCAGGCTCACCGGCGCCTCGACGGCGGCCAGCAGGTCCAGGCCGGCCGACTGCGCGGTCTCGTAGCGCGGCAAGGGCAGGTCGGCGCCGTGCGCAAGCTGGACGACCTCGACCGGGATGCTGGGCGCCGCGCTGCTCATCGTCACTCTCCTCCCTGGATGGTCTCTCGACCCTGCCGCGCTTCCTCCGCGCCGGCCTCGTGCGCCGGGCCCGACACCGCCTCCTGGGCATGCAGGCTGTCCAGCGCCTCGGCGATCCGGATGACCAGCCGCGCCGCCGCCTCCTGCTTGCTCAGGCGGGGCCAGTCCTCGGTGCCGGTCGCGTCGATCAGGTGCAGGCTGGTGTCCGCGCCGCCGAAGGTGCCGCTGGCCGGCGAGACGTCGTTGGCCAGGATCCAGTCGCAGCCCTTGGCCGCCAGCTTGGCGCGGGCCTGCTCGACCAGCCGTTCGGTCTCGGCGGCGAAGCCGATCACCAGGCGCGGGCGCCGGTCGTCCAGGCCGGCCAGGGTCGCCAGGATGTCGGGGTTGGGCCGCAACGCGATCTCCGGCGGCGCGCCGCCGCCCTTCTTGAGCTTCTGCTCGGCCGCGCGAACCGGGCGCCAGTCGGCCACCGCGGCGGCGCAGACCGCCACCTCGGCCGGCAGCGCCGCGCGGCAGGCGGCCAGCATCTCCTCGGCCGATTCCACCTGCACCGTGGTCACGCCCGGCGGATCGGGCAGGGCGACCGGGCCGCTCACCAGGGTGGTCTCGGCGCCGGCCGCGGCCAGGGCGGCGGCGATGGCGTGGCCCTGGCGGCCCGAGGAGCGGTTGCCCAGGAAGCGCACGGGATCGAGCGGCTCGAAGGTCGGCCCGCTGGTGACCAGGGCGCGGCGCCCGGCCAGGCGGCCGGCGTCGCGGAACTGCGCCGCGATGGCGGCCAGGATCTCCTCCGGCTCGGCCATGCGCCCGAGGCCGTGTTCGCCGCAGGCCATGTCGCCGGCGTTGGGGCCGACGAAGCGGGTGCCGCGCCGGCGCAGGGTGGCCAGGTTCGCCTGGGTCGCGGGATGCTCCCACATGCGCACGTTCATGGCCGGCGCCATCAGCACCGGCTTGTCGGTCGCCAGCAGCGCGGTCGAGGCCAGGTCGTCGGCCCGGCCGCCCGCCAGCTTGGCCAGGATGTCGGCCGTGGCCGGCGCCACCACCAGCAGGTCGGCGGCGCGCGAGAGCTGGATGTGCCCCATCTCGGCCTCGTCGGTGAGGTCGAAAAGCTCGCCGTAGACCTTCTCGCCGGTCAGCGCCGCCAGGGACAGCGGCGTGACGAACTCGGCCCCGGCCCGGGTCAGGATGGCGCGCACGCCGGCCCCCTGCTCGCGCAGCCGGCGGACCAGTTCCAGCGTCTTATAGGCGGCGATCCCACCCGCGACCACGAGCAGGACCCGTTTCCCCCTGAGCATGGATAGTGCGCCTTTATTTCACGCTACGACCGGGTAGATAAGTTAGCCAGCGAAAGCACTGAGCCGCAAGCCCCCAGCCCGGCAAATCCGCAACGCCAGGTGAAAAATTCCCCCGGCCCGCGTCCTTGGCCCATCTCCCCGGCCTGCCTTCCCCGGCCTGCCTCCCCTGGCCTGCCTTCCCCGGCCCCCGCTCAGTCGAGCAGGGCAAGCAGCGCCACGGCCAGGGCGAGGCCGGCCAGCCAGACCGCCGGGCCGAGCGGGCGGCCCAGCCACCCCGCCGTCTCCGGCGCGCGCTCCTCCGACAGGCGGACCAGCAGGTCCTCGGCCCGGCGCGCCAGCTCCGGCAGGCGGGCGAGGGTCGCCGCCACCTCCTCGGCGCCGCGGCCGGCGCGCGCCGCCGGGCCGCGGTTCTCGCGCACCCACTCGGCGATCAGCGGCTCGGCCAGCAGCCAGATGTTGAGATCGGGGTCGAGACGCCGGCTGATGCCCTCGGCCATCAGCATGTTCTTCTGCAGCAGCACCAGCTCGGGCTGCACCGGCATCTGGTAGGACTCGGTGAGCTGCAGGAGCTGGCCGAGCAGACGCGCGAAGGAGATGCGCTCCAGCGGCTGGCCGAAGATCGGCTCGCAGACGGCGCGCAGCGACTGGGCGTAGAGCTCGCGCGGCTGGTCCGGCGGCAGGAAGCCGGCCTGGGCCTGGACCGCCGCCAGGCGGCGGTAGTCGCGCCGCAGGGTGGCCAGCAGCATGTCGGCCAGCAGCGCGCGGGTGTCCTGGCTGAGCCGGCCCATGATGCCGAAGTCGACGGCGACGATGTTGCCCTCGGCGTCGACGAACATGTTGCCGGGGTGCTGGTCGCCGTGGAAGAAGCCGTCGCGGAAGACTTGGCGGAAGAAGATCGCCGCCGCCTTCTCCAGCACCTCGGGCAGGTCGTGGCCGGCCGCCAGCAGCGCCTCGCGGTCGTCCATGCGGATGCCGGCGATCCGCTCCATGGTCAGCACGCGCCGCGCGGTGCGCTCCCAGTCGACCGCCGGCACGCGGTAGCTCTCGTCGCCGGCGAAGTTCTCCGCCAGCTCGTCGGCGCCGGCCGCCTCCAGCCGCAGGTCCATCTCGGTCTTGACCACCCGCTCGAACTCGGCGACCAGGGCCACCGGGCGGAAGCGGCGCAGGCGCGGCTCGGTGCGCTCGGCCAGGCGGGCGAGCCAGTAGAGCAGGCGCAGGTCGCGCTCCAGCTTCTCCTCGACGCCGGGGCGCAGCACCTTGACCGCCACCTCGCGCGGCGCCTCGGCAACGGCGTCCGGGCCCGCCTCCGGCGCGGGGCCTTGCGGCCGGGTCACGGCGAAGTGGACCTGGGCGATCGAGGCGGCGGAGACCGGCGCCTCCTCGAAGCGGGTGAACAGCGCCTCGACCGGCGCGCCCAGCTCGGCGGCGATGACGCGCCGCGCCTCGGCGCTGGGGAAGGGCGGCAGGCGGTCCTGCAGCTCGGCCAGGTCGCGCGCCATCTCCTCGCCGATCAGGTCGGCGCGGGTGGCCAGGAACTGCCCCAGCTTGATGAAGCTGGGGCCGAGCTCGACGAAGGCCCGCGCGAGATTCTGGCCCGGCCGCCCGGCGCGCCGGCGCGGGATCAGGCGGCGCAGCAGCGCCGTCAGGGTCGGCGCCAGGCCGGTCTTCTCGACGGCGGCCAAGGCGTCGTGGCGCGCCAGCGTGCGCGCGATGCCGAGCAGCCGCCAGAGCATGAGAGGAGAGCGCAGCATCGCTCCGCCGATCAAATGCGCCATCCCGAGTGGATCGCCGCGATGCCGCCGGAGAGGTTACGCCAGCTCGGCCGGGCGAAGCCCGCCGCCTCCAGGCGCGCGGCCAGCTCGGCCTGCGGCGGGAAGCGGCGGATCGATTCCACCAGGTACTGATAGGAGTCGCGGTCGCCGGTCACGAGGCCGCCCAGGCGCGGCAGCACCTGGAAGGAATAGAGGTCGTAGGCGCGGTCGAGCAGCGGCAGCACCACCCGGCTGAACTCCAGGCAGAGGAAGCGCCCGCCCGGCCGCAGCACCCGCCGCGCCTCAGCCAGCGCCTGGTCCAGGTCGGTCACGTTGCGCAGCCCGAAGGCGATGGTATAGGCGTCCAGGCTGCGCGCCGGCAGCGGCAGCGCCATGGCGTCGCCGCAGATCCAGTGCAGCCCGCCGCGGCGGCCACCGACCCGCCCGCCGTCGAGCGCGCGGTCGCGGCCCTGGCGCAGCATCCCCTCGGTCAGGTCGAGCACGAAGATCTCGCCGTCCAGGCCCTCGGGCCCCTCCAGCCGCTCGGCCACGCGCAAGGCGATATCGCCGGTGCCGCCGGCGACGTCCAGCAGCCGCAGACCGGGGCGCGGCTTGAGCTGGTCGACGAAGGCGTCCTTCCACAGCCGGTGCACGCCCAGCGACATCAGGTCGTTCATCAGGTCGTAGCGTCCGGCGACCGACTCGAAGACGCCGCGCACGAGCGAGGCCTTGTCCGCCCTCGGCACCTCGCGGTAGCCGAAGCTGACGGTGGAGTCGGGCTGGTCTGCGTCGGGAGTCTCGGGATCGGCCATCGCGGCGCAACATAGCGCCCCGCCGCGGCTTCGGCTAGGTTGCGCGCACCATGCCCGAGCTGCCCGAAGTCGAAACCGTCGTCCGCGGCCTGCGCCCCGTGCTGGAGGGCCATCGCCTGGCCCAGGTGGTCCAGCGCCGGCCGGACCTGCGCTTTGCCCTGCCGCCGGCCTTCGCCGCGCGGCTGACCGGCCGCCGGGTGGCGCGGATCGACCGCCGCGCCAAGTACATCCTGATGCACCTGGAGCCGCGCGGACCCGCGCGCGCCGGCGGCGACGGCGGCGACGGCGGCGAGCCCGCCGGCCCCGAGGTGCTGCTGATCCACCTGGGCATGTCCGGGCGCATGACCCTGCTGCCGGTGCGGCCCAACGCGCCCTACCTGCCGCACGACCACGTGATCTTCGTGACCGACGAGGGACGCGAGGTGCGCTTCAACGACGCACGGCGCTTCGGCTTCATGGACCTCTTCGCCCTGTCGGAGATGGCGGCCCACCCCCGCCTGGCCGGCCTGGGGCCCGAGCCGCTGTCGCCCACCTTCGACGGCCCACGCCTGGCCGCCGCCCTGGCAGGCAAGGCCACGCCGATCAAGGCGGCGCTGCTCGACCAGGCGGTGGTCGCGGGACTCGGCAATATCTACGTCTGCGAGGCGCTCTACGGCGCCGGCCTCTCGCCACGGCGGCTGGCCCGCACGGTGCAGGGCCGGCGCGCCGCGCGCCTGGCCGCGGCGATCAAGGAGACCCTGACCCGGGCGATCGCCGCCGGCGGCTCCTCCCTGCGCGACTACGTGCAGACCAGCGGCGAGCTGGGCTACTTCCAGCACGCCTGGGCGGTCTACGGCCGCGAGGGCGAGGCCTGCCCGGCCTGCGACTGCGACCCGGCCGCGACCGGCGGCATCCGCCGGCTGGTGCAGGCCGGCCGCTCCACCTTCTACTGCCCGCGCCGGCAGCGGTGAGCCGGCCCGCGCGGCCGCCGGCAAAGCGATTCCCTCGGCCGGCAAATCGCTCTAGTCTGCGCGCCATGCCTGCGCGTTTGCCCCCCTTCTGTCTCTGCCTACTGCTGCTGCTCTCCGGCCTGGCGCCCGGGCTTCCGGGCGCGCCGCGCGCCGCGGCGCAGGAGACCCGCTACTTCGAGGAGCTGCCCGACCTGCCGGTGATGCCCGGCCTGGCCGAGGCCGAGGCCGCGGGCATCGCCTTCGACAAGCCGGGCGGGCGGATCGTCACGCTCTACGCGCTCGGCGCCCCCGCCCCGGCGGCGGTACGCGCCTTCTACGCCGAAACCCTGCCGGCGCTGGGCTGGCGCCCCGACGGCGCGCGCGCCTGGCGGCGCGCCGGCGAACGCCTGACCCTGGAGACCCGGCGGGACCCGCGGGTGCGCGACGGCGCGACGGTGGCGCGCTTCACCCTGGCCCCCGAATAGCCGATCCCCGAACCGGCGGCCGCGGCGGGCGTCCGCGCCCGGCCGCGGCCTGCCGTCCCCTGCCGCGGCCGTGCCGGTTCCCCCCGCGCGCGGCGCAGACCCGAAGGTGCACGAGAAGGAGCTTCCATGGCCTACGAGTACATCACCACCCAGACCCAGGACGGCGTGGCCATCGTCACGCTCAACCGGCCGCAGGCCCTCAACGCGCTCTGCGCCGGCCTGGTCGCCGAGCTGGGCGCGGCGTTGAAGGGCTTCGACGCCGACGAGTCGATCGGCTGCATCCTGGTCACCGGCAGCGAGAAGGCCTTCGCCGCCGGCGCCGACATCAAGGAGATGAAGGACAAGACCTACCAGGACGTGGCGGCCGAGGACTTCATCACCGACGACTGGGAGGTGCTGGCCCAAGTGCGCACCCCGACCGTCGCGGCGGTCTCCGGCTTCGCGCTCGGCGGCGGCTGCGAGATGGCGATGATGGCCGACATGATCGTGGCCGCCGACAGCGCCAAGTTCGGCCAGCCGGAGATCACCCTTGGCACCATCCCCGGCGCCGGCGGCACCCAGCGCCTGACCCGCGCGGTCGGCAAGTCGCTGGCCATGTACATGTGCCTGACCGGCGAGTTCATCGACGCCGAGACCGCCCTGCGCGCCGGCCTGGTCGCCAAGGTGGTGCCGCAGGCCGAGCTGCAGGACGAGGCGCTGCGCATCGCCAAGAAGATCGCCGGACTGAGCCGGCCGGTCACGCGCGTCGCCAAGGAGGCCGTCAACGTCGCGCTGGAGACCAGCCTGGCCGAGGGCATCCGCTTCGAGCGGCGGAGCTTCCACGCCACCTTCGCCTTCGACGACCGCAAGGAGGGCATGGAGGCCTTCGCCGCCAAGCGCAAGCCGGCGTGGACGCACCGCTGAGCCTCCCGCAGCCGGCCGGCTGAGCCGGCGCGCGGCGGGGTTTCGATACACCGCACCCTTGACGCTCGGCGGCGGCGTGGCTATAAACCGCGCCTTCGCCGGGCGAGGCGCGCCCGCAGTGTGCGGCGCGTGCCGAAACCGGCGATCCGAAACGTCTCAAGCCATCGCATAGGGTCCCCATGGCGAACCACAAGTCCGCCGAGAAGCGCATTCGTCGTAACGAGCGCCGGCGTCTGATCAACAAGTCGCGCACCAGCCGCATTCGCTCCTTCATCAAGCGTGTCGAGCTGGCCATCGCCAGCAACGACAAGGGCGGCGCGCAGGACGCCCTGAAGGCGGCCCAGCCGGAGATTCATCGCGGCGTCACCCGCGGCGTGCTGCACAAGAACACCGCGGCGCGCACCATCTCGCGGCTGTCCCAGCGCGTGAAGGCGCTGGCCTGACGCGACGGTCGGGGCCGGCCGCAGCAGCGGCCCGGCGCCCGCGCGAAAGACGGCGTTTTGCGACGCCCCGAGCAGCCCCGCCAGCGCCTTCCGGCGGGGCTTTTCACGTCGGCGTCCCGCAAGCTTCGGCCCGAGAACTTCGGCCCGAGCGCTTGAGCGGGCGGCACGTGCCGCCCGCTCCGCCGCGCGCGATCGGTGACGGCCAGATGACACGGCACCGCCGCCCACCGAAAGGGGTGTGGCGCAGGGTCCACACCCGCGGCGCCGAATCGGCCCGAAACTTCCAGAATCGGCCCGCAAAGTGGCGGCAACCAAAAGGCGATATGTTTGAGTCTGAGGGGGTTGGGCCAGAGTCTTGGAAGGCCCTGCCAGAGTCTCGGGCCAAGCAAACAGGCGTTCCACCTTCGGTCTCATTGCGCCGGGCTAAGGTGACAGGTAGATTACCCCACCGTCGTCAGGGGCGACGTCAATAGTTATTATGAATAGATGCGAAATAAAAATCCGCAGCCACCTGTGGATAACCTGTGCGTCGATTTGGAAGGGGGGACCGCGGTGCAGGGTGGATTCAACTGACCGTCTTGGTTAGTACTGTCGAACGACAGAGCTTCGCTGAAGCAGGGGCGCCCGCGCCCCGTTCCTGAAAAGCCGATCCGGCCGCAAGAGGCGGCAGGGGGCGTGGGTGTCCGACACTCCGCCTCGACGGCAGAGCCTTGTCCGACCGAAGCCAGACGCGGCCCGCCGCGCCGGTTTCGCCGGGCAGAGGGCGGCCGGGTTGCGCGCAACGTGACACGAGAAGGGGCAGTTGTGGTCATGCAGAGGGCGATGATGGCGACAGGCACGGGGCAGATTCGGCAGAGCAGGCGGCAGCACGGCGCCTCGGAGGCCGGAACCCTGGAGCGTGGCGCCGCCCCCTCGGCCGGCCAGGACGAGCCTGGAGAACGGCTCGACGAGCAGTGGGCGCGGGTGCGGGTGCGCCTGCGCCACGAGGTCGGCGAGAACGCCTTCAGCTCCTGGCTCAAGCCGCTGACCCTGGTCGGCCCGCGCGGCGACAAGATCCGCATGGCGGTGCCGTCGCGCTTCATGCGCGACTGGATCAACGGCAACTACGCCCAGCGGCTCTCGGAGCTCTGGGCCGAGGAGCGCGACGGCCTGGCCGGCGTCGAAGTGGTCGT
>LSZA01000163.1 GCA_001637315.1 Phormidium willei BDU 130791 | reverse complement strand
GCGCGCAGCAGCTTGTCGAAATTCACCCCTTCCGGCAGGAACAGGGGCAGCATCACCGAACTCATGAAGAGCAGGGTGATCAGCGGCACGCCGCGAATGATCTCGATGAAGGAGGTGCAGATCACGCGCACGATCGGCATGTTCGAACGCCGGCCGAGGGCGAGCAGAATGCCGATCGGCAGCGAGGCGGTGATGCCGACAAGCCCCGTGACCAGGGTGGCCAACAGGCCGCCCCACTCGTCGGTCCGCTGGATCGGCAGCACCACGCCGTTGAACAGCTTCTGGCCGGCGAAGAACAGCAGCAGCGCGGCGAAGAGACTGCAGGCCGCGGTCAGCGGTCCCCAGACGCGCCACTCGGCCTCGTCGGCCACGCCGCCGGCCTGGCGCAGCACCCTGAGCAGGCCGAGGGCGAACACGCCGGCGCCCACCAGCCACCAGAAGGGGGTCAGGCCGAAGCCGACGAGGAACAGCGTGCCGCCGAGGAACTGGCTGACCGGCCCCTCGCGCACCTCGATCGGCTGGCCGGGCTGAACCTCCGGCCGCTCGGCCGCCATCTCGACCGTCGCCTGGACCTGGGTGACCGTGGACTCGAAGGCGAAAAGGCCCCGCTCGCCGCTGAAGGCAAAGAGCACCAGCATGGCGACCGCCGGCGCGACGTAGACCAGCGGGAGAAGCGAGCGCCGCACCGCCCTTGCGAAAGGTCCCCAAAGCACGCCGGCGGCGGCGAGCAGGATGAGCGCGCCCACCCCGAGCCGCAGGGGCGAGGCCGCCAGGTTGACGCCGGTCAGCAGGTAGTAGGCCAGGACCGGATAGGCGGCCGCGAAGTAGAGCAGCGGCTTGCGCAGCGGCACGCCGGGGAACAGCAGCGGTGCCAGCGCGAAGATCAAGCCGATGCCGGCGAGCAGCGGCCGCCACGTCTCGTCGCGGTCGTAGAAGCCCGTCATGAACAGCAGCCAGCGCTGCTTGACGACCACCCAGCAGGCGCCGTCATAGCCGTCGCCCCACGCTGCCAGCGGCTGCAGCCGGTCGAACAGCGGTTGCGCGGCGGCGACGTTGCCGGCCTCGACCGCCGCCTCCAGCTCGGGCAGGATCTGGCGCGGGCGGACTCGCTCCACCACCGGCGGCAGGCTGGCCGGCACCAGCTCCGGCGGCATGGCCTCGTAGCGCTGCACGAAGGTGCCGAGCGCGCCGGCGGTGTTTCGGAAGGCGTTGTCGGCCACGCGCTTGCGCACCGCCGCCTTGGCCGCGGCGTCCGCGTCCAGGTCCGCGGCCTGGGGGTCGAGCGCGAAGTCCTGCACGTCGAAGGCCGCGATGTTGCTGCCGATCAGCGCCGCGCTGCGGCCCAGGTCGCACAGCCGGCGATCCTGCCCGCTGACCACGGCGTCGACCGCCACCCAGTTCACGGCCGGCACGACGACGATGTAGATCACCGCCGCCGCCAACAGGGTCGCCAGACTGTTGATCGGGCCGGAGAACAGATTGGCCCGCAGCCAGCCGACAGGGCCGACCGAGCCGGCCGGCGGCGGCAGGTCGGGGTGCTGGCCCGGCGCGTAGGTGCGGCCGTCGTCCTGGGGGACCTGGCTTTCCGACATCACCATGGCGTCAGCGCTCCACCAGCGCGATGCGCCGGTTGTAGATGTTCATGAACAGCGAGATCAGGAGCGAGATGGTCAGGTAGACCGCCATGGTCAGCGCGATGCACTCGATCGCCTGGCCCGTCTGGTTGAGGGTGATGCCGCTGAGGGTGGCGACCAGCTCCGGATAGCCGATGGCGACGCCCAGCGAGGAGTTCTTCGTCAGGTTCAGGTACTGGCTGGTCAACGGCGGCACGATCACCCGCAGGGCCTGCGGGATGATGATCAGCCGCATGGTCCAGTTGGGCTTCAGGCCCAGGGCGTAGGCCGCCTCCGTCTGGCCGTGACTGATCGCCAGGATGCCGGCGCGCACGATCTCCGCGACGAAGCCCGCGGTGTAGAGCGACAAGGCCAGGAGCAGCGCCACGAACTCCGGCGCGATCGTGAAGCCGCCGGTGAAGCGGAACCGGCCCAGCTCCGGCACCTCAAAACCGACCGGCATGCCGGCGGCGAAGTAGGCCAGCACCGGCAGACCGAGAACCAGCGCGAGCCCCACCCAGAACACGGGAAAGATCCGGCCGCTCGCCTCCTGGCGCCGCCGGGCCCAGCGCCGGAGCATAAGGGTGCCGACCACGGCGACCAGCATGGCGATGGGAACGGCGGCGAAGCCGGGCTCCAGGATCGGCGCCGGCGCCTGCATGCCGCGGTTGTTGATATAGGCACCGAATCCCAGGTCGACGGACTCCCGCACCGTGGGCAGCGCCAGCAGGACGGCGTACCAGAAGTAGATCTGCAGCAGCAGCGGCACGTTACGCACCACCTCGACGTACCAGTAGACCACCTTGCCCAGGAGCCAGTTCGGGGTGAGGCGCAACACGCCGAGAATGAAGCCCAGAACCGTCGCGATCAGGATACCGAGGGCCGAGACCAGCAGGGTGTTCAGCAGGCCGACCAGGAAGGCGCGCCCGTGGGTATCGGTCGGGCCGTACTCGATCAGCGTGTTCTCGAGCTGGTAGCCGGCCTGAGTCCAAAGGAAGCCGAAGCCGGTGGCGATGCCGCGGTTCTCGAGGTTCGTCGTGGTGTTCTGGATGATGAAGGCAAGAAACGTCCCGGCCAGGCCGATCGTCAGCGCCTGGTAGATGACCGCGCGGAAACGCCGGTCCGTCCAGAGCGACGCGGCGCCCTTGTGATCCTGCCCGGCCGTCTCGACAGCCATACGTCAGTTCCCCCCGTGGTCTCTGGCCGGAGCCCTTGGCCCGGCTCGCCGGCTGCCGCCGCTGGCGGCGCCGGCCCTGGCCCGGAGGCCGCGGCGCAAGGGCCGGCGGTCGAGGCCGCGCCCGGACGGGAAAGCCATCGGGCGGGCGACGGGCGCTGACCGCGCCGCCCCACCGCACCGAGACCGCCGCCCGGCCAGGTCTCCTGTCTGTTGGTCGCTCAGAGCGGCGCTTCGCTTAGCCTCGGCCGCTCCCAGTTCGGCCGTCGGCGCCGTCGCATTGCGGTCCCTGTCGCGTCTCATGTCGCATCGCATCCGATGCCGTGGCCCGCCCCTCGCCGGTCGAACCAACGCGCCCCAGCCGCTGCGCGAAGCACCGCTGCACGCAGGAAAAGCAAGCCGAAGGCAGCGCTCGGCGCGAGGCCGGCGATCGAGACGGGACCGCGAAACGGCCGGCAGCGAACGGCCCGCAGCGCCGTGGCGCTGCGGGCCGCGCGGCTTACCGGAAGGGCATCGCGTAGAGGATGCCGCCGTCCTTCCACTGCGCGTTCAGGCCCCGCTCCAGGCCCAGCGGCGTGTTCACGCCGATGTTGCGCTCGAAAATCTCACCGTAGTTGCCCACCATCTTGATGGCGTTGTAGGCGAAGTCGTTCGACAGGCCGAGCATCTCGCCCAGGCCGCCCTCGACCCCCACCAGACGGCGGATTTCCGGGTTCTCGGCGTCCATCATCTCATCGATGTTCTCGGAGGTGACGCCGAGCTCCTCGGCCGCGATGATCGCGTTGAGCACCCAGCGGGCGATGTCGCCCCACTGGTTGTCGCCGTGCCGGACCAGCGGCCCCAGCGGCTCCTTGGAAATGATCTCCGGCAGCACCTTGTGCGCGGAGGGATCGCTCATGGAGGAGCGCTGCGCGGCCAGGCCGGAGGCGTCGGTGGTGTAGACGTCGCAGCGCCCGGCCGTGTAGGCCTCGCGTGCCTGGTCGGAGGTGTCGACCGTGACCGGCTCGAAGTCCATGCCATTGGTGCGGAAGTAGTCCGCCAGGTTCAGCTCGGTCGTGGTGCCGGTCTGGATGCACACGCTGGCCCCGTCGAGCTCGAGCGCCGAGTTCACGCCCAGGTCGCGGCGCACCATGAAGCCCTGGCCATCGTAGTAGTTCACCCCGACAAACTCGAAGCCAAGGTTGACGTCGCGCGTCAGGGTCCAGGTGGTGTTGCGCGGCAGCAGGTCGATCTCGCCCGACTGCAGTGCCGTGAAGCGCTCCTTCGGCGAAAGCGGCGTGAAGCTCGTCTTGTCCGGATCGCCGAAGATCGCCGCCGCGACGGCGCGGCAGAAGTCGATGTCGAAACCTTCCCACTCGCCCTGGTCGTTGGGATTGGAGAAGCCGGCGATACCGGTCGACGCGCCGCAGTTGAGCACGCCGCGTTCCTTGACGTCCTCCAGCGTCTGAGCGGAGGCGGCTCCCGCGCCCACGGCCAGCGCGCCGACCGCAACGGCGGCCGACATCAGTTTGATCAGTTTCATTGCCTTTGACCTTCCCTGTTCGTCGCTCTTGTAGCGCTCTTTGGCTGAGCGGCCGGCACTGCGCCGAATATTGCGCCGCACAACAGGCAAATATCCTTTCGCGCCGACCTGCTGGCGTCAAGATGAAACATTCGCGACCGCAAGGCAATTACGCAACTTGTATACGATCTCTTGACGGGCCCAAGTGATTGGTCCGTCTCTGAATGTATCCTCCGACGCCCCGCGCCGACCGGCGGCAATTGCATTCGCGGCGCGGATCGGCTGGTATCACGGCGAGGCCGCTGCCGCGCGGCGGCGCGCTTCACCACGATGACGCGACTCACCAGCACGACAGGCGAGACTCCATGTCCGATACCCCGCGCAAGTCCCCCCCTACCGCCGCCCGCGCCACGCGCCTGGCGCACGCCGGCCGCAACGTCACCGTCCAGGGCGGCCGCCCAGTCAACCCGCCGGTCGCGCGTGCCTCGACCATCCTGTTCGACAGCCTGGCCGAGCTGCGCGAGGGGGCCGCGCGCCGCAGCGAGCCCGACTTCGTGCAATACGGACGCTTCGGGACCGAGACCCACATCGCCCTGCGCCGGGCCTGGAGCGAGCTGGAGGGCGCCGACGACAGCCTGCTGCTGCCCTCCGGCCTGGCGGCCAACGTGCTGACCCTGCTCGCCTTCGTCGAGGCGGGCGACCACGTGCTGATGATCGACAACGTCTACGCGCCGGCACGCAAGGCCTGCGACGGGCTGCTCAAGCCGCTGGGCATCGAGACCAGCTACTTCGACCCGGCGCTCGGCCGCGACATCGCCGAGCTGATCCGGCCCAACACCAGGCTGCTCTATCTGGAGACGCCGGGCTCCCACTCCTTCGAGCTCTGCGACGTGCCGGCCTACGTCGAGGTCGCGCGCGCCCACGGCATCAAGACGGCCCTCGACAACACCTGGGCGACGCCGCTGTTCTACCGGCCGCTGGAACAGGGGGTCGACGTCTCGATCCAGGCCGGCACCAAGTACCTCGGCGGCCATTCCGACGTGATGCTCGGCCTGGTCGCCGCGCGCGGCGAGACGGCGCGGCAGCTCCGGGCCAAGTGCGACCAGCTCGGCTACGCCGCGGCGGCCGACGAGGCCTACCTGGCGCTGCGCGGCTTTCGCACCCTGGAGGCGCGCCTGCGCCGGCACGAGGCCAGCGCCCTGGAGGTCGCGCGCTGGCTGCAGGACCGCCCGGAGGTCGAGCGGGTGCTGCACCCCGCCCTGCCCGCGCATCCGCAGCATGCCCTCTTCGCCCGCGACTTCGACGGCTCGACCGGCCTGTTCGGGCTGATCCTCAAGCCCGGCTTCCCGCCCGCCGCCGTCGAGGCCATGGTGGACAGCCTAACCTACTTCGGGCTCGGCTACTCCTGGGGCGGCTACGAGAGCCTGATCGTGCCCAGTCCGGTCGAGAAGATGCGCAGCGCCACCACCTGGGCGGCGGCGGGCCGCACCCTGCGCCTGCACATCGGGCTGGAGGCCCCCGCCGACCTGATCGCCGACCTGGCCGCCGGCTTCGACCGCCTCAACGCCCAGGCCCGCGCGGCGGAGTAGGCCATGTCCGGCACCGGGCCCAACACGAGCAAGACCGGAGCGGCCGAGGGGCCGCGTCTGCGCGTCCTGCTCGGCCAGGCCATCGCCATGGGGCCCGGCAAGGCCGACCTGCTCGACGCCATCGACCGGGAAGGCTCGATCACCCGCGCCGCCAAGGCCATGGGCATGTCCTACCGCCGGGCCTGGCTGCTGGTGGAGACGATGAACGCCTGCTTCACGGCCCCCCTGGTCGAGGCCGCACGCGGCGGCAGCGGCGGCGGCGGCGCCGGCCTGACCGAGCTCGGCCGCGAGGTGCTGGCCCGCTATCGCGCCCTGGAGGAGAAGGCGGCCGCGGCCGTGGCCGGGGACCTGGCGGACTTCTCCCGGCTGCTGGCCGACGCACCGAGCGGCCGGGACAGCCCGGCCAGGGACGAAGCGGAGTAAAGACGCGCCGAAGCGGAGAGGCGGCGACCCGGAAGTACCGCCACCGCCGCCGCTGAGCGCCCCCACCCGCAAAGCGCCGCGCCGGAATCCCCTTGCCCCCGCGTGGCGTTTCCCGGACTATCCCCTACGTTATATCCACGTCGATATTTCGACCTGGGCCGCGACCGTCATCGCCGCCCTGATCCGGAGGTTCGCCATGGCACGCCTGCTGGTCCGCGTCGCGCTCCTCGCGCTGCTGCTCGCGGTCCCGCTGCAGCACGGCGTCGCGGGGGAGCGCCTGACCGTCTTCGCCGCGGCCAGCACGACCGACGCGCTGAGCGAGCTGCTGGCCGCGTTCGAGGCGGAAAGCGGCGTCGCCACCACCGCTTCCTTCGCCGCCTCCTCGACCCTGGCCAAGCAGATCGCCGCGGGCGCGCCGGCCGACGTCTACATCTCCGCCAACGTCGCCTGGATGGACCACCTGGAACGGCAGGGCGCGCTGCGCGCCGGCAGCCGCTTCGACCTGCTGGGCAACGCGCTGGTGCTGATCACCGCCGCCGGCAGCGGCTTCGCTTGCGATCCCGGCGCCGGCTGCGACCTGGCGGCCGCGCTCGGCGAGGAGCGCCTGGCGGTGGGCGACCCGGACCACGTGCCGGCGGGGATCTACGCCAAGCAGGCGCTGACCAGCCTCGGCCAGTGGGACGCGGTGGCGCCGAAGCTGGCCCGCGCCTCCGACGTGCGCGCCGCCCTGGCCCTGGTCGCGCGCGGCGAGACGCCGGCCGGGCTGGTCTATGCCACCGACGCCGCCCGGCTCGACACGGTGGAGCTGGTCGCCAACCTGCCGGCCGAAAGCCACGCGCCGATCCGCTACCCGGCCGCCGTCACGGCCGACAGCCGGCATCCGGCCGCCGCCGCCTTCCTACGCTTCCTGGTCGGCGCGCCGGCCCGCGGCGTCTTCGCCCGGCACGGTTTCACCCTCGTCGCACCGCCGCCGCCGGCCGGCTGAGACATGCTCGACCTGGCGCCCGCCGAGCTCACGGCGATCGAGCTGTCCCTGCGCGTCGCCCTCTGGAGCGTGCTCGGCGGGCTGCTACCGGCCCTCGGCGCGGCCTGGCTGCTGGCGCGCCGCGCCTTTCCCGGCAAGCTGCTGCTCGACGGGCTGGTGCACCTGCCGCTGGTGGTCCCGCCGGTGGTGGTCGGCTACGCCCTGCTGGTGCTGCTGGGGCGCAACGGGCCCCTGGGCCGCCTGCTCGACGCCTGGTTCGGGGTCACCGTCGCCTTCACCTGGCAAGGCGCGGCCGTCGCCTCGGCCGTCATGGCCTTCCCGCTGATGGTGCGCGCCATGCGGCTGTCGCTGGAGACGGTCGACCGCAAGCTGGAGGCCGCGGCCCGCACCCTGGGCGCGCCGCCCTGGCAGGTCTTCGCCACCGTCACCCTGCCGCTCATGGCGCCCGGCCTGCTGACCGCGGCGATCCTGGGCTTCGCCCGCTCGCTCGGGGAGTTCGGCGCGACCATTACCTTCGTGTCCAACATCCCCGGCGAGACCCGCACCCTGCCGCTGGCGCTCTACACCTATACCCAAACGCCCGACGGCGAGGCCGGCGCGCTGCGCCTGGCGGTGGTCTCGGTGCTGCTGGCGCTGCTCGCGCTGGCCGGTTCCGAGCTGCTGGCCCGCCGCCTGCAGGCGCGGCTCGGCGGCTGATGCTGGAGCTCTCGCTGGACAAGCGCCTCGGCGCACTGCGGCTGCAGGCGGAGCTGACCTGCCCGAGCGAGGGCGTGGTGGCGCTGTTCGGCCGCTCTGGCGCCGGCAAGACCTCCCTGGTCAACATGCTGGCCGGCCTGCTGCGGCCCGACCGCGGGCGGATCGTGCTGCGCGGCGAGGTGCTGTTCGACAGCGCCGCCGGCATCGACCTGCCGCCGCACCGCCGGCGCATCGGCTACGTCTTTCAGGAAGGCCGGCTGTTCCCTCATCTGAAGGTGCGCGACAACCTGCTCTACGGCTGGCGCCGGGCGCCGGCGGCGGCGCGGCGGATCGGCCTGGAGGAGGTCAGCGACCTGCTCGGCCTGGCGCCGCTGCTCAGCCGCCGTCCGGGCGCCCTGTCAGGCGGCGAGAAGCAGCGCGTGGCGCTCGGCCGGGCGCTGCTCGCCAATCCTCGGCTGCTGCTGATGGACGAGCCGCTGGCCAGCCTGGACCAGGCGCGCAAGCAGGAGGTGCTGCCCTTCATCGAGCGGCTGCGCGACGAGCTGGACCTGCCGATTGTCTACGTCAGCCACGCCATGGAGGAGATCGTGCGCCTGGCGGACACCCTGGCGCTGGTCTCCGACGGTCGGCTGGTCGCCAGCGGCCCGGTGGAGGAACTGACCAGCCGGCTCGACCTGCGCCCGCTGACCGGCCGCTACGAGGCCGGCACGGTGATCGCCGCCAGGCTGGAGCGCCACGATCCCGAGGACGAGCTCAGCGAGCTGGTCTTCGCCGGCGGCCGGCTGGTCGTGCCGCGCCTCGACGTCGCCGCCGGCACGCCCCTGCGCCTGCGCATCCGGGCGCGCGACGTGGCGCTGTCCCTGCGGCGGCCCGAGGGGCTGTCGATCCAGAACGTCTTCCCGGCGCGGGTGGTCGACCTCGGCACCGAAGGCGGCGCCCAGGTCGACGTGCGCCTGGACGTCGGCGGCGCGCCGCTGTGGGCGCGCATCACCGCGCGGGCCCGGCGCCAGCTCGACCTCGCGCCCGGCCGGCAGGTCTATGCCCTGGTGAAGTCGGCGGCCATCGACCGCCACGCCCTCGGCCGGCCGGCCGCCGGCGGCCGCTTTCTGGACCGGCCGGCCACCGCGCCCGAGGACTGAAGCCCCGGACGGCCGCGCCGGCTCAGTGGAGCTGCAGCCCGGCGTAGCGCTGCTGGCACAGCCGCCAGAGCTTCTCGCCGCCGGCCGCCTCGTAGGCCGTCGCGGTGACCTGCTCCTCGATCAATTCCTGCGCCGTGGCGCACTCGTCCAGCGCGCGCAGGGCCCGCCAGCCCTCCTGCGCCTTGACCTCCTCGATGGCGGCCTGCATGGCCTCCAGCGACTCGACCACGGCCTCGGCGCGCGCGAAGTCGGGCGCGCTCACCTCCGGCAGGTCGGCCGCCGCCGCGCCCGCCGCCAGGCCCAGCAGCCCCGCCCCGGCCAAAGCGGAAACCAGCACCGCGATCGCCGGGCGCCTCACCTTCAACTCACCCATCGTCTGCTCCCTCCAGGCTGCGCTCTTCTCGGTCGCCGGCCGCGCGGCCGCGCCCGCTGCGACCGGTCCCGCTTCAAGCTTAGGTCATAAGTCCGCGAAGGGCCGCGCAGCAAGCGGTGCAGGGTGGGAGGGCGCGAAACAAAGCCGCTTGCCTGCCCCGGCGGCGGCCGTGGCACGGGTCATCGCGACAAGTGGAGACCCGGCCGGGAAATCCGCTTCCACACCGTGGCAAGAAACAGCTCTAAAATATTGAAAAATTTGGCGCGCCCGGCAGGATTCGAACCTGCGACCTGATGCTTAGAAGGCACCTGCTCTATCCGGCTGAGCTACGGGCGCTTGGGGGCCGGCGGACCGAGCCGGGCCCCGGTTGTAGCGCGCGGCGGCGGCGGGGACCAGAGGCGCGGCAGCGCCACGCGGCAGCGCCACGCGGCGGCGGCACGGGGCGGCCGCGCAGGCCCGACGCCGGCCGGCGCACGGCGCCGAGCGTTCTGTGCGACCGCAGGGGCTCGCTGCGGCCCCTTCGCCGGTCGCGAAGAACGCTCCACCCCCATGATGGCGAGACGGTCCTTGTGATCGGCGGGGGCGCACGGCAGGCCCCTGGGATCGCACCCTGCTCTAATGGGTCCAGCGCAGCAGACGGTCGTACTTGAAGTTGTCGGCATAGGCCTTGGGGCGCACCTGCCGCTCGTGCGGCCGCTCCAGGGTGTACATGTAGCCGTGGCGCTTGGCGTAGTCGACGGCCTCCTCCTCGCTGTCGAAGAAGAGGCGGAGCTGCTGGCGCGTGTCGCCCGAGGCGGTCCAGCCCATCAGCGGCTCGATGAGGCGCTGCTGCTGCGGCTCGAACTCCAGGACCCAGCGCTTGGTGTTGGCGCGGCCCGACTGGGTCGCCGTCTTGGGGCTTCGGTAGATGCGCACCTGCATGGCGGTTTCTCGGCTACTCGCTGGCTGACTTGCACTCAAGGACGTG
>LSZA01000162.1 GCA_001637315.1 Phormidium willei BDU 130791 | reverse complement strand
GTCAGCCTGCACATCAAGCGCCTGGAGGCGCGGCTCGACCGGCGCCTGTTCACCCGCACCAGCCGGCGCGTGCAGCTCACGCCCGAGGGCGGCGCCCTGGTCCCCTACGCCCGCCGCCTGCTGCGCCTGCAGGAGGCGGCCGCCGAGGCGATCGGCCGCATCGGCCGCAGCCAGACCGTGCGCCTGGGCATCAGCGACGAGCAGGCCGACGCCTACCTGCCGGGCGTGCTGCCGGCCTTCGCCGCCGCCCATCCCGAGGCGCGGGTCGAGATCGTCTGCGCCCTCTCGCCCGAGCTGGTCGCGCGGTTGGGCGAGGGCGAGCTGGACCTGGCGCTGGCGATCCGCCACCTGGATGACCCGCCGGCGGCCGAGGTTCTGGCCATCGAAGCGCTGGTCTGGGTCGCCGGCCCCGGCCTGGACCTGACGCCGGAGGCCAGCCTGCCGCTGGCCTTCAGCCCGGAGGGCTGCGCCTTTCGGGCCCGCGCGCTGGAGGCCCTGACCCGGCGCGACCGGCCCTGGCGCATCCTCTACGAAAGTCAGAGCCCCACCGGACTTAACGTCGCCGTGGCTTCCGGCCAGGCGCTGACGGTCAAGGCGGCGCGCTCGGTGCCGCCCGGCTGTTTCGTTCCGGGGCCGGACGCAGGGCTACCGCCGCTGCCCCCGGCGGTGGTCGACCTGCATCGCGCGCCCACCGCCATGACCCCGGCGCACGAGGACTTTGCCGCCCTGCTGGCCGCGGCGGTCAAGGAGGGGCACGGCCCGCCCTGAGTCCCCCGGTTTGCCCCCCTCTGCCGCCGGCGTCGTGACCGCCGTCTCTTGATCGCGTTGCGGCGGCGCAGCATCTATGGCGCGGCAGTCAGCGGGATCGACGGAGCGGCATGGCAAGCAACGGCAAGGCGACGGCGAAGCACGCCGCCGAGGAGCGAGACCCGGACGTGCGGCGGATTCCGCCGCGCCAGTCGGGCTTGCTCGGGCGGCTGCAGGACCTGCTGGAGAAGAGCGCGACCCAGAAGGCGATCGCGGTGCTGATCGCGCTCAACGCCGTCACCCTGGGACTGGAGACCAGCGAGGCGGCGATGGCGGCGGCCGGGTCGCTGCTGATCGCGCTCGACCGGGCTTTCCTGCTGGTGTTCACCGCGGAGATCCTGGCCAAGCTGCTGGTCTATCGCACGCGCATCCACCGCGACCCCTGGAACCTCTTCGACATGGTGGTGATCGGCATCGCCTGGATGCCGGCGACCGGTGGGTTGTCGGTGCTGCGCGCGCTGCGCATCCTGCGCGTGCTGCGCCTGATCTCCGCCGTGCCTTCGATGCGCCGGGTGGTCACCGCGCTGCTGCGCGCGATTCCCGGCATGGGCTCGATCGTCGCCCTGCTGACGCTGATCTACTACGTCTTCTCGGTGATGGCGACCAAGCTGTTCGGCGCCAGCTTTCCCGAGTGGTTCGGCACCATCGGCGCCTCGGCCTACTCGCTGTTCCAGATCATGACCCTGGAGTCCTGGTCGATGGGCATCGTGCGCCCGGTCATGGAGGTCTACCCCCTGGCCTGGGCCTTCTTCGTGCCCTTCATCCTGGTCACCTCCTTCACCGTGCTGAACCTCTTCATCGGCATCATCGTCGACGCCATGCAGAGCCAGCACCAGGCCGAGGTGGACGAGGCCGCGGCCGCCGAGGGCCAGGCGCGCGCGGCCGACACCGACCGCATCCTGGCCGAGCTGCGCGCCCTGCGCCGGGAGGTCGCCGACCTGCGCGGCGAGCGCTGACGGGCGACGGTGCAGATGCGCAACGGGGCCCGGCGCGGGCCGGGCCCCTGGCGGGCCGGGCCCGACGGGGTTAGGTCGGGACGACGCAACCGCGCGCCCGGCCGGGCGTTGGAGCCGAGGGGCGCCGCGCGCGCCATCCCCTTGCGACGCGAAGAGAAACGGAAAGGAGGCTGACTTGGCCGACAGGACCCTGCTGATCACCGGCGCGTCGAGCGGCATCGGCGCCGCCACCGCGCGGGCCGCCGCGGCCGCTGGCTGGAAGGTGGCGCTGGCCGCCCGCTCGGCCGACAAGCTGGACGCGCTGGTGCGCGAGATCGGGCGCGAGCGGGCGCTCGCCCTGACCTGCAACGTGGCGCGCCAGGAGGACGTGGCCGGCGCCGTCGAGGCGGCGGCGGAGTTCGGCCCGCTGCACGCCGTCTTCGCCAATGCCGGGCTGGGCGCCACGGTGCCCGGCGCCGAGGGCGGCGAGGTCGAGAACTGGCGGCAGATGATCGACGTCAACGTCTGGGGGCTCTGCCTGACGGTGAAGGCGGCCCTGCCCTATCTGCGCGAGACCCGGGGCCATCTGCTGCTGACCGGCTCCCAGGCCGGGCGCAGCCAGATCAAGGGCTCGGTCTACGGCGCCACCAAGTGGTTCGTCCACGGTTTCGGCCAGAACCTGGCCCAGGAGATGGCCGAATGGGGCGGGCGCTGCACGGTGATCGCGCCGGGGCTGGTCGACACCCCCTTCTTCGACGAACCCAAGCCCCAGGGCCTGACGGCGGAGGCGGTGGCCCGCGCCGCGATCTACGCCCTGGAGCAGCCGCCCGAGGTCAACGTGCGCGAGGTCTTCCTGACGCCGCTGGACTGACGCGGCCCGGCGGCGGCAAGCCCGGGTGCAGACAAGCCCGGGTGGAGACAAGCCCGGGTGGAGACAAGACTGGGGGCGGCGCGATATAACCGGGGCCATGACCGACAGAGCCTCCCTCGCCCCCTCCCCGACGCTCGATCCGCTGGACCTGGCCCAGCGGCTGATCCGCTGCCCCAGCGTGACGCCCGCCGAGGGCGGCGCGCTCGACCTGCTGCAGGCCGAGCTGGAGGCGCTGGGCTTCGTCTGCCACCGCCTGGTCTTCTCCGAGCCGGGTACGCCGGACGTCGACAACCTCTACGCCCGGCTCGGCACGGCGCAGCCCAACTTCTGCTTCGCCGGCCACACCGACGTGGTGCCGGTGGGCGACGCCGAGGACTGGTCCTCGGACCCCTTCGCGGCGACGCTGCGCGACGGCGAGCTGCTCGGCCGCGGCGCCAGCGACATGAAGGGGGCGATCGCCTGTATGGTCGCCGCCGTCGCCGCCCACCTGGCGGCGCACGGCCCGCCGGCCGGCTCGATCTCGCTGCTGATCACCGGCGACGAGGAAGGCCCCTCGATCAACGGCACGCGCAAGGTGCTGGCCTGGCTGGCCGAGCGGGGCGAGCGGCTGGACGCCTGCCTGGTGGGCGAGCCGACCAACCCAAACGCCCTGGGCGACATGGTCAAGATCGGCCGGCGCGGCAGCCTGCGCGCGACCCTGACCGTGCACGGCGTGCAGGGGCACACGGCCTATCCACACCTGGCCGACAACCCGGTGCACCACCTGATCCGCCTGCTGCACGCGGTCACGACCGCGCCGCTCGACCAGGGCAGCGACCACTTCCAGCCCTCCACCCTGCAGGTCTCGACCCTCGACGTCGGCAACCCGGCCTCCAACGTGATCCCGGCCAAGGCCACGGCCGCCTTCAATATCCGCTTCAACGACCTGCATTCCGGCGCCGCGCTGGAGGCCTGGCTGCGCGAAACCTTCGACCGCCTGATGGCCGAGGCGCCGCAGGCCACCTACGACCTCGACCTGCGGGTCTCGGGGGAATCCTTCCTGACGCCGCCGGGGGCCCTGTCGGCGCTGGTGCAGGACGCGGTGGAAGGCGCCACCGGCCAGCGCCCCGCGCTGTCGACCACCGGCGGCACCTCGGACGCGCGCTTCATCAAGGACGTCTGCCCGGTGGTCGAGTTCGGGCTGGTCGGCAAGACCATGCACCAGGTCGACGAGCGGGTGGCGGTCGCCGACCTCGCCACCCTGGCCGAGGTCTACCGCCGGGTGCTCGACGGTTACTTCGCGCGGCGGCCGGACGCGGCCGGCGGGAGCGGGGCCGCGTGAGCCTGCCGAGCCAGGCCGAGACGCTCAGCTCGCTCTACGCCGTCTGGCGCCTGCTGCGCGGCGACCGCGGCGCCGTGGCGCTGCTCGACGACTCGCCGGCGGGCTTCGTGAAGTCCTTCTTCGCCGCGGTGCTGGTGCTGCCGCTGTGGGGCCTGCACGAGTGGGTGCTGCTGAGCGACGAGCGGCTGGCGCGCGGCGGGCTGAGCCTGCTGCTGATCGAGGGGCTGGCCTACGCCATTTCCTGGCTGGCCTTTCCCGTCGCCATGGCCTTCCTGGCCGAGGCGCTGGGCCGCAGCCACCTCTACCTGCGCCACATCGTCGCCTGGAACTGGGCTGTGGTGCTGCAGGCGCTCTTGGCGGTGCCGCTGGCGGTGCTGGCCAGCGACCTCCTGGTGCCGGCGCTGGCCGGCCTGCTGCTCTTCGTGCAGATCGCCATCTTCGTCTACCAGTGGTTCATCACCCGCGCGACGCTGCAGCTCGACGGCTTCCCGGCGATCGGAGTCGTCTTCCTCGCCTGGGTGCTCGACCTGCTGATCGCCGGCTTCGGCCATTCCATGGTCATGGGGTAGCACGCTGCGACGCGGCGATCAGTAGGTCACCCCGGTCAGGTAGAGCCCCTGGGCCGGGGCGGTGGGGCCGGCGGCGCGGCGGTCGCGGGCGGCCAGCGCCTCGCTCACCTGCGCCGGCGTCCACCTGCCCTGGCCGACCAGCTTCAGCGTGCCGACCATGTTGCGTACCTGGTGGTGCAGGAAGGAGCGGGCGGCGGCGTGGATGCGGATCTCCAGCCCCTCGGGACCGCGGTCGCGCGCCGCGACGCGCAGCTCGTCCAGGGTCTTCACCGGACTGGCGGCCTGGCACGCGCTGGCGCGGAAGGAGGTGAAGTCGTGGTGGCCCAGCAGCCGCTCGGCGCCGGCCTGCAGCGCCTCCGGGTCGAGCGGCTGCGGCACCCACCAGACGCGGCCGCGCAGCAGCGCCGGCGGCGCCGGGCGGCAGAGGATGCGGTAGAGGTAGCGCCGGCCGGTGGCGGAGAAGCGGGCGTGGAAGGCCGCGTCCACCGCCTCGGCCCGCAGCACCGCGATCGGGGCCGGCTTGAGATGGGCGTTCAGCGCCTTCATCACCGTCTCGGGATCGCACGGCCGGGCGATGTCGACATGCGCCACCTGGCCGGTCGCGTGCACGCCGGTGTCGGTGCGCCCGGCCGCCTGCACCATCGCCGCCTCGCCGCAGAAGCCGCGGACCGCGGCCTCCAGCGCGGCCTGCACGCTGGGCCCGTTGTCCTGGCGCTGCCAGCCGACGAAGGGCGTGCCGTCGTACTCCAGGGTCAGCTTGTAGCGGGTCATCGCGCGGCATCGGGCAGCGGCAGGCGCGTGCCGGGGGCGATGGCGAAGCCGCGCAGGAAGGCCGCGGTCTCGCTGGGCGCCTTGCCGGGCCGCTGCAGCCGGGTCGGGCGCAGGGCGCCCTCGCCGCAGGCGACGGTCAGCCGCGTGTCGAGCACCTCGCCCGGCGCGCCCCCGGCCTGCGGCAGCAGCTCGGCCGCCAGCACCTTGACGCGCGTGCCGTCGCCGGTCTCGAAGTGAGCGCCCGGCCAGGGGGTGAAGGCGCGCACCTGGCGTTCCAGCTCCAGCGCCGGGCGGCGCCAGTCCAGGCGCGCCTCGCCGCGCTCCAGCTTGGCCGCGTAGGTCACCCCCTCGGCCGGCTGCGGGTACGGCGTCAGGCGGCCGGCGCTCAGCCCCTCCAGCGCCTCGACGATCAGCAGGGCGCCCAGCGCGGCCAGACGGTCGTGCAGGCTCTGGGCGGTGTCCGCCGGCCCGATCGGCGTGGCGCGCTGCAGCAGCACCGGGCCGGTGTCGAGCCCCGCTTCCATCTGCATGATCGCCACGCCGGTCTCGCGGTCGCCGGCCAGCAGCGCGCGCTGGATCGGCGCCGCGCCGCGCCAGCGCGGTAGCAGCGAGGCGTGGATGTTGAGGCAGCCCAGGCGCGGCGCGTCGAGCACCGGTCGCGGCAGCAGCAGGCCGTAGGCGGCCACCACCGCGACATCCAGCTCGAGCGCGGCGAAGGCGGCCTGCTCGGCCGGGTCCTTCAGGGAGGCGGGCGTGCGCAGCGGCCAGCCGCGCGCCGCGGCGGCGGCCTGCACCGGGCTGGGTCGGGGCTTGTGGCCGCGGCCGGCCGGGCGCGGCGGCTGGGCGTAGACGCAGGCGATCTCGTGGCCGGCCTCGGCCAGGGCCAGCAGCGCCGGGACGGCGAAGTCCGGCGTGCCCAGGAAGGCCAGGCGCAGGCGTGTGCTGGGGCGCTCGCTCATGCCGCGCGGTGTAGCACGCCGCCGGCGGTCGCGGGAGGGCGCATCGCCACAGCAGCGCGACCTCGGACCTTCTGGGCCGCCTCAGCTCGCGGCCGAGTAGGTCGGCAGGGCGTGCTGCTTCTTGGCCTTGAGCAGCTTGCGCAGGATCATGTTGCGCTTCAGCGCCGAGAGGTGGTCGACGAAGAGGATGCCGTCCAGGTGGTCGATCTCGTGCTGGATGCAGGTCGCCAGGATGCCGTCGGCCTCCAGCTCGCGGATCTCGTTCTGCCGGTCCAGGTAGCGCAGGCGGATCTCGGCCGGGCGCACCACCTCGCCGTAGTGGTCGGGCAGCGACAGGCAGCCCTCCTCGTAGTTGGCGTCGTGGTCGGAGACCCGGAGCAGCTCGGGGTTGGCCATCTGGTGCGGCTGGGGGGCCTCGCCGTCGCGCGCCACGTCGACCACGATCACCCGCTTGAGCACGCCGACCTGGGGCGCCGCCAGGCCGATGCCGGGCGCTTCGTACATCGTCTCCAGCATGTCGTCCATGAGCTGGCGGATCTCGTCGTCGACGCGCTCCACCGGCGTCGCCTTCTTCTTCAGGCGCGGGTCGGGGGCGGTCAGGATCGGCAGCTTGGCCATGGTCGGGATTCCGGGTGTGGCGCGGCTTGGGCCGCGGATTGAAATCGTTCCAGCAACAGCTATGTGCGGCGCAGCATCCCGTCAAGACAGCCTCGGGCTCCCGGCCGCCCGGCGGGCCGCGACTCCGCCTCTGCATGCTAGCCTCGCCGGTCACCCGACGCCAAGGAGCCGCCCCCGTGCCGATCAGCCCCGAACTGCTGCTCGCAGGTCTCGCCCTGCTTCTCGTATTGGCGCTGGCGGTGGCGCTGCTGCGCCGCCCGCGCGAGGAGGGCGCGGCCGCCCGCCGCGAGGCCGAGCTGGCCGCGCTGCAGGAGCGTCTGAAGACCATGGCCGAGGGCCAGGCGGCGACCCAGGCGCAGATCGCCGAGGCGCTGCGCAGCCAGGAGCGCCAGCTTGCCGAGGCGATGGACGCGCGCCTGGGCGACTTCACCCGGCGGGTGACCGAGCGGCTGAACGAGCAGGCGCAGCGCCAGTCCACCACCATGACCGACCTGCGCGAGCGGCTGGCGGTGATCGACCAGGCGCAGAAGAACATCACCGAGCTGTCGAGCCAGGTGGTCGGGCTGCAGGACATCCTCTCCAACAAGCAGGCGCGCGGTGCCTTCGGCGAGGTACAGCTCAAGGACCTGGTGGAGGCGACCCTGCCGCCCTCGGCCTACGAGTTCCAGGCGACCCTGTCGAGCGGCCGGCGCGCCGACTGCCTGATCAAGCTGCCCAATCCGCCGGGACCGATCGCCGTCGACGCCAAGTTCCCGCTGGAGAGCTACCAGGCGCTGCGCAACGCCGGCGACGAGGCGGCGCGGGTCGCCGCCCAGCGCACCTTCGCCGCCGACCTGCGCAAGCATGTGCGCGACATCGCCGAGCGCTACATCCTGGCCGGCGAGACGGCGGAATCGGCACTGCTGTTCCTGCCCAGCGAAGCGGTCTACGCCGAGCTGCACGCCAACTTCCCCAACGTGGTCGAGGAGAGCTACCGCGCGCGGGTCTGGATCGTCTCGCCCACCACCATGATGGCGACGCTCAACACGGTGCGCGCCGTGCTGCGCGACGTGCGCATGCGCGAGCAGGCCGGCGTGATCCAGAAGGAGGTCGGCACGCTGCTGGAGGATGTCGTCCGGCTCGACCAGCGGGTCGGCAAGCTGGAGACCCACTTCGACCAGGCCAGCCGCGACATCCGCGACATCCGCATCTCCTCCGACAAGATCGCCAAGCGCGGCGAGCGCATCAAGGACCTTGAGCTGGAAGACGAGGACCAGCCCGGCCGCACCCTGGCCGGCAGCACCGGCCAGGGTGCGGCCGGTGGGCGCGAGGGCAGCGGGCCTACGGGCAGCGCGGCCGGTCGGGATGCGGGCGGCCGGGATGCGGGCGGCCGGGGCGGGCCGCGCCTGGTGGAATAGGCGCCGCCGCTTCGGGCGCGGTCAGGCCGCTCCGAGCGGGGCCGTCGGCGCCAGCTCCAGCTCGACCGGGACCGGCCGGCTGACGATGTCGAGCACCGGGCAGTGGGCGTCGACCGCGCGGCGCAGCGCCTCCAGCTTCTCGCGCGGCGCCTCGGAGACCAGGTGCACCTTGCCGCGGATGGCGCCGTAGCCGGGCCGCACCGCCGCGTCGACGGCGAAGAAGCCGCGCAGGTCGAGGTCGCCCTCCAGCTCGACGCGCACCGCCTCGAGGGGAATGTCCAGCGCCGTGGCGTAGGCGCGGTAGGTGATCTCCTGGCAGGTGCCCAGGGCGGCCAGGATCAGCTCGACCGGGTTGGGTCCGGCATCGCCGCCGCCCAGGCTCTCCGGCTCGTCGACGGTGACGCTATGGCCGCGCAGCCGGGCCTCGGAGCGCAGGCCCTCGATCTGGCGCGAGGCGCTGGCGAAGGTCGCGCGGGCCTTGCTCGGATCGGCCCGCAGGGCGGCCTGGGTCTCGGCGATCAGGGACTTCAGTTCGGTGGACACGAAAAACCCTCCATCTGGCGGTCCGGCGCCGATCGGAATCGGCGTCAAATCGAATGCCGGGGGTGAGCCGCGGCGGCCGGCGGACTCGCCAGGCGCGCCCGCAGGCCCGCGGATCACTCGCGGCGGCAGAAGGAGGGCCAGCGCTGTCGGACCTTGGGGAACCCGTTTGGTTGCCACTTGGCCACATGCCGTGTCGGACACGGTTGCCACCTTGCTCGGGTCAGCAGGTTGGCAAGGGCGCCAGCCCTTTCTGCATGCTTGCCTCGCCATACAGCCCGGCCGGCGCCCGGCTGTCAAGCCTTGCGACGGCGCCGGCACACGGCGCCGACGGTCCCAAATCGCTCCGACCCTGCTCTAGTTCTGCACCCGGGCGCGGTAGGTCAGGGTGGTCGTGCCGTTGGCCGGGACCTCCAGGGTCCAGGTCAGGCGCTCGGCGGTGGTCTGGGCGTGCGGCTGGCTCTCCGCGACGATCTGGGTGCCGCGCGGGAAGCGGCCGACCAGCTCGACCTCGATCGGCTCGGCCTTGGCGTTGGTCACCACGATCTCCTGCGCCGACTCGAAGCTGCGGTCGCCCAGCCGCTCGTAGGCGGTGCGGCGGGCCTCGGCCGTCACGTCGAAGGCGCGGCCCAGGGCGAGCTTGACCTCGCCGCCGACCGGCGTGTGGTCCAGGCGGGCCTCGCCGGCGAAGACCGGCTGGCCCTCGCCTTCGTCCAGCGCCTCGTAGACGCGGATCGTGCCGGCGGGCAGCGGCTGGCGCTCGGCCCGCTCCGGGCCTCGAAGACCAGCTCCAGGGCGGCCTGCACCGGGCCCTGGCGGTCCGGGCCGCCGACCATGGCCAGGCCGTCGAAGCTGTAGCGCCGCTCGCCGGCGATCTCGTTCACCTGGAACAGGCCGAACTGCTTGCGCTCGCCCGGCTCCAGGGTGACCTCCAGGCCGGTGTCGTAGAGGTAGCGGTCGCCCACCGCGGCCGGCGGCGGGGCGGCGCCGGCGGAGTCCATCGCCATCATCGCCTCGGCCTGCATCCGCGCCTTCATCGGCGCCGGCGCGGTTCCGTCGCGGGCGACCTCGCCGGCCACCAGCCGCAGCGTGGCGAAGGCCAGGCGGGTCTCCAGCTCGTTGCTCAGGGTGACGTTGGCGGTCAGGTCCAGGCTGCCGTCGGGCGCCAGGTCGGCGACGTAGTCGGTGCGCCAGTCCAGCCCCTCGGTCAGGTAGCCGAAGGTCAGCTCGGTCGGCCGCGCCTCGCGGCTGTCCAGGGTCACCTCCAGGCTGGGCTCGGCGCGCAGCGGGCCGCTGGCCGGCTCCGGCAGCTCCTCCAGCACCAGGCGGCCGGGCGGGTTGATCTCGACCCGCCCCTCGATCTCGATCACCGTGCCGCCGGCCAGCGAGAGCAGCCGCGCCGGCGTGCGGGTCTCCGCGCCGGTCTGCGGGTCGGTGGTGATATAGAGCACGCGCTGGCCGACCTTTTCCTCCAGCAGGCGGCGCGGCGTCAGGTCGGCGGCGCGGCGGCTGCGCTCGACCAGGCCGATGCCCTCCTGGCTGCTGTAGATCCGCAGCGAGCCGAGCAGCAGCCGCTCGCTCAGGCCCTCGACCTGCAGGGTGTTGCGCCCGGCGACCAGCGGCACCCAGCGGCGGTCGTGCACCAGCGCCAGGCCGTTCTGGTAGACCGTCAGGGTCAGGCCGCGCTGGGCCTCGGCCGAGATGGTCCGCTCGACCGCGCCG
>LSZA01000161.1 GCA_001637315.1 Phormidium willei BDU 130791 | reverse complement strand
TATCTTGGCAGTGGTCAAACGCTTCGCCTGAACGTGGTAATTCGGGAATGGCTCGTCCACGGGCAAGATAAATTCGGTCCGAATCGAGCACGCATTCACCCGAGACTTGCGAGAATCTAGCCAGTCTTTACGTTCGCGCCGCGCAAAATTCCAGACATGGCGGCACACATCCAGAATGTGTTCAATCTCTGAAACCTGCTCCGCAGTTGGCTCTAGCTTAAATTCCCACGTCATGTTGAGCATCTCTAAATTGTAGCAGATATTTTGTAGGTGGCTTTCCTCGATCGCGCGTCGCTACACCACCCGCTAAGCTTTTAGCTAGGGCTTTGTACGGCGAAGAATCTGGATAGAGAATAGGTCAAGATGACCAATCAGACCCCAAGCTTAGACCCCAATTAGACCCCAACGAGTCTGTTAAGCCGTTCCATCGCCAGACTCGGTCACGGATTCGGCCACAGGCTTGACCTCCACCTCCGGCGCCACGGCGGCCTCTTTACCCTTGTGATTAGCTTTGACGCGGGTAATGGGTTCGAGGAGTTTTGGGTCGAGTTCCTGATTGGAGAACAGGGGAAGAATCTCGGCGATAAAGGCTTCGGCGGCTTTGGAGCGATAGCGATTGGGATTGTAGATCACGTTGAGGGTGCGTTTAACCACGACCTCCTCAATTGTGGCCTGGTGTAACACGCCCATTTCTAACTCTTTCTCGATCGCCGAGACGGAAACAAAGGCCGCTCCTAAACCGGACTGCACGGCGTTTTTAATCGCCTCAATGGAGTTGAGTTCCATCTCTAGGGTTAAGCGGCGTGTATCGATATCACAGCGAGCCAAAACGCGATCGATGACCTTGCGAATGGTCGATTGAGAGTCGAGGGCGATAAATTGCAGGTTATACAACTCCTCTTTGTGAACCGAGGGTAACTGAGCCAGGGGATGAGACACCGGCAAAATTAAGGCCAGTTCATCTTCGGCGTAGGGGATAACTTCCAAAGAATCTTGTAAATCCGTGGGAACTTCGCCGCCGACAATGGCCAAATCGACCTGGCCATTGGCCACACTCCAAGAGGTGCGCCGAGTCGAATGGACATGAAGTTGCACCGCTACATCTGGGTAGCGTTGACGGAAAGCACCAATGGTCCGGGGAAGAAGATACGTCCCAGTGGTTTGGGAGGCGCCGACAATGAGGGTTCCTCCCTGTAAATTTTGTAAATCTTCAATGGCGCGACAAGTTTCTTGACACAGGGTCAACACTTTCTCGCCATAACTGAGTAGTAAGTGGCCCGCTTCTGTCAATTGCGCTCGTCGTCCGCCGCGATCGAACAACGGCACATCCAGTTGTCGTTCTAAGTTTTGAACCTGGAGACTGACCGCTGGTTGGGAAACATACAGGCTATCGGCGGCCCGCTTAAAGCTTCCCTCAGAGGCGATCGCCTTGAGGATGCGTAGCTGATCCAGAGTAAAAGGAAGGTCAGACATAGATGAAAAGTCGGTGAGGGAAAAGCGCCATCTGGCAGCCCACCCATGTCACTAGCGTACCGGAGTGGGTGCGTTTTTTTGACCCCCTCAAACAACGACAGTAGCATAAGAGCGAGTCAGGGCCTTCAAAGTTTTGTTGCTTAGATCGTTCCCACCCCATCACCGGCCGGGATCACCGACAAACCCAAGACAGGCGAAACCCAAGTCATCACCCAAGTCACCACCCAAGTCGACTTGTAGGGGCCATCTGCGTTTGCTAAGATCTATCCCACAAGTAGAACTAAATACTATCAACGATAAATAGAGGCTCTTGGTCACAGGCGATCGCATTGATTGTCTGTGGGCTTGTCTACTGTTGCGACGGTTGCAACAAGAGTCTTGAAACCTCTTGGTTGTTCTGATTTCGGATACCCATCGAGATCAATTGAGAACCTAGACTTGTGGTAGACTGCTTATCGAGTTGTCACACCAACTCGATGTACGACGGCCAAGCATCTGTTGAAACATTGGACAGCCCTGTGGAAGACTGGGTTACCCCTATGGAGGCTGAGTTAGACCAAGAGAAACTTAGTTTCGGTCAGCTTCGGCAATGGAAGCAGGATGTCTCGGTTGTCATTTTCGCTCGAATCGTTGATGCGATCGCTGGCACTTAACCAACCTTTTACGTTGGCGCGGGGATCCCGCGTTCTACCGGACCGGTGAGCGTCGGGAGAAATCGCGCCTCGGTGTGGGACTAAAATGCCAAGGGATGTCAACTCGGGTAGACTTGTTAAACACAGTGGGGTTGGGCGAGGACACGATACCCAATCATGTCCGAGGGGTCGCCTCACTATAAAAATGCAAATCCCGTCCAGGGAAAAAAAGCCTGTGCTGCCATGCCTAAACGGTCAGCGCCGGGAATACGTCACATGTGTCGATAGAGGAAACTTATGAGCATGAAGCCAGATCGCGTGGTTCTTATTGGTGTCGCGGGGGACTCGGGTTGTGGGAAATCTACCTTTTTGCGCCGACTCTCCGATTTATTCGGTGAAGAAAAGTTGACCGTCATTTGTCTCGATGACTATCACAGCTTAGACCGCAAAGGACGTAAAGCCGCTGGAGTCACGGCACTCGACCCTCGCGCCAACAACTTTGATCTGATGTACGAGCAGATCAAGTCTTTGAAAGAAGGCAACCCCATTGACAAACCTATTTACAACCACGAAACGGGAGAACTCGATCCTCCTGAACGAATCAACCCCAATAAAATCATCGTCATCGAAGGGTTGCACCCGATGTATGACGAGCGAGTTCGTGGCTTGCTAGACTTTAGCATCTACCTCGACATCAGTGACGAGGTCAAAATTGCCTGGAAGATTCAACGAGACATGGCAGAGCGGGGTCACACCTATGAGGACGTTCTGGCCTCAATTGAATCTCGCCGGCCTGACTTCGAGCAATACATTGACCCGCAGAAGCAGCACGCGGACATTGTGATTCAGATTCTGCCGACGAATCTGATTAAGGATGACAAAGAGCGCAAGGTTCTCCGGGTGCGCCTGATTCAACGTAATGACGTTGACCACCTCGAACCGGCCTATCTATTTGACGAAGGGTCGACCATTAACTGGACTCCCTGCGGCCGCAAGTTAACCTGTTCCTATCCAGGTCTGCGTCTGTTCTATGGTCCCGATAGCTACTACGGACATGATGTGTCGGTGTTAGAAGTCGATGGACGCTTCGACAACCTCGAAGAGATGATTTACGTTGAGGGTCATCTGAGCAACACCTCTACGAAGTACTACGGTGAACTGGCTCACCTACTCCTCGAACATAAGGAGTACCCAGGTGCCAATGATGGAACGGGTCTGTTCCAGCTTCTGTCGGGTCTGAAGATGCGCGAAACTTACGAGCGTCTCACCTCTAAAGATTCTAAGGTGGCTGTGGAAGTGTAGGTCTAAGCTTCAACTCAAGGTTTGCCACATACGGAGTCGAGAGTGTCACGCTCTGGCTCCGATTTTTTGTTAAAGACACTTATACAGGGACACTAAAAAAAGCAGGAATGCTTTAATAGCGATATTTTCTTGCCAAACTTAGTCCTGACTGATGTGATGAGCATAGTGGGTATTCTTGCCTCTTGCCTTCTCTTCCAGATCCGCTCCAGATCCGCTGTTCCCAGATCCGCTGTTCCCTTCTTTTGCCTCTTGCCTCTTGCCTCTTCTTCCCCCTTTCCCAGAAGTTATGTTACATTTAGTTAAGATTATGAAATGAAAACGCATCTAAAAATAATCGTTGCCGCAATCGGAGATAACTGATTATGAAATTTTCTTGGAGAGTCGCCCTGCTGTGGGCTATGCCATTATTGGTAATTGGCTTCTTTCTTTGGCAGGGGGCCTTCTCGTCCCCAGCCGTCACCAGTGGCGGCAATGCTGCCACAACGCGTATGAGCTATGGTCGTTTCCTCGACTACCTCGATTCAGGACGGGTGACCAGTGTTGACCTCTACGAAGGCGGACGGACTGCCATTGTTGAGGCTCAGGACTTTGACCTGGACAATCGTATCCAACGGCTGCGGGTTGACCTTCCCGCCAACGATCCGCAACTGATCACGCGACTGCGGGAAGCCAACGTCAGCCTTGATACTCACCCCCCTCGCAATGATGGAGCCATCTGGGGTGTATTGGGGAATCTCATTTTCCCGATTCTGCTGATTGCCGGTTTATTCTTCCTGTTCCGTCGTTCGAGTAACGCTCCTGGAGGTCCCGGCCAGGCGATGAACTTCGGTAAGTCCAAGGCCCGGTTCCAAATGGAAGCCAAAACTGGCATTCTCTTTGATGATGTGGCCGGTGTGGATGAAGCGAAAGAGGAACTCCAAGAAGTTGTGACTTTCCTCAAAAAACCCGAACGCTTCACGGCTGTCGGTGCGCGGATTCCTAAAGGGGTGCTGTTAGTTGGCCCTCCCGGAACGGGTAAAACTCTGATGGCGAAAGCGATCGCCGGTGAAGCGGGTGTTCCTTTCTTCAGTATCTCCGGTTCGGAATTTGTGGAGATGTTCGTCGGGGTGGGTGCGTCTCGCGTCCGCGACCTGTTCAAGAAAGCGAAAGAAAATGCTCCTTGTATCATCTTCATCGATGAGATTGATGCCGTCGGTCGTCAACGGGGTGCTGGCATCGGTGGTGGTAATGATGAACGGGAACAAACCTTGAACCAACTCCTAACTGAAATGGATGGGTTCGAGGGCAATACGGGAATTATTATTATCGCGGCAACGAACCGCCCCGATGTGCTGGATTCAGCGCTGTTACGTCCTGGTCGCTTTGACCGTCAGGTGTCGGTCGATGCTCCGGATATTCGCGGTCGTCTCTCGATTCTCGATGTCCATGCTCGGAATAAGAAGTTAGATCCCTCGGTGTCGTTGGAGGCGATCGCCCGTCGCACCCCGGGTTTCACCGGAGCTGACTTAGCCAACCTCCTCAACGAAGCCGCCATCCTCACGGCCCGTCGTCGCAAGGAAGCTATCACCATGGCTGAGATTGACGATGCGGTAGACCGGGTTGTAGCCGGGATGGAAGGAACGCCGCTCGTCGATAGTAAGAGCAAGCGGTTGATTGCCTATCATGAGGTGGGCCATGCCATGGTAGGAACCCTGGTTAAAGACCATGACCCGGTGCAGAAAGTCACCCTCGTTCCCCGTGGCCAGGCCCGAGGTCTAACCTGGTTTGTCCCTTCGGAAGACCAAACCCTGATTTCTCGCTCTCAGATTCGCGCTCGTATTGCCGGGGCCTTAGGCGGACGTGCCGCTGAGGATGTGATTTTTGGTGATGCGGAAGTGACCACTGGAGCCGGAAATGACTTGCAACAGGTGACGAACATGGCTCGTCAGATGGTGACCCGCTTCGGAATGTCGGATCTCGGTCCGATGTCTCTGGAGAGTCAGTCCTCTGAGGTGTTCTTAGGTCGTGATTTGATGACACGCTCGGAGTATTCGGAGGATATCGCCTCTCGGATTGACGCTCAGGTGCGGGCGATCGTGGAACAGTGTTATGAGGAGGCGTGCAGCCTAATTCGTAACAACCGCGCGGTGATGGATCGTCTGGTGGACTTGTTGGTGGAGAAGGAAACCATCGACGGGGAAGAGTTCCGGCAGATTGTGGCGGAATACACCCATGTTCCTGAGAAAGAACAGTTTGTACCGAGTCTGTAGATAGGCTTAGGTTAAATTTTAACCCCCCAGTTTCTGAATGAGGCTGGGGGGTTTTTTGCATGATGGTGAATTGGTACGACGATGAATCGGTACGACGATGAATCAGTACAACGTTGAATCGGTAGGATGCGTTGCGGCATCAGTCAAGGTTGGCTGTGTCAGAAAAATCTCAAACTTGCCGCAACGCATCACCCCCGGCAAATCCCCATCAATCCATCGGCGGGGTAATGAATCACCCCCGGCAAATCCCCATCAATCCATCGGCGAGGCGGTGCGTTCCGGCAAGTTTCAAATCTTGGGTGAAGGTTTAATACCATTTTTCAAAAAGTGTGCCATAGATACCTGTAGGGGCGAACCCTTGTGGTCGCCCTCCTCGGTATCGGATGTCTGGCAAGCATATCGAAAAATGGTATAAAATCAATTAATGCCGGGACGCATCCTACCATTTGGTCTATCATTAACCTAGAAAAACTCGTGATTCTGGCTTGGCCATGACACGCTCCGAGGCCCTGCTTCCCATCCCGATCTCTTGAAAACCGGCGACTATTTCAAAAGTTTGGGGTATCTTTAGCTTGCATTGCTAGCTATATAAAATATAGCTTTCATCTCCCTATAAAGCTAGTCTAAATAAAGCTAGTCTAACAAGTTCCAAACTTGCATAGCGATCTGCGTTAGAAAATCTTGTCGCGCCTTGATAGAAATTGATGACCATACATTAAATTCTTGAATTTTTAAGTTACGAACTGCTCTATCGATTTGTGTATCCTCTCCTACACTTGGTAAATCTGATAAGACTCGAGTGATGAGTAATTGAGATTCACGATAAGTTTGCTTTTTAAGTTCAAAACTTTTATTACTTACAGATGAATTAATAGCTTGCTCTAGCAAAGTCAAATTCCCTAAACACGTAACATATTGATCATATTCTGAAATTTCATCAAATTCTCTTAACACGGAGTCCTGAGGTTTTTTGGGAAGTATATGCTCAATGTGTATTGATTTATCGAGATAAACACTTAAAGGTTTCATATTCGAGTAAGTCGTATATTCCATATATTGAGCTATTTTAGCAATGATATACCGAACCCGATATTGAGGAAAATCACCTTCATGTAGGGTTTGAAAAACCGACTGAAACTCTGACGCAAAGCTTCGATACTGTGCCTGAACATAATACTTTATAAAATCCCTGAAGTTTTCCTCCGTCTTAATGTACCTTAGTTGATTTGCCCACTGTGAAAACTCTCGGACTAAGTTGACGTCTTTACGTCTAGTTGATCGAGTAATTGTGTTCACAAATAATAAATTCTCTATATGATGTGTGAGCTCCTCAAATAAGCAAACAGGCAACTCTCGTCCGGCAATTAGTAGTATGTAATGCTGACGATATCTACCCTGAAGTTTCTTAATATTGTATAAACTTAGATTGTCAGAAGAATCAGAATTCTTGCATTGAAGAAATAAAGAATAAGACTCACTCGCATCTACCAAGGTCTTAATGAATTGAATTGGAGATTCTGATATTTTATGTTTTTCAGGATTATCACTTAACCAATCATAGATATTTTCTTCTGGGAGATTATTACCCAGATCTACAACGTAATCTGAAAGCAGGTAATATCTCAAAAAGCTTACAGGTTTCTCTTTAACCTTATATAAGTTTGTTAAAAGCTCATCCCACTTTCTCTTTAGTAAATCCCATGAATCTCCATAAGAACCTTCTTCTCCTGCATGAACAAACAGGTAATTCTTGAGTAAATCAATTGGATTAAGACCTACTCCCCTATCATTGATCGTTTCAAAAACTTTAAGCGCACTATTTAATCCAGATGTTTCAACACGTATTATCTTTACACGATTAGCTAATACTGTAGCAAACCTCTTAAGATTCTTAACCCTGGAACGGGCACTGCCATAAGATATTAATTCATCCAGGAAAGAACTTATCTCTAAAACAGCTCTATGCAGATTCTCTACTGTCTGAGATTTTGGTTGTTTGGTATTCTGTCTAAAGTTGATCTCCTTATTTTTGGCCAAGCTTTTCAAAAAATTTTCACTATCAAGATTATACTGAATGCTTAAGCGATGTTTATTGATGTCTTCTCCAGTTTTTAAATCCTGAGTGATACCAAATATCAAGTTGTCTAGTGATGCTGAACTATCACCGAAACCAATAATCTTATTCTTTATGCAACAGAAAATTATATAGATCGTTGTTAGCCTTTGTTGTCCATCAATGATCTGAAAAAGCTTGTTATGGTCTTCATAGGCAACAATGGAACCAATGAAGTATTCGACTCCCTCCACAGGCTCATCTCCATCGTACAATGCATAATAAATATCCTCTAGAAGCTGGCGTATATTTTTAGACTCCCAAACATACTCTCTCTGAAAAACAGGCACTACATAAAAGTCCCTAAAGATTTCTGTAATCGTAAGAGTTCTAGCCTCAATTTTGGGAGAGTAATTCATTATAAATCTAAAAATTAAAATTACATGACAACGACAATAATATCACAAATGCCAGGGATTTTCTATGGCGTACCATCCAGAAAACTTCCTGACAGCAAAACTTTCGGCTACAAGTCCGTAACCTAGATCACGCGAAACTACTATAGTAATTGAGGATTGATATGATGGCAATAAGGAGTAGGATAGCGGTATTCATCAGGAGCAGAACGCTTAGATCCGGTTATGCCTTGGGTTTTGTGTTACCTATGCCGTGGACATTGTCAGCAGTACTATCTCTCGACATGGTAACGCAGTGTCAAAGTTTTGTCTACCTACTGCTCTAATCACCTTACTACATAACGAGGGTAGGCATGTTTTCAATAGCCCAGATACTTTCCGGTACACAGCTTGAAGTTTATCTGTATCTTGTTAGATCAGTGGTTTTTAAATATTACTAAAGCCATTGTTTTAGTGTTGACAGTCAAAAAGCGTCCGGAGTGTTATATATATCCCTACAGCCTATTTCATGCCTAAATTCAACCATAACTAATACGGCGGATCAAGGTGGTGGGAATGTTTTCAGCGACTACCCGCTAAAGACATTCTAATAGACTGACGAATTTGCTGCAATAGGGAATCCACGGTGGCGGGCGGTGCGTTCCGGCAAGTTTGAGGGGTTCAGTCAACGTTCAAGATGGACTGATGCCGGGACGCACCCTACGGGTTACGGGTCAACCTCGTGGGAGGCATCCCTTGTCGATGTAGGCTCGATTGAGGTGGAGCAAGGCCTCTAGGGGGTTTGTCCTGTGCTGAGTTCCGGTGGAGAATCCGGTTGCACCTTCTGATAGGCTAACACCGCCTCACTTCCAGCTTCAACCACATCATTGGGCAAACTAGCAAGAGGATTGTTGTCCACATAGAGATATTTCAGCTTCGGCATTTGGGCTAAATCTGCCGGCAACTGATTCAATTGTGTATTGCGAACATTGAGAATTTCCAATTCTTGCAATTGGATAATTTCCTGTGGCAAAGTGCCGATGGGGTTATCCCACAATGCTAAGTTTTTGAGCTGTTTCAACTGCAAAATCTCTCGGGGAAATGTATTAAAATTATTGCCCCCCAATGCTAACTCTTGTAGTTGGTGAAGTTGTGCGATCGCCGCCGGAAAATTACGAAAAGCATTGCTACTCACAGCTAAAGAGGTCAACTCTGAGAGTTCCGCTAAACAAGGCGGCAAATCCTGTAATTTATTACCACTAATCGACAAAATCTGCAAGTCTTTGAGCTGACAAATTTCATCTGGTAATGTTTCAACTTGGTTGTTGTACAGATACAACTCAGTCAACGCTGTGAGATGACCAATTTCAGCCGGCAAATCTCGAAGCTGATTGTCATTGAGATACAGTTGTTTTAACTGCTTTAAATGGTAAATTTCTGCCGGAAGCTGTTCAAGTTGATTGAAGCCCAATCCCAGTTGAGATAAGTATTTTAGGCGCGATATCTCAGAAGGAACCTCACCAATAGGATTGTGACTGAGAGAAAGACTGTGCAGATTTTCTAAATTGCAAATGGCTTGAGGAAATTCCGAGAGACAATTTTGCCGCAGCGACAGATTACGTAAACGAGTAAGACGGTAAAAATTGTCGGGAATCTGACTGAGCTGATTGTCTCGTAAAGATAGTTCTCGTAAGCTAAACAGCGTACTCAGTCCCGAGGGCATTTCTCGGAGACGATTGTTATTAATATGAAGCTTTTCGAGATATTGAAGTTGGTTGAGATCGACTGGAATTTCGGTTAAAAGATTACCACTAATATAGAGTTCTCGTAACTGACTGAGTTTTAAAATTTCCCGAGGAAATTCCTCAAACTCATTCCACTCTAAATCCAACAACTTCAGGTTTTGCAACCGTTCGAGTTGAGGTGGAAGGTGACGTAAGGCATTTCCGCTGAGACTGAGAGCGACCAATTGGTCGAGTTCACCAATCTCAGGGGGAAGTTCTGTTAAGCCACGATCGCAAAGATCGAGGGCTTTCGACTGCGATCGCAGAGTAGATTGCAGGATATCCAGGGTATTCTCGGACGTCATGGGTTCTCTTAGACAGAAGACAATGAATCGTTGGCACTGGCCCGTGGCATCCTGGCGGGGATAGTCACGGCTGATGGCCTCGTACCGATGGAATTGGGGAAGTTGAGATGGCGAACCCTATGGCAAGGCATAGTTTCATTTTAAGATACCGCCGTGAAGGATGCAGGGGCGCGATCGCCAACGGAGAAGCCATAAGTTCCCCTCAGAAGCCCGTACAAGCCTCTTAGAAGCCCCTAGGCGTTCGACTCAGACAAACCGGTCTGCAATTGAGACCGTCTTGAGACAAACCCGGTTAATCCAGGCGTATCATAGAGAGCATACCTGTTGTACTTGACCCAGG
>LSZA01000160.1 GCA_001637315.1 Phormidium willei BDU 130791 | reverse complement strand
CATTTTGACAGCCTGAAGCAAATCGGGAACGACCTCTGGCGGCCATTCTCCCTCACAGCGTCGCCCATGATTGAGAATTAGACGAATACGATAATTGCCCGGATAGCCATCAGCCTCCATCCAGAGGCGATCGCTTTCCACCTCACAAGTAATGCGTTCTTCATCCATTAACTCCGGGCTAATGGCCACAATCGTCTCACTCAACTGTTGCAACAGACGGCGAAAATCCTCAAACTCCGCCTCAGTTAACTCAAAGGCGAAATTATCCCCCCCCAATAACCCCACATAAGATCCAGCCTCTGGATGATAGCCCAGCCGCCAACCCGGCCCCTGCTTGAGAATCTTAGCCATCGCGGCGGGGATTAAAGGTTTCGAGCGATCGCAATTTCTCGTAGAGTTCCCGTTCCTCAGCACTAATCTCTGGGGGAGTGACAATTTGCACCTCCACCAACTGATCCCCTCGCCGGCCATCTCGCGTCAAATAGCCTTTCCCGGCTAAACGTAATCGCTGTCCCGACTTCACCCCATTAGGAAGTCCCACTTTCACCAAACCATCGAGGGTTTTCACCTCCACCTTCGCCGCCAACACCGCCTCAGAAGGCGTCACCGGAACCGTACAGACAATATCCGCCCCTTCGAGGCGAAATAGAGGATGAGGGGCAACGGTAATTTTGAGATATAAATCCCCTCCTTGATTGCCCTGGCCCTTGAGACGAATCCGTTGCCCCGTCACCATCCCTGGGGGCATTGTCACTTCGAGCGATCGCCCATCTTCGAGGCGAATCCGCTCCCGGCCACCGCTATAAGCTTTCTCCAAGGGCAACGTCAGCCGCGCTTCGACATCCTGGGGAGTTGGGCGGGAGACGGTGTAGGCGGTCTTCGTGGTGCGGGTGCGGAAGGCATCAGGGCCATCCACCCGGAGACGTGTCCCTGGGGGCGGTTGCGGGGCAGTGCGGGCATTGGGACGACGATTGAGGAGATCATCGAGGAAACTGTTAAAGTCCGCATATTGCTCAAAACGGGCATCCGCCGGGGCGGTACTGCGAGGACTGCGGGCCACCGGTCGCCGTTTGGCTTTCTTCTGATTGAGGAAGCGGCTGAACTGGTCGTATTGACTGCGTTTGGCGGAATCGGATAGCACATTGTAGGCTTCCCCGATATCCTTAAACCGTTCCTCAGCCGACTTATCCCCCGGATTCATATCCGGGTGGTACTTTCGGGCTAGTCGCCGGTAGGAGCGTTTAATTTCCTCAGTCGAAGCATCTCGGGGAACTCCCAATATCTTGTAGTAATCGCGGAAGTTTTGCATTAGGGGAGATCAGGGATCAGGGAACAGGGAATAGGGAATAGGGAACAGGGGAAGAGAAAAGACGTAGGGGCGTACCCTTGTGGTCGCCCTAGCCCTTGTGGTTGCCTAGGCCGTCGGGTAGGGTGTGTTCCGGCTTCAATCAAGGTTGGGCTTCGACGACTCCGTTAAAACTTGCCGGAACGCACCGCTTTGGTATGACTTCCCAGTTCAGAACCAATCATCGTCGTCGCCCCAATCTTCATCATAGGCATTGGTGCGCGACATCCGGGAGATGCGATCAGGTGGGGGGCCGCGACGGATGGGGCGGCGTTCCTCAAAGCCGTAGTTGGGATCCTCATCGCCGACAATGGTGCGCCGGATATTGTCAAAAAATCCATCTCCTTTGGCTTCTAGGGAGTATTCCGAGACTTCCCGTGTCAGTTCGTAGAGGGCATCCTGCAAACTGGCGGAGGCTAAGTCTAAGCCTCGTTCGTCGTTGCGGGCGAGGCTATCCCGCAGTTCTCGCACTAGGGCTTCGACGCGGCGGCGGGTACCTTGGGCAAAGGATAGCCCAAAATCTAGGGCCACCGAACGTAACTCTCGTTCAGCGCGGGCGGCCAGGGCTTCAGCGCGGTTGCGGCGATCGACTTTTTCTCGACGCAGGCGATCGGTTTCGGCGAATTTGTCCGCCTGACGGATGGCGTTTTGGATTTCGGATTCGTTGAGCGTCGAGGCCCCTTGAACGGTGATACTCTGTTCTCGTCCGGTGGCGCGATCGAGGGCGCTGACTTGTAAGATGCCGTTGGCGTCAATGTCGAAGGCGACCTGAATTTGAGGAACCCCTCGCGGGGCTGGGGGAATGCCGCTTAACTTAAAGCGGCCGAGGGATTTGTTGTCGGCCGCCATCTCCCGTTCCCCTTGGGTGATATGAATTTCGACTTGACTTTGGTTGTTTTCGGAGGTTGAGAAGATATCCGATCGCCGCACGGGAATAGTTGTGTTGCGAGGAATCAGTTTTTTCATCACTCCGCCGATGGTTTCTAAGCCCACGGAGAGGGGGGTGACATCCAACAATAAGACATCGGCAATTTCTCCATCCAAGATTCCGGCTTGAATAGCCCCGCCGATGGCCACCACTTCATCGGGGTTGACGTTCTGGTTAGGTTCCTTACGAATCAGATTGCGCACCAAATCTTCCACCATGGGCATTCGCGTAGAACCGCCTACTAGGACAATTTCATCGATTTGTCGGGGATGCAGCCCGGCGTCAATCACCGCCTGTTTCACGGGTAGCCGCAGACGACGCAGTAAGTCGCCACAGAGGCCCTCAAATTGACCGCGCGTGAGACGGGTTTCGATATGTTTAGGTCCGTCTTCGGTGGCGGTGATGAAGGGGAGGTTAATGTCGGTGACGCCCACGCCACTGAGTTCGATTTTGGCTTTCTCGGCGGCTTCGGTGAGGCGTTGTAGGGCTTGGCGATCGCGCCGTAGGTCAATTTTTTCGGTTTCTAGGAACTGTTCGGCTAGGTAGTCGACAATTTTTTTGTCAAAGTCATTCCCCCCGAGTTGGGTATCGCCGCTGGTGGATTTGACTTCAAACACGCCGTCACCGACTTCTAACACCGAGACATCAAAGGTTCCTCCCCCTAAGTCAAACACCAAAATGGTCTGACTATCGGCGCGATCTAAGCCGTAGGCCAGAGAGGCGGCGGTAGGTTCGTTGAGAATCCGTTTCACCTCCAACCCGGCAATTCGCCCAGCATCCCTTGTGGCTTGCCGTTGGGCATCGTTGAAATAGGCGGGAACGGTAATGACGGCGCCGGTGACTTCTTCCCCGAGATAGCGTTGGGCATCATCGGCCAGTTTCCGCAGAATCATCGCCGAGAGTTCTTCCGGGGCGAAATCTCGTCTCATGCGGGGACAGGCAATTTTGACGTTGCCAAAGTCATCGCGGCGGATGGTATAGGGAACTCGTTTAGAGACTGGGTCTAATTCGCTGTATTTACGCCCCACAAAGCGTTTAATGGCATAAAAGGTATTTTGCGGGTTAAGGACGGTCTGACGGCGTGCTAGCTGTCCCACAAGCCGTTCTCCGTCTTTGCTGAACCCCACGACTGAAGGGGTCGTCCGCATTCCTTCTGCATTGGCGATAACGACGGGTTTGCCGCCTTCCATTACAGCAACAACTGAGTTTGTGGTGCCTAGGTCAATGCCGACGACTCTTGCCATGATGCTTTTGCTATCTCCTCGTCGATTCTCACGTCTGGTTTAGGGCGGGGTTCATTCTACCCCGACGGTTTTCATATTTTATCGCGGCACGGACAGGCTCTGGCGACGCAACGGCTCAAAATCTTGGGGAAACCGCTAGGATGGGAGCCTCCGAGAAGACTCCATTGATGTTCTAGGGGCCAAGTTTCCCTCTCCTCGGTTCCCCCGGACTCTGTGACCCAGAATCAGGTATTATCAGGGTGGATTCCCTGATTCATATGGCCAGATTCAAAGAGCATTTATGGTGCAAGAGTCTCAAGATAGACAATTTCAGGATGTGCAGTCCACATCACCTTCGACGGTTTCTCCTGGGGCTAAACCTTTAGGTGAGGTGCAACAGGTGGTGCGACAGGTGGCCCAGGGCTGTCAGGGGAATCCCGAAGCGTTGCTCGATCTCTTGCGGTTACTCGAAGCCCTCCATCGCGAGATTTGTGAACAAGAGTTTCGCCCTGCGCTGCCGGATACTCGTCGGGCGTTATACTCGTTTTTGCGGGAAATTGAGGCGGAAGGCGGTTGGCCCTATATTCCTCGGATGCGGTTGAAAACTCTGTTGGCCCATCTTGAAGCCCAAGCTTCGGAATTGTCGGAAACTCAGCCGGATTAGAGGTTAGGCTTCGGGGAGATCGGCTAAGACGAGATGGGTGACGGTTCGGGCTTTTTCGTCGAGTCGTTCCCAGTCGACGTCTCCTTCGTCGATGAGGCTGGTGTCGATGTCGACTTCGCAGGCCTGTTCGGGGCTGGGGGTGGGAACATAATCTCGGAAACAGACGCGGTAGCAAAGTTCCCAGATATCGAGGGTTTTCTGGCGATCGCCCAATTCTAACAGGAGCTGATAGCCGGGAACCGGAATCTGGGTTTCTTGGTAGGTGGCTTTCCAGGAGGTTTGTTCGAGACGTTTGCGGATGTTATCGACGATGCGAATCAGTGCGGGTTGCATCAGCAGTTGTGCCTGTTGCCAGGCGAGTTCGCTTTTGAATTTCGGTTTCATGGTGAATTATGGCCCCTTGGGGCGCGATCGCCTTGGGGCAAATTTTACCGCAATCCCCCAGAGAGATGCGCGATCGCCTCTCTCTGGGGAGTCTCCTGACTAGCAACGAAATGCTCGCCCCGAGTCGTGCGACTTAATGGGCAGATCCATTGCCATGATAGTTGTCGGAGTCGTAAAAGCCGTTACGAGTGCCGAAAAATAGACATAACACCACGAAAACCGGGGTGAGTGCAAGTAAGGCGGTTTTGATATCCATACAAGTCCTCCTGGGGAACTAATCTCGATTGCCAAATTTACTGTATCTTGTCTGGGAAATTCTGGGGGCTTGGCTCCACCCTCTAGGCGCGATCGCACCCCAATGGGGTAAACTGATAGCGAGCCAATACACTCAGCACTAGGACTTTAGGAATGATTTCGCTGACCCCAGAACTGCTTGCCCTCGCCTTGTATCTCGGTTTAGCCGGAACCTATCTACTCGTGGTTCCCCTGGGAATCTATTTTTATCTTCAGAACCGCTGGTATGTGGCCGGCTCCATTGAACGCTTTATCATGTACTTCTTGGTGTTCATGTTCTTCCCCGGCATGATTATCTGGGGGCTGTTCCTCAACTTCCGCCCTCAAAAACGTGAACTTAATTTCTAACGCCTCGGGTTACGCCTCTCCCCTCACGCTGAATCAAGCTGGACAATCTAACGGTCACTATGCGACGAATTGATGCACTTGCGATCGGGTTTGGTGTCTTTATTGCGGGTGGTGCTGCCTATCTAGTTCTACAACAGGTGGGGCTAGATGCAGCGTCGGCGGGAATCTGGAGTCAGGTTCTTCTGATTTCGGGGCTAATTGGCTGGGTGGCGACGTATCTATTTCGTTTCGCCACTAGCAATATGACCTATCATCAGCAACTTCGGGACTATACCCAGTCCGTGATTGAGAAACGCTGGGAAACGATGAGTTCTCAAGAACGCGATCGCCTCCTGGCGAGTCTCGATGAGTTAGAATCATCTTCCCCCGAGACATCTTCCCCCGAGACATCTTCCCCCGAGACATCTTCCCCCAAATCATCTTCCCATCCTTCTGAATAATTCCATGAAATCGGTTTCTGAGTCGTTTGCGCACCTACGTCAAACGGGGCAATGTGCCTTAATTCCCTTCATTACTGCCGGAGATCCGGATTTAAAAACAACCGCCGAGGCCCTACGAGTCCTCGATCGCAGTGGTGCGGATATCATCGAGTTAGGTGTTCCCTACTCAGATCCCCTCGCCGATGGCCCCGCCATTCAAGCCGCCGCCACACGGGCCTTGAAACAGGGAGTTCGACTCGACGATGTTTTGGATATTGTGCGGACGGTTGGCCCTGAAATTTCCGCCCCGATTGTTCTGTTTACCTATTACAACCCGATTTTGCACCGAGGTATCGAAGCCTTCCTCAAATCCATTGCTGAGGCGGGCGTGAAGGGGTTGGTGGTTCCCGATTTACCTCTAGAAGAGTCTCAGGTTTTAATCGATTGTGCTGAGACGGTTGGGGTGGAAGTGGTGTTACTCATCGCCCCGACTAGCCCCAAAGAGCGGATTTTGGCGATCGCCGAAAAGTCCCAAGGGTTTATCTATCTCGTCAGTGTGACTGGGGTAACGGGAACTCGTACTCAGGTGAGCGATCGCGTGAAAGAGTTGATTCCCCAACTCCAGGCCGTCACCGACAAACCCATCGGCGTCGGTTTCGGGATCTCAGAACCCGAACACGCCCGCCAAATGAAAGACTGGGGCGCCGATGCCGCGATTTGCGGCAGTGCCTTCGTCAAACGTCTCAGTCAAGGAACTGCTGCCGAGGGATTAGCACAGATAGAACAGTTTTGTCAAGAGCTAAAGCAGGCGATTTCTTGAGGGAATAGGCAATAGGGATAACCCACCCCGAACCCCTCCCAGGAGGGGAATCTCTTGCCTCTTGCCTATTCATATAGAGCCACCTCGTTGTAGAGTTCCTACAATGGCCGGTTTGCCATAAAACCGGGTGAGATTGCCATCGAGGATGAGGGGGATGCGATCGCCATGTTTGCCGCGTCCTTCACAGGAACCGCTGAAACTGCGAATTTCCCGATGGAGACAGCGTTTAATATCGTGGAGAAGGCGATCGCCGCTATCAGGACAAATCAAGTCAAACATCGAATCGAGGGTGACTAAATCCTCAAGTCGGTAGTCAAAGAAATGGGCGAAGCGAGGATTGGCATAGAGGAACTTCCCTTCCCCAGTAATAATATAAACCCCAGTTTCCATCAGTTCTGTGTTGACGGTTCCTGGGGAGGGTGACGAACTCTCTCCAGAGGGATTGGGAGAGGGATCAGAAATGGGAACCGACTCATTGGATCCAATGGCGTGTAAGTCGTTGATTTCCGCCAGTTCAATTTTCTGTTCTACATTATCGAGGACTAACCCCACCACCGAAGCGACAACATCCACATAGCGCAGAATCGCCAGGTGACTAAAATGGGCCACATCCGGGTGCATCAGCGTCACCACTGCACAGACTTGCTTGGCCTTAAAAATGGGGATACAGAGAACCGATCGCACCTGATAGGGTTGATAGGCCAACGTCACCCAACGATCATCAGCATCGGCGTCATCAATAATGCCTAAACGGCGGCGTTTCACCACCCATCCCGCCAAGCCTTGATCTAAAACCTGTCCGATGAGGTTGCGTTTGAGTTCTCGCATCGTCGCGCCCCGTGCCAGAATACTTTCAATCACCACTCCCTCGTCATCGAGGAGAAAGATACTGCCCTCTTCCGCCGCCGTCAGACGGCTAAAGACTTGGATGATTTCGAGTAAGATGGATTTGAGCATTAACTGTCCCCGTGCCGCTCGTTGCGTGGCATAGGCACTGGAAATCAACTCATTTTGGGCGGCGATCGCCCGTTGTAGGGCCTTAAGATGTTGAGCCGCAACGGGACGGTCAGAATTGGGGGACACGGGTTTTTCGGAATTAGGGCGATCTGGCATATCCAACCTCATTTTGACACCTGATGTCGTTTAATTATCCCCTGCCCGATGACGCACGTTAAGTATGAAAGCGTCAAACGCAGATTGACAATCAGCAGGTTACACCCGCCGTCGTACAATAGGAGGGTTGTAATTACGTTGAATGGCGGATGTCGATCCCACGATATACTTTGCCCGAAATGGGTGACCTTTGGACTGATCGGTATAAATACCAAACTTGGCTGCAAGTTGAAATTGCCGTTTGTGAGGCCCAAGCAGAACTTGGCTATATTCCAGCGGAGGCGGTGGAGGAGATTAAAGCCAAAGCCAATTTTGAGCCAGAGCGCATTTTAGAAATTGAAGCCGAAGTCCGTCATGACGTAATTGCCTTTCTCACCAACGTCAATGAGTATGTCGGCGATGCTGGGCGCTACATCCACTTGGGGATGACCAGTTCCGATATGCTAGATACGGCTCTGGCGTTGCAGTTGGTGGCCAGTACGAATGTCTTGTTGCAACGACTCGAAGATACGATTCAGGCCATTCGCTATCAGGCGCAACAACACCGCCATACCGTCATGGTGGGCCGTTCCCACGGCATTCACGCCGAACCGATTACCTTTGGCTTTAAGTTGGCCGGTTGGTTAGCCGAAATGCTACGTCACCGCGATCGCCTCGTGGCGGTGCGTCAAGCCGTGGCCGTGGGTAAAATTTCTGGTGCGGTGGGAACCTATGCCAATTTAGATCCTCGGATTGAGGCCCTGGCTTGTCAGAAATTGGGGTTAGAACCGGATATGGCTTCAACTCAGGTCATTTCCCGCGATCGCCATGCAGAATTTGTACAAGCGTTGGCCTTGGTCGCCGCGTCTCTAGAACGGTTCTCCGTCGAGATTCGTAACCTCCAACGCACCGATGTCTTGGAAGTCGAAGAATACTTCTCCAAAGGCCAGAAAGGCTCCTCAGCCATGCCGCATAAGCGTAATCCCATCCGTTCCGAGCGCCTGTCGGGGTTAGCGCGGGTGATTCGCGGTAATGCGGTAGCCGCGTTGGAAAATGTGGCCCTGTGGCATGAACGGGATATTTCTCATAGTTCCGTCGAACGGATGATTCTGCCAGACTCCTGTACCGTGTTGCACTTCATGTTGCATGAAACGACGGAGTTAGTGAAACATCTACTGGTGTATCCCGAGAATATGCTGCGTAATATGAACCTCTATGGCGGAGTGATTTTCAGCCAGCGGGTGTTGTTAACCCTGGTGGGTAAAGGTGTGAGTCGCGAAGATGCCTATGCGATCGTTCAGTCTTGCGCTCACAGCGCCTGGAATCAACCCAATGGCGACTTCCGCAAGTTGATCAGTCAAGATCCTCGGGTGGCGCAACATCTCACCCCCGAAGAGGTGGATGAGTGTTTCGATCCCAAATATCATCTGCGCAATCTCGATCAAGTCTATCAACGCTTGAACATCTAAGGAATGCCGGAAATTAGCCGCTTGTAGATCACTCAGACACCCGGTTTCTCCAAGAAACCGAGTGTCTCACCCCCGCCATCCACTCAAAAACTCTGACATTTCCCAGAATTCACCGTCACTTCCCCACGCTTCGCCAGCAATTCCCCTTTCAACCGTTCATGAACTCGCCAATACTCCTCAAACCGTTTCCCGTTCAACAAATCTTCCATCAAACGGCCCTCAGCATCCAAAAAACAGTTTCCTAGCCAGGTATCAATCGAGTCGGTCAGTCCATGATACTCCCCAGGGAAGAGCGCCGCAAATTCGCAAAAAACCAACCCCTGCCAGCCTTTCAAGAAATCAATGCGAATGAAGGGAGTCGGGATTTTAGCACTCATCGAGGCGGCAAACTTAATCTGTTGCGGGGTAACGCCGGCACCGGTAAATCGCTTATCTTCATATAATCCCGTTTCGATTTGCTCTAATTTGGCATTCCACCAACAGAATTGCTTTTCGGGAAAGCGACAAATCTCTAAAATTAGGGCAACTTCTCCATAAAAACAGTAAAACTTCAAATCACGAGCCGGTTGAGTGCGTTCTGCATCTTCATAAATCAATTCCTGAACAATCCATTGATCTTCTGTCACCGTTCCTTGTTCTAAATCTTCCCGTAATCCAGTTTCTAACTCTATCCAATCTTGCAGCGGTTTCCGACGACCTAAATCGAGAATGTCATCCGCCTGTTGCACCATATAGGCTCCTTTTGAGTTAGCCTGAGTTAACGGTTTAATGACGATGTGTTCTTGAGGCTTAATCGCCGCTGAGGGAACCACTGTATCGGCATTCAGGGGAATGGGACAGCCAATTTCTTTAGCAAACTGATAGGCTAAATCTTTTCGGGTAAATTCACAACTTGCAATTCCTCCTCTCAGTTGTGCTTTTCGAGTATTCAGGACGATACTGGTTCCAAAGGATGCTACATTAGAAAGTGGATATTTTGAACCTACTGAATGTAGTAAAGATGAGCGAATTTCATCGGCTTCTAGGGTTGAAACAACTGCTTTTTTGACCTGTTCAGATAAATAAGAGCTGTAATCGTTTCGGTCTTTTGTAAAGTGCTGAACTCGGTCAAGTAGTTCAGCATAAGTCTTGTCTAAACGTCGTTTTTCCCGAGCCACATCCTGTAATTTAGAGAGGATAGTTTTATCGATAATCGCATCATTCACGCTGTACACCATCTGTTTCTCTAGTTCCCAAGTTACAGAAGTGAGGTTTGAGCAAGAGTCGATATCCCCTAAAAGTTTCTCCTCAAGTTCTTGTCGGAACTCTGCCAGTTTCTCCTGTTCTTCAGGAAAATGGTCAATGACATCAGAAACTATCTTCTCCAAATCCTCTAAATTTTGCAATGCACCAAACAAAACAATGCGACTATCTTGTTTCAATCCAGACTGTATCTCGCGAATACCACAATAAATTAACTGCCGACATCGAATTTTTAATAACTCTAAAACCTTCTCTAATTGGCTCGAATTGTTGACCCTTGAATGCGCCAGTGGGGGGGGGGGGAAAAATTAG
>LSZA01000159.1 GCA_001637315.1 Phormidium willei BDU 130791 | reverse complement strand
CGCGGCCTTCAACGAAGGCCGCGACTACGCCCGCAAGCTGACGGCCGAGTTCGAGGCCGAGCAGCTCGAGGTGATCGCCGAGTCCACGCAGGTCCACGAGCTGACCGCCGAGCAGAAGCAGGGCTTCGTCGAGGCCAGCTTCGCCGTCCACGAGGCCTTCGCCGACACCGTGGGCGCCGAGCTGCTGGAGGCGATCTACGAGGTCACCGGCGTCAAGGGCGAGTAGGTCCGCTCGACGCAGGCGGGGCGCGCGCCGAAGGGCGGGCGCCCCGCCGCCGGCGGTAGGTCGCTCCGGCACTTGCGGATCGGCGTGTTTCCACGTAACCGGCGCAGCGCGATTTGCCGGAGACGCAGAACGCTTCGGGTATCACGCTTCGAAAGGACGGCTGGCAATGAGGCGGCGTTTGGAACGGCTGCTCGACGGCATCGAGGACGTCTCGATGATCGTCTTCATGGCTGCCGCGATTTTGGTCACCTTCGTCCAGGTGGTGATGCGCTACGGTTTCAACGCCTCGCTCTACTGGGGCGAGGAGGTGGTGCTCTACTCCATCATCTGCATGAGCTTCGTCGGTGTCAGCATGGGGCTGCGCTACGGCGCGCACATCTCCGTCGACATCCTCAAGGCCTTCGTCGGGGAGCGGTACGCGACCGCGCTGTTCCTGACCTCCTCGGCGCTGGGCATCGTCTTCGCCCTGGCGCTGCTGCTGCTCGGCGGCGAGCTCTTCCTCAGCACCCTGGCGCGCGGCCAGCTCTCGCCGGCGCTGCGCATTCCCGTCGCCTGGGTCTACTTCGCCATTCCCTTCTCGGGCGCGACGCTGCTGTTGCGCTACGCGCTGCTGCTGCGGCGCCTGTGGGCCGGCGAGCCGCTTTTCGCCGAGGCCCAGAGCTCCGGCTCCATGTAGCCCGGCCCTCGGCCCGCGGCGCCTGCCGCGCCCGCTTCTCCCTCGCTGCAAAGAGGTCGACCGATGATCCCCGGTCTCGTCGCCAGCTTCGTCTTCCTGCTGATTTTCGGCCTGCCGATCTTCGCCGCGCTGGCGCTGTCGGTGATCGTGGCGCTGCAGTTCTTCGGCACGCTGGACCCGGTCATCGTGCCGATGCGGATGTTCTCGGGGATGAACAACTTCTCCCTGATGGCCATCCCCTTCTTCATCCTGGCGGCCGAACTGATGCGCATCGGCGGGCTGTCGGAGCGGCTGATCAACCTGGCCAAGGTGCTGGTGGGCTGGATCCCGGGCGGCCTGGCCTCGGCGACGGTGCTGTCCTGCCTGTTCTTCGGCTCGATCTCCGGCTCCAGCCCGGCCACGGTGATCGCCATCGGCACCATCATGTTCCCGGCGCTGGTGGCGGCCGGCTACGACAAGCGCTTCACCATCGGCCTGATCACCACCGCCGGCACGCTCGGGCCGATCGTGCCGCCCAGCATCGCGCTGATCATCTACGGCTCGGTCACCGGCACCTCGGTCGGCCAGCTCTTCGCCGCGGGCGTGCTGCCGGCCGTGCTGATCGCGGTGCTGCTGATCGGCGCCTGCGTGGTCTATGCCATCAAGCGCGACTATCCGCGCACGCCGCTGCCGAGCTGGGGCGAGGTCGCGGCGGCCTTCAAGTCGGCGGCCTGGGGGCTGGGGCTGCCGGTGCTGCTGCTCGGCGGCATCTACAGCGGCGTCTTCACGCCGACCGAGTCGGCGGCGGTGGCCTGCATGTACGGCCTGTTCGTCGGCGCCGTGATCTACCGTCAGGTCGGCCTCAAGGAGCTGCGCGAGATCCTGCGTATCTCCGGCCTGGTGGCGGCCTCGCTGCTGCTGATCACCGCCGGCGCCTCGGCCTTTTCCTGGCTGCTGGCGATCACCGGCGCGCCGACCCAGCTCTCCAGCCAGGTGCTCTCGACCACCGACTCGCCGCTGGCCGTCGCCGGGCTGTTCAACCTGGTCATGCTGCTGACCGGCTTCTTCCTCGACAGCGCCTCGGCGATCATCGTGCTCTCGCCGCTGCTGCAGCCGATCGCCGAGCAGGTCGGCATCGGTCCGGTGCACTTCGGCGTGATCACCCTGATCAACTTCTCGGTCGGCATGCTGACGCCGCCGGTCGGCCTCAACCTCTTCGTCGCCATGGCGATCTCGAAGATGTCACTGCAGGAGGTCTTCCGCGCCTGCCTGCCCTTCATCCTGCTGATGCTGCTCGCGCTGCTGGCGATCACCTACATCCCCGGCATCTCCATGCTGCTGCCCGACCTCATCTACGGCTGAGGCCGGGCCGCCGCCGGCAGCGGGCCCGGCGGTGCCGGCGAAGAGGGCGCTGTCCTCCTGGCAGGCGGCGACGATGAAGCGCCAGGTCCGGTTCAGCGAGGGGAAGCGGTGCATGTCCTTGGACGAGGAGATCCAGTAGCTGCGCCGGAAGCCGAAGTCGGGCAGCACGCGCACCAGCGGGTCGCCGGTCCGCACCATGTAGCAGGGCAGGATCGACAGCCCGACACCGGCGATGGCCGCGTCCTTCTGCGAGCCCATGGAGGTGCTGCGGAAGGCGTAGGCCAGGTCCGGCGAAAGCTCCTGGTGGTAGTTCAGCCGCTCGGAGAGCAGGAACTCCTCGACGTAGCCGATCCAGGGGTGGCCCAGCAGGTCCGCGACCCGGCGGACCGGCGGGTGGCGGCGCAGGTAGGCGGGGCTGGCGTAGACCCCCAGGGCGTAGTCGGTCAGCCGCTTCTTGATGATGTTCTCGCCCTCGGGCTCGCCCACGGTGATGCTGATATCGGCCTCGCGCTTGGTGATGCGCAGCAGGCGCGGCAGGGCGATCAGGTCGAGGTCGATCGGCTGGTCGGGCAGCCAAGCGGCGAGGCGCTGGGCCAGGTAGGCGTTCGCCAGCCCCTCGGTGACGCCGATGCGGATGTGGGTGCGCTTGGCCTGCGCGTCGGTGCTGCGGTCGAGGGCGAGCAGGAGCTGGCGCTCGCACTCCTCGGCATAGGCGTAGAGGGTGGCGCCGGCGCCGGTCAGCTCGTAGCCGTTGGCGTGCTGGATGAACAGGCGGGTGCCCAGCGCCCGCTCCAGGGCCGAGACCCGGTTGCCGACGGTCACGTGGGTCGTGTTCAGCGCCTTGGCGGCGGCGGTCAGCCGGCCGTGCCGCTTCAGGGTGAGGAAGAACTTCAGGTCGTCCCAGTTGATCTTGAACAGCCGCTCGTCGCCAGCCACCGCGTGGTTCCTCTTGTCGGCCCGGTCTCCGTGCCCAGCGTCTGCGTGCCCCGCGTCTTCGAGATGGGCGTCTTGGATACGGGCGTCATCGGGGCGGAGGGCAGCCTATGTAGGCGCCAAGCGGGTCGGGCGCCAGCGGGCGGACGATGGCACGCGCGAGTCCGCCGTCCGGCGGGCCGGTCTCGGCGCCCCGCCTCCCTCGGCGCGGCGCGCGCCAGAACGCACAGGGCCGCCGCCCGGACCCGGCTTTCCCGAAGGAGGGCCGGGCAGGGCGACGGCCCTGCGGCGTCGCGGCTTGCCGTCAGGCGTCGCGGCTTGCCGTCAGTCTCCGGCGAACCGCGCGGTGCGTCCGCCTATTCTGCCTATTCTGCGGCCAGGTGCTGGCTGCCGACCCACTGGGTGGTTTCGTCCAACGCCTTGCCGAAGCGCTCGAGCATCTGGTCGAGGCCGGCCTCGTCCATGATCAGCGGCGGGCAGAAGGCCACCTGGTCGCCCAGGTTGCGGATGATCAGGCCGTGCTCCTGGCAGCGCTCGAAGCAGTAGGTGCCGACCGCGCCGGCCGGGTCGAAGGGCTGCTTGCGCGCCTTGTCGGCGACCAGCTCGATGCAGCCGATCATGCCGACGCCGCGCACCTCGCCGACCAGCGGATGGTCGGCGAAGCGGCGCAGGCCCGCCTGCAGCTTCGGGCCCAGGCGCGCGGCGTTGCCGACCAGGTCGCGCTCCTCGATGATCTTCAGGTTCTCCAGCGCCACCGCGGTCGCCACCGGATGGCCGCTGGCCGTGAAGCCGTGGCCGAAGGTGCCGATCCTGGCGGTGTTGTCGGCCAGTGCCTGGTAGATCTCGTCGGAGAAGAGCACCGCAGCGAGCGGCATGTAGCTGGAGGTGAGCTGCTTGGAGCAGACCACCATGTCCGGCTCGATGTTGTAGGTGTCGCAGCCCCACATCTGTCCGGTGCGCCCGAAGCCGTTGATCACCTCGTCGGCGACCACCAGCACGTCGTACTTGCGGCAGACGGTCTGGATCTTCTCCCAGTAGGTCCGTGGCGGGGTGAGCACGCCGCCGGCGCCCATGACGGGCTCGCCGATGAAGGCGGCCACCGTCTCGGGCCCCTCGCTGAGGATCATCTGCTCGAGCTCGCCGGCCAGGCGCGAGGCGAACTCCTCCTCGCTCTCGCCCTCCCAGGCGTAGCGCCAGTGGTGCGGGCAGGCGGTGTGCAGCACGTTCTTGATCGGCAGGTCGAAGTCTTTGTGGTTGTAGGGCAGGCCGGTCAGGCTGCCGGCGGCGATGGTGATGCCGTGATAGCCCTTCAGGCGGGCGATGATCTTCTTCTTCTCCGGCCGGCCGCGGGCGTTGTTGTAGTACCAGATCAGCTTGACGGCTGTGTCGTTCGCCTCCGACCCGGAGCTGGTGTAGAAGACCTTGGACATCCGGCCCGGCGCCGTGGCCAGCAGCCGCTCGGACAGCTCGATCGAGGGCTCGTGGCTCTTGTGCGCGAAGGAGTGGTAGTAGGGCAGCTTCTCCATCTGGGCGCGCGCCGCCTCGACCAGGCGCGGCTCGCCGAAGCCGACCGCCACGGACCAGAGCCCGGCCAGGCCCTCGATGTACTCCTTGCCCGTGTCGTCGTAGACGTAGATTCCCTTACCTTCGCGGATCACCATCGCCCCTCGTTCCTCGTGCTTGCGGGCGTTGGTGTAGGGATGGAAATTCACGGCCACGTCACGAAAGGCGGGCGAGTTTGGGCGGTCGACCATGGCGAACGCGGCTCCTTGGGGGGCTGTTGAGTGGGTAGAGTTAGCCTATCTCCGGAGTTGTCGCGGCAGCAAGGGCGGGAAAGTACTTGGATGGGCCGCTTCGCGGCGGTAGGACAGGTCGCCGGACGCGGGTCAACGCCCAGACACGATGATCTCTAATTTTTTTCTTCTGCTGCAGGCGATCGCCATCGGTTACGTCGTCGCCGCGCCGGTCGGTGCGGTCGGCGCCATCTGCATCCGGCGCTCGCTGCACGGCCACCGCTTCGAGGCGCTGCTCTGCGGCCTGGGCTCGGCCATCGCCGACGGCGTGTTCGCCGCGATCGCGGCCCTCGGCCTGTCGCTGGTCATCCAATGGCTGGAGGAACACCACGGCGAGCTCAGTCTGGTCGGCGGCGTCTTCCTGCTCGGCTACGGCATCTACATGATCGTGCACGCGCCCAAGCTGCTGCGCCGCCAGACCGAGCGCGAAGAGGAGGAAGAGCCGCATTCGCCCTGGTCTCTGGCCGGCCTGCTGGACCGCGCCGGCATGGTCTTCACCGGTTTCGGCCTGACCATCATCAACCCCGCCACCTTCGTCGGCTTCATGGGCGCCTTCGCCGGTCTTGGCGTGCTGGGCCCGACCGGCGAGGCCGAGACCCTTGGCATCGGCAGCACGCTGGTGCTGGGCGTGGCGGGCGGCTCGATCCTGTGGTGGCTGACCCTGATCGGCGCCACCGGCGCGGTGCGGCGCAACGTCTCCAACAGCTTCATCGTGCAGGTCAACCGCGGGCTCGGCGTGATCGTCGCCGGCGTCGGCGTGCTCGCCGTCTTCCAGGTATTCTGACCGGCCGGGCGCGTTCGCGGCCCGCTCCGCTCCCTCCTCTAGAAAGGCCCCCGCCATGTCGCTGCTGCTGATCGAGAACGCCCTGCTGTTCGACGGCCACGGCCCGGACCTGCAAGACGGCGCCAGCGTCCTGGTCGAAGACGGCGCGATCAAGGAGGTGGCGGCGGGGCCGCTGGCGACCGGCGGCGCCGAGGTGCAGCGGATCGACGCGGCCGGGCGGGTGCTGATGCCCGGCCTGATCGACGCCCACTTCCACGCGGTGGCCGCCGACCCGAACATCGCCCGGCTGGAGACGATGAGCGCCTACCATATCGCCCAGTACGCGCGGCGTTTTCTGGAGGCGGCGCTGCTGCGCGGCTTCACCTCGGTGCGCGACGCCGGCGGCGCCGACTTCGGCCTGGCGCTGGCGGTGGAATCGGGACTGATCAAGGGGCCGCGCCTCTACTACGCCGGCCGGGCGCTGACCCAGACCGGCGGGCACGCCGACTTCCGCGAGCGCGCGGCGGGGCATCCCGCCTTCTGCCTGTGCGGCCAGCACAGCAACGTCATGGGCGTGATCGCCGACGGCGTGGCGGAGGTGCGTCGGGCGGCCCGCGAGGAGCTGCGCAAGGGGGCCAGCCAGATCAAGATCATGGCCTCCGGCGGGGTGGCCAGCCCGGCCGACCCGATCTGGAACCTGCAGTACTCCGAGGAGGAGATCGCCGCCGCCGTCTGGGAGGCCAGGAGCTGGAAGACCTACGTCATGGCCCATGCCTACACGCCGGAGGCGATCGGGCGCTGCGTCGAGCTGGGGGTCAAGTCGATCGAGCACGGCAACCTGATCGACGCCGAGACGGCCGCGCTCTGCGCCGCGCGCGGGGCCTGGGTCGTGCCGACCCTGGTGACTTACGACGCCCTGGCGGAGGAGGGGGCTGCGCTGGGTCTGCCGCCGGTCAGTGTCGGCAAGGTGGCCGAGGTGCGCAGCGCCGGGCTGCGGGCGCTCGAGATCCTGAAGACCGCCGGCGTCAAGATGGGCTTCGGCACCGACCTGCTGGGGGAGATGCACCACCACCAGTCGCGCGAGTTTTCGATTCGCGCCGAGGTGCTGAGCCCGCTGGAGTTGCTGCGCCAGGCGACTTCCGGCAACGCCGAGTTGATGGGGCGCGGCGGCAAGCTCGGGTGCGTTGCGGCCGGCGCCCACGCCGACCTGCTGCTGGTCGACGGCAACCCGCTGGAGACTCTCGGGCTTCTGGAGGGACAGGGCGCCCGTATTCCGCTCATCGTCAAGGCCGGAGAGATCGTCAAGAACGCGCTCTAGATGCGGTGCAACATGGGGCATTATGGGGGATTGCGGCGTCATCATTTCCGCTTGTTCCGCCGGCCCAAGCGGGCATAGGTTACCTCACAGGGAAACGGGAAACCCTCACCGTTTCGCCCGTCGGGGTGGCACTCGCCGCGCCGGTCGGGAGCTCTGGCTCCGCTGCCCAGGCGGAACGGAGGAGGGGGCATGAAAGCGATCCCTGGCCGCCACGGCCAAGGGATCGCGCAGGGATCGAGCTACAGGGAGACAGCTATGCGATACCGTCTCGGACTGGTCGCGGCTGTGGCGGCCGTCGCGGCCTTGTCCTTCTCGCCGGCGCAAGAGGCGCAGGCGCAGGAGAAGGTGTTCCGCTACGCCACCACCGGCGACGTCTTGGGTCTGGACCCGCACTCGAACAACGAGGGTCCGACCAACACCATGAAGGGCAACCTCTACGGGCGGCTGATCCACCGCAAGCCGGACCTGTCGCTGGAGCCCGACCTGGCGGTGAGCTGGGAGAACGTCGACGAGGTGACCTGGCGCTTCGACCTGCGCGAGGGCGTCACCTTCCACAACGGCAACCCCTTCACCGCCGACGACGTGGTCTACTCCTTCGAGCGTCAGACCCAGGAGACCTCCGATATGTCGTTCGCCCTGGCGACGATCGAGGAGATCAAGAAGGTCGACGACTACACCGTCGAGATCGTCACCAAGGGGCCGGACCCGATCCTGCTCCTCAACATGCCCAACTTCTACATCATGGATAAGGAGTGGCTCGAGGCGAACGACGCCTTCGAGGTGGTGCGCGGTGCCGGTCAGACCAACTTCCCCAACGTCAACGCCAATGGCACCGGCCCCTACAAGGTGGTCGAGTGGGTGCAGGACAACCGTCTGGTGCTAGAGCCCTTCGAGGGCTACTGGAACGCCGACGGCCTGATGAGCAACATCGACCGGGCCGTCTTCACCCCGATCCCGAACGATGCCACCCGCGTCGCCGCGCTGCTGTCGGGCGAGATCGACGTGATGTACCCGGTGCCCTTGCAGGACGTCCCGCGCCTGAAGAACGAGGCCGCGGTCGACGTTCTGGAAGGCCCCGAGCTACGCACCATCTTCCTCGGCTTCGACCATTGGCGCGACGAGCTGCTGGACATGCCGGGCTCGGGCGAGAACCCCTTCAAGGACCGGCGGGTGCGCGCGGCCTTCGCGCACGCCATCGACCTGCAGGCGATCAAGCGCGTCGTCATGCGCGGCGCCTCGACGCCGACGGGCCTGATGGTGGCGCCGGGCATCAACGGCTTCGTCGAGGAGCTGAACGAGCCCTACGAGTACAATCCGGAGCGCTCGAGGGAGCTGCTGGCCGAGGCCGGCTATCCCGAGGGCTTCCCGGTCACGCTGGACTGCCCGAACGACCGCTACGTCAACGACGAGGCGATCTGCAACGCGGTGCTTCCGATGCTCGAGCGGATCGGCATCGACGTGAATCTCAACGCGCAGACCAAGTCGCTGCATTTCAACAAGATCGGCCGCGCCGAGGGCAACAACACCAGCTTCTTCATGCTGGGCTGGACCCCGGGCTCCTACGACTCGCTGAACCCGCTGATGCAGCTCATGACCACCGGCGAGCCGGGGCATGGCGACTGGAACAGCGGGCGCTATGACAACCCCGAGGTCATGGAGCTGACGCAGCAGATCAAGACCGAGATGGACCCGGAGCAGCGTCAGGCGCTGATCACCGAGGCCTTCCGCATCCACAAGGAAGACTACGGTCACATCCCGCTGCATCAACAGGCGCTGGCCTGGGGCGTGCGGACGGATACGGTGGAGGAGATCATCCAGCGTCCGTTCAACGACATCGACCTGCGCTACGTCGTGGTGAAATAACGGCGGACCATCGCGGGGCGGCGGCCCGGGGCGGAGACGACCTCGGGCCGCCGTCGCCGTCTTCGACCCCTAACACCTGTCGGCGCGAAGGGCGGCGTTGCGATCGCCCGGACAGGTGAGGGGGGACAGGGGCAGGGAGTATCGAGGCAGATGTTCGCCTTCATTATCCAGCGTCTCTTTCAGGCTGTCCTGGTGATGCTGGTCGTCGCTTTCGTGTCGTTCGCGCTGTTCCAGTTCGTCGGCGATCCGATCAACAACATGGTCGGCCAGGATGCCACCGAGGCGCAGCGCGAGGCGCTGCGCGAGCGGCTCGGCCTGAACGACCCCATTCCGATCCAGTTCTTCAACTTCGTCAGCAATGCCGCGCAGTTCCAGTTCGGGCTGTCCTACCGCCTGGGCATTCCGGTCGAGGACATCATCGCCCAGCGCCTGCCGGCGACCATCGAGCTGGTGCTGGTCTCGGCGGTCATCGCCCTGGCGGTCGGCGTGCCCATGGGGGTCTATACCGGCCTCAACCGGCACTCGCCGCTGTCCAAGATCTTCCTGACGATTTCGCTGATCGGGATCTCGCTGCCCACCTTCCTGATCGGCATCCTGCTGATCCTGATCTTCGGCGTCTGGCTGGCCTGGCTGCCCACCTTCGGGCGCTCGGGCACCGTCGACCTGGGCTGGTGGGAGACCTCCTTCCTCACGCTGCAGGGCTGGCGCGCGCTGATCCTGCCCGGCATCACCCTGGCGCTGTTCCAGCTCACCCTGATCATGCGCCTGGTGCGGGCCGAGATGCTGGAGGTGCTGCGCACCGACTACATCAAGTTCGCGCGGGCGCGCGGGCTGAGCAACCGGGCGATCCACTTCGGGCACGCGCTGAAGAACACCCTGGTGCCGGTGATCACCATCATCGGCCTGCAGATCGGCTCGCTGCTGGCCTTCTCGATCATCACCGAGACGGTCTTCGCCTGGCCGGGCATGGGGTTGCTGATCATCCAGGCGATCCAGTTCGCCGACATTCCGGTGATGAGCAGCTATCTGGTGCTGATCGCGCTGTTCTTCGTGCTGATCAACCTGATCGTCGACCTGCTCTACTACGTCGTCGATCCGCGGCTGCGCGCCGAGCGCGGCGGCGGCGGCCACTGAGGAGGGCCTCGACATGACGGAAATGGCTCGCGAACCGGTCGATCCGCACGCGGCGCCGCAGCTCAGCCTCGGCCGCAAGATCTCCGACGGCTGGAACCGCTTCCTCGACTCCGACGTCTTCTATTCCTTCAAGCGCTCGCCGCTGACCGTCGTCGCCTTCATGGTCACCCTGCTGCTGTTCATCGGCGCCTTCCTGGCACCCTGGATCGCGCCGCACGACACCATGGACATGGCCAGCCTGAACCTGATGGACGCCTTCAAGCCACCGGTCTGGGAGGCCGGCGGCGATGGCAACTTCCTGCTGGGCACCGACGACCAGGGCCGCGACATGCTCTCGGGCATCATGTTCGGCATGCAGGCCTCCCTGGTGATCGGCTTCGCCTCGGTGATCCTGGCCGCGGCGATCGGCACGGTGCTCGGGCTGATCTCGGGCTACGTCGGCGGCCGGGTCGACAGCATCATCATGCGCGTGGCCGACATCCAGCTCACCTTCCCGGCGATCCTGATCGCCCTGCTGGTCGACGGCATCGTCGGCTCGGTGCTGCCCAAGCAGACCGCGG
>LSZA01000158.1 GCA_001637315.1 Phormidium willei BDU 130791 | reverse complement strand
TGAGTGGGCGCAAGCTTGTACTGGTATGTGAGGTTAATCATTGCCTAAAAACGACACCTTATTTTTTAGGCTAGCACGGATGGTTGAAATATGTAATCAAAAAGTCGCCCTAGAAGGGCGAGGCTCTAACCCCAAAATTTTTGGTAGGTCTTGCAGGGCGTCAACATCGGGGCTTTTGCCGCAAGCTCCCCAGTTGAAACAGCCTTTGCCTCGGGTGGTTTGTTCGCATTGGCTACAAAACATGGTGGACATCCCTCACTGATTGCTTAGGTTTAGCTTAGGGCCAGGGCTGGGGGGCTGTCTTTGACTTAGATCAAGAAGGGAACAGGGAACAGGGAATAGGGAACAGGGAGCAGGGAATAGGGAACAGGGAACAGGGAACAGGGAAGAGGCAAGAGGGGGGAAATGGGGAATAATGTAGAGACTTATCTTTTTGGCGGTTGTTTGGAAATGCCAGAATAAGATATCACTTGATTAACGATAATTTGGATTGAAAATGCCAGATATTTTAGATTTTTTGGCGGGATTAGACTTGTTTAAGGACTTGCCAGATTCACAACTTCGTGCTATGGCGACCATTGCGAAACCTCTGAAGTACGATCGCGGCGATCCCATTTTCTTAGAAGGCGATCGCTGTTTAGGCTTTTTCCTGGTGCAGTCGGGACGAGTCAAAGTCTATAAAATGTCTGCCGATGGTAAAGAGCAGATTTTACATTGGTTTGAAGAGGGCGATCGCTTTGCCGAAGTTCCCGCGTTTGATGGGGGCTATTATCCGGCGTCAGCATCAGCCTTAGAAAAAACACAACTGCTGCTGATTCCCAATCAAGCCTTACTCGCTTTAGTCGAACAATACCCCAGTTTAGCCTTTCACCTCCTGGCGAGTTTGTCGCGACATCTGCGTCGCTTTGCCAATCTCATTGATACCCTGTCTCTGAAAGATGTATCGAGTCGGCTAGCGGGCTATTTACTGGAATTGAGCGATCGCCAGGGAAGCGATCGCCTCGAACTCGATTTAGCCAAAGGACAGTTAGCCGCCTTTTTGGGAACGATTCCGGAAACCTTATCCCGGACTTTTGCCAAGCTAACTCAGGCTAACCTCATTGAAATTGAGGCTAGACAGATTCAGATTCGCGATCGCGATGGCTTGCAACGGTTAGCAGACGGGAACAAAGACATTAACTAGAAATTCAACCTGATCAAGTTTGCATGAAACAGTTTTTCGGTTACGATAGCATTTAACCTATTCTCCAACAATCTTATCGAGCCAGATATCCCTGAAAGATGGCTCAGATGGGTGTTCCGTTCTGATTTTGCGTGTTCTCATGTTTAGCTGGCTCGCGGCTATGCCGACATCCCGATCCCACCCCGAACTTCCTCGTCTCAAGTTACCTCGACTTCTCAGTGTTTTGGAGGTTTGGGGATTTGGTTTGAGTGGTTTATTGCTCTGGCTTGGCCCTGGGCCGGCCTCAAATGCGGATTTAGGACAGCCGGTGGTTTGGGTTTGGCTGGTAGCGGCGGCGATTGGCGTTATCTATAATCTCCAGGTTAAACATCTCGGTAGCCACTATCCCAATGTATCAGGAGGAACCCCAAACTACATCACCAAACTGCTAGAGAATCAGCCATTTTTAGCCCGTTATGGAGCGATTGGTTATTTTTTAGGTTGGGTGTCCGTTCCTTCGATGAATGGCATTGTTTTGGCGGGGTTGATTGCAGCCAACCTTGAAAGTCTCGGCCTGGATGCTCCTGAAGGTTTATTACGCATCATTTTTACGGCGTTACCGTTTGTTGTTGCCTACAGCGGAACCCGAGCCATCAGCATCCTCCATCTATTTTTTGTCTTACCGGCGGTGGGGTTTTTCCTCGTCTTTTGTACTCAGGGTCTCGGCTGGCTCGCGATTTCTCCTCAAAGTCCTGGGTTTTTCCCAAGTCAGTGGCAAGGGTTTGCCGTTGGCGATTGGGCTAGATGGTATTTTTTAGCGGTGTATGCGGCCTACGGCTGCGAGACGGCTTCGGGATTCATTGCCGATAACCCGAAGCCTCATCAGACTCTACGAAGTTTAAAGTTTGCGGCGATTCTGCTGCCGATTATCTATGGCGGGGGGTCTTGGCTGTTGATGCGTCTGGCCACGAATCGGGAGTTGGGGAGTAATACTTTTGTGCAGTTGGTGGCGGTGTCTCGTCCCTTCTGGGGCAATGCGGCTCCGGTGTTGGTGACGTTTTTGATTGCCGCCGGTTGTCTGCTGAGTTCGGCGACGGCGGTGGCCTTAACGCCGCGAGTGTTGTATCAATTGTCCCGCGATCGCTATCTCTCTCCAGTTTTCGCGGTGGTGTCTCGGCGGGGTGCGTTTGGCCCGGGGTTAACCTTTACCTTTGCCCTCAGTCTTCTGTGTTTGTTGTGGGGTGATGTGGAACGGGTGGTGATGGTCACGGGAACGGGCTATCTTTCGAGTACGATGCTGCTGCATTTGGGAATGTGGCTCAAACGGGGAACGGCGGTATCCTGGCTTCCTCGTTGGTCGTTGCTATTTTTCATCTTAGAAGCGACGGTGTTAGTCCTCGGTGGCTTAATGTGGAGTGGCTGGGATTTAGCGTTGGGGTTAGCGTTTCCGGTGGTGGTGTTGATGTTTGATGCGGCGATCGCCCGCAATCGCTTTTTTCTGTTTCAAACGGATTGGTGGATTCGCTTTTATCGCCGACAAATGGGCGAAAATTTCCAGAATTTTGTGGCGGTGCAGGTGGGGGTGTTGCTGGTTCTGCTCTGTGGGGCAGCCTTCGTGAGTTGGCAGGTTCAAATTTTGATGCGATCGGTCACTGATGCGACGGTGTTGGCGGATGTGTCGGCGAATTTGTTGGTGTTGTTGTTGCTGACGGTGAGCTTTGTTGGGGTGGCGATCGCCTGTTGGACGAGTTTACCTCAAGCTGAGGCGATCGTTGAGGCCCGCGATCGCTCTCAACTGCTCTTTCGCATTGCTGAAGATGCGATTATAGTCCTCGATAACCAAGGTACGATTCAGCAAGTTAACCCGGCCGCGAGTGCTTTATTTAATTTACCGGGATTTGAACTGCTGACTCGACCGCTTTCGGAGTATTTACCCCATTTTCCCACGGTCATTGAAACAGCACCTCGGATTAGTGAACAGGAGTTTAAACGGGGGGCTGAGCTAGGAACGGTAGAAGTGGGAATTTCCGTGTTAGAAACGGAAGCCTCTCGGGAATACCTAGCCATTTTGCGAGATGTCACCACGCAAAAACAGGCTCAAGCCGCTCTCCAGCGGTCAGAGGAACGACTCCGCAATTGGGCGACAGAACTCGAACAACGGGTTCAGGAGCGAACGGCTGAACTCCAACAGGCTATGGAACTCGCGGATATGGCAAATCACGCTAAAAGTGATTTCTTGGCTAGCATGAGTCATGAGTTACGAACACCTCTCAATGGTATTTTAGGGTATGCTCAAATTTTGCAGCGATCGTCTCATTTAACGGGGCAAGATTTGCATGGCGTCGAGATTATTCAGCAATGTGGTGCCCATTTATTGACGCTCATTAATGATATTTTAGATTTATCTAAAATTGAAGCGGGTAAAATGGAATTGCACCCCAATGAGTTTCACTTTCCGGCGTTCTTGCAAGGGGTGGTGGAAATCTGCCGGGTGCGATCGCAGTCCAAGAATATTGAGTTTTACTATGTCGCCGATCCCCATTTACCGACTGGGGTTAAAGCCGACGAAAAACGCTTACGGCAAGTTTTGATTAATCTTCTAGGAAATGCCATTAAGTTCACGAACAAAGGGAATGTCTGTTTACAAGTAGAAGTCCTAGAGTCACCAGATTCTGAGATAGATCTGAAAAGAGACTCTGATGCGGAACGCCTAACTTGTCGGATTCGTTTTGAGATCACCGATACCGGAATTGGCATGACAAATGAGCAGCTTGAGAAAATTTTCCTGCCCTTTGAACAAGTCGGTGAAGGTAAAAAACAGGCTGAAGGGACGGGTTTGGGATTGGCGATTACGCGCCAAATCTTAGACTTAATGGATAGTCCAATTGAGGTGACGAGTACTCCAAGACAAGGGAGTCGCTTCAGTTTTGTTATGGTTCTGGAACAAGCCGATGATTGGGTGGATAGTGCCACCGAGTCTGCATTGGGTAAAATTATAGGCTATGAGGGCGATCGCCGCACAATTCTCATTGTGGATGATCGCTGGGAAAATCGCTCAGTGATTGTCAATCTTTTAACTCCATTAGGATTTGAAGTGATCGAAGCGAGTGACGGCCAGGAAGGATTGGACTGTATTCTTGAGCATCAACCGGATTTAGTCATTACAGACTTGGCTATGCCCGAAACTGATGGCTATGAGTTATTAAAACAGTTACGTCAACATCCCCAAATCAAAGATACTCCCACCATTGTCTCCTCCGCTAGTGTTTTGGCTATTGATCAACATAAAAGTTTAGCCGCCGGCGGTGATGATTTTCTCGCTAAACCCGTTCAATCTGATGAACTTCTCCAAAAAATTTATCATAACATTGATATTACCTGGCAGTATGAACAGCAACAGCCAGAGTTTACACCGACGGACACTCAGCGAGAATCGGTAGAAGAGGCTGAGTTTAATCCACCGCCTCCAGAGGAAATTGAGTTGCTACTGGATTTAGCACGACAAGGATTGCTCAATCGCATTGTTGAAGAAGTTCAACAGCTACGAGAACAGCATTCAGATTATCAGCTATTTTCAGAACAAATTGAACAGTTAGCCCGGGAGTTTCAAATCAAAAAAATTCGTGAAATTTTAGAGGACATTCGTGGCGAATAGATCTCCATCAATGATTGATGCTTGTAACTTGAGCTTCAAAATGTTTTGCCTGAAAGACTCTTGCAACTCTTCGATTTATCTTGAATGGGGGTTGAAGGCGATCGCCATCAAGACATGATTCTCGAAAGACCGTTGGCTTAAGAGGCTCCAAATGATTACCCCTCTCAAAGGTTATCGGCGTTTACCTAAGTTTAGCTAAACCGCAATAGTCAAAAATATCAAAAAGGAGACAAGTGGTTGAGTTATGTGATAAAAAGGAGGGACTCCCGAACATACGAATGAAAAGTATAGCGTATTTCACTATAATTTTCGTTCAGTGATTAAGCTGTTTTTAGATGCCTGAAATTCAAGCCGGTAATTGATATCAGCCTTAATTGCTTTGTCGTTGCTCTGTTTTGTCTGTCCCATGGCTACCTCTGAATCGGATATTATCCTAATTGTTGATGATACTCCAACGAATCTAGCAGTATTATCAGAATCACTCACCAGTGCTAACTATCAAGTGGCTGTTGCTCTCGATGGAGAGACGGCTCTTGAACAAGTTGCTTATAAACCCCCCAATCTAATTTTATTAGATGTCATGATGCCAGGAATCGATGGCTTTGAAACCTGTCGCCGCCTCAAAGCGAATCCAGACACGACTCAGATTCCCATTATCTTTATGACGGCTCTCTCCGATACCGTTGATAAAGTAAAAGGGTTGAATCTTGGGGCGGTTGACTATATTACAAAACCCTTTCAGCAAGAAGAAGTTTTGGCACGAGTTAAAGTGCATCTCGAACTGTATCATCTCAACCACAACTTAGCAGATCAAGTCAAAGAGCGCACGGCAGAATTGTCGGAAGCCTTAGACAGTTTGCAGAACGCTCAAGTGCAATTGATTCAAAATGAAAAAATGTCCTCGTTGGGTCAGTTGGTGGCGGGAGTTGCTCATGAGATTAACAATCCCGTGAACTTTATTCATGGGAATCTCATTCATGCCAAAGAATATATTGCTGATTTATTGGAATTGTTACGGCGGTATGAGGAGCAAACCGAAAATATCAATCCCGACATTGAAACATTTGCACAAGAAATTGATTTCGAGTTCCTCAAAGAAGATTTACCAAAATTAGTGAAGTCGATGGAAGTGGGAGCCGGTCGAATTCAGGGCATTATTAAATCGCTCAAGACCTTTTCCCGTGCTAATGAGACTCAATTTGAATCGATGAATATCCATGAGGGCATTGACAGCACATTATTGATTTTGAGCAATCGGATTAAAGCGAAATCCTTTCGCCCTGATATTCAGATTGATAAGATCTATGGTGAATTGCCCTTGATTGACTGTTGCAGTGGACAACTCAATCAAGTTTTTACGAATATTCTTAGTAATGCCATTGACGCCTTAGATGATTCGGCGTTACGTCAGTCTCAGGATTGGCGTCCCTGTATTGAGATTAAGACGGCGGTTCAGGGGGATCAGGTCAGCATTACGATCGCCAACAATGGCGGAACCCTGTCCCGAGAGGTTCAGGATCATCTCTTTGAGCCGTTTTTTACCACCAAGCCGCGTGGAAAGGGGACAGGAATGGGATTGTCCATTAGCCATCAGATTATTACCGAGAAACATGGCGGTCAGCTACAGTGTCAGGTAGACGGCGATCGCGTCAAGTTTGTCATTGAGATTCCCATTCGACAACCCATCACCCCCACTCCTCACCCCCACCAAGCCACCCGTCAGTCATGAGTCAGTTTGTGAATACCCCCAACCGGGACAACATTCTCGAATATGCCTTCGATTTAGGATTTCATCGGGCCGGGATTGCGGCGGTTCCTCCCCAAGCCGATGCAGCGGAAACCGAAGCCGTCCATCACCTGCAAACTTGGCTCGATCAAGGCTATCAAGCGGATATGGCTTGGATGGCGAACCCAAAACGGCAAGATATACGTCAGGTGTTACCGGGGGTGCGATCGGTGATTGCGGTGGCCTTAAACTATTACACCGATTATCAGCCCTCTCAAGGCGATGAAGGCGATGAAGGCGAGGATCGGGTTAAAATCTCTCGCTACGCCTGGGGCCGGGATTATCACCGAGTGCTTCATCGCAAACTTAAGCAACTCTCTCGCTGGTTGCAGGCCTCAGGCGAGGGGATTGAGGCTAAATACTATGCTGACACTGGCCCAGTTCAGGATAAAGTCTGGGCCGAACGAGCGGGACTGGGTTGGATTGCGAAAAACGGCAATCTGATTACACGAGACTATGGTTCCTGGGTGTTTCTGGGGGAAGTGTTAACGAATTTACCCTTAGAGGCCGATCGCCCCCATACGGACCATTGTGGGACCTGTACTCGTTGCCTAGATGCCTGTCCAACCGAGGCGATCGTCCGTCCGACTGTGGTTGATGCCAATCGTTGCTTAGCCTATCACACCATCGAAAACCGCCGCGATCGCCTCCCCGAGGATATCGCCGACAACCTCAACGGCTGGGTGGCTGGCTGTGACATTTGCCAGGATGTATGTCCCTGGAATCAGCGATTTGCCCAAACCACCGATGTGGCCGAATTTGAACCCTACCCGCAAAACCTTAACCCCAGCGGGTCTGAGTTAGCCAACTTATCGGAGGAAGATTGGGATCAGCGGTTCCGGGCCTCGGCCCTGCGACGCATTAAACCGGCCATGTGGCGACGTAACAGCCAAGCCGCTAACAAGACACAAAAAACCCCGTCCACGACAGACGAGGTTTAAACAACGAGGGGAAAATGATTCAGCTAAACTTGGGACTCTTGATGATAATATCCCTAGCTATTCACCGTTGCCGGTTCGTTGGTGTTGCGAGAACGACGGCGAGTTAGGGAATTAAAGAGCATCTGACCGATGGCTTTGATGAGATTTCCTTCGAGTTCCTCAAACATGACCATATTCAGTCTGAAGGCATCGTTGGCTTCATCGACAATGCGATCGGCTTGAGCCTCATCAATGGGTAAACTGTCCATCGCTTGACGATATTCCGCCTTAAAGGCTTTCTCATCAGGAATATCGTCAAACTCATAGAATGCCGTTCCTTCGCCATCCTGTAATCCCATCGCTTTTTGGGCAATGTTTTTGAGGATTTGACCGCCGGAGAGGTCGCCGAGATAGCGAGTGTAGCAATGAGCCACTAACAGTTCCGGTTCGCTGTTGGAGACCTCACGGATGCGGTTGACATAGCCTTGTCCTCCTTCTGAGGGTTGAACCATATCCCGCCAGTTGGGGCCAAAATAGTAATGGAGATCCTGTTCTAAACTCTCCTTACGGTTGAGTTGAGGATAGTACAGTTGGGATAAGACGGGATGCTCCCGGTGGCGTTCCATTTCTTCTTCCATGGCGGAATAGACGAAGTAAAAGTTGGTCGCCAACTTGCGATAGGAGTTCTTTTCAACGGTTCCTTTGAGGAAACATTTGATAAAGCCCACATTTTCCGCCATGGTGTGAGACTTTTTCGTGCCTTCTCGGAGTTTTGTTGCGAGATTACTGGTCATACTAAAACAAAAATGCTATAATTTTTCCTTTGGCTGGCGCATTACGGCGCATTCAAGATGGCGCACGGTCACGTTAAACGGTCACGTTAAATCGAGACAATACGCAACACCTGAACCACAAAAGTGACGCACAACAGAGACAAAACGCCTGAATCTACTCTAATCACAGTAGATCGATTTGATGAGAATTTTTATTAAGAATTTTTAACGGTTCTTACGGCGATCGCCCCCAAGGAACCCAGACTCAAACATGAGAGTTGAGTTGGAAACGCGCTCAGTTGCGCGTAGAATTGACCCGTACAGGACTGCCTAACCCGTCGTTGAGCCTTGTTGATTGTGAAACTCGCTGCTTCTGTATCGGTTGTCTTCCTCGCGCTCGGGGCTGCAAGCTCCAGTGGCCTCGCGCTTTCTCTGTCCCCGTCTCCCGTGAGACTCGCTCAAGAGGTCGATCCCCTCTGTCGTCAAGTCTCGACGAACCTCGATCGCGGACTGGCCATCCGGTTAGATCCTAGCCCCAACTCCCGGGCGATCGCCAACGTAGCCCCCAACGAACGCCTACAGTTAGCCGCCAACGCCGAGGCCATTCGCGGCCCCGAAGGGAACACCTGGTTAGCGGTGAGTTTCCCGGCTCAGGGCTATGTGGACAACGGCCCTCCCGGAAGCAGTCACCTCAATCGCTGTCAAGCCTTTCTGTGGGATGCGCCCGGTTCCTCAGACGTCGCCCCGATGACAAACTCGAGTCCCCGAGACGGAAATACCTGTCGTCGGGTGATTCACGACGAAGGACTCACCGTGCGCCAAGCTCCCTCCTTGAACGCCTCGATTCTCGGTGGAGTAGAGATGAATCAAGAAATTCGCGTTCGCCTGCCGATTCGCCCCATTGTCGCCTCCGATGACCGCCAATGGATTGAGATTACCGCCCCGTTTAACGGCTATGTTTCCAACGGTTTCGGCAATGGTGTCAGTAACTTAGGCGCCTGTCTGTAAACTCTTGCCTGTTCCCTGTTCCCTGTTCCCTGTTCCCTGTTCCCCGTTCCCTGTTCCCCTCTTTTGCTCGAAATCCTGATTCTATCCAATGGTCCCGGCGAAGTCACCACCTGGGTGCGTCCCGTGGTCGCTGAAATTCGCCGACAACTCCCTGAGGCGAGGGTGTCGGTGGTGTTATCCCCTTGTCCTCACGCCAGCGGACGGGAAGCGACGATTGTGGCGGGATATCCTGGCGTCGATCGCGTCCAAGCCGCGAAAGACTTCTGGCCCTTCCTACTGCGTGGCAAAACTGCGGCTAATTGGGATTGGGGAAAGACTGGAGTGGTGTTGTTTCTGGGAGGCGATCGCCTGTTTCCCGTTCTCATCGGTCGGCGATTGGGCTATCGGATTGTCGTCTATGCCGAATGGCAGGGACAATGGTATGCCTGGGTCGATCGCTTTGCCGTAGCCAGTGCCGACGCCATGGCCAAAGCCCCCCCTCGCTACCGTCATAAACTGCATCGGGTGGGGAATCTGATGACCGATACCGCCGAGGTGCGATCGCCCCGGAGTGCCACGAACGACGGCGATCGCTATATCGGTCTTCTCCCCGGTTCAAAACCCCTCAAACTGAGCCTTGGGGTTCCCCTCACCTTAGAGATTGCTGAATCTCTGCATCACCAACGTCCCCAGCTCAAATTTGTGCTTCCCGTTGCCCCCAGTTTAGATTTAGAGCAACTGGCCCAATATGCCAATCCTGAGTTCAACCGCAGTATCAACGCTCTCAACTGGACGTCTGCGCGTCTAATTGGGGAAGGCGATCGCCCCTATCTCCTCACCGCCAAAGGGGTGAAAGTCGATCTTTACCCAGAGTTCCCGGCTTACGACTTGCTCAAACGCTGTGATATCTGTTTAACCACCGTCGGCGCGAATACCGCTGAACTGGCAGCATTAGGGGTTCCGATGTTGGTGTTACTCCCCACCCATCGCCTCGATGTGATGCGGGCCTGGGATGGGATTCCGGGGCTATTGGCTAATCTCCCCGGCGTTGGCGATGGCTTTACGACGCTGTTTACTTGGTTAGCCTGGCAATGGCTACAACGCCAACCGGGAGGAACGCGTCTGGCTTGGGCCAACATTTGGGCCGGGGAGCAGATTGTGCCAGAGTTTTTGGGCCGATTTCCCCCGCCGGCGATCGCCGATGCAGTTTTGGAGTTATTCGATCACCCGGACCAACTTCAGCAGATGCGAGAAAAGCTCTATCACGTCTGCGGTTCCGGCGGTGCCGCCGCCAAACTCGTCCAACTCCTCAAGTTTGACGATAGAGGTTAGGGGTGGGTT
>LSZA01000157.1 GCA_001637315.1 Phormidium willei BDU 130791 | reverse complement strand
TCTTCGTGCCGCCGACCCGCTCGGCCGCGCTGCTGCGCTCGGCCGCCGCCTGGGAGCGCGCCGGCCAGCGCTGGTTCCCGCAGTTCAGCGGCGTCAACCTGGTCGAGGCGAGCAAGCAGCTCTACGCGCCGACGCCGCTGCGCGCGGCCGAGCGGCGGCGCCGCGGCGTGCTGGTCGGCTTTCCCCAGGTGGCGCCCACGCCGGCGCGGCGCTCCGGCGCGGACTGAGCGTCAGGCGCGCCCGTCAGGGCGCCGCGCGCGGCTGCACCAGGACCAGCGCGCCGACCATCAGGACGACGCTGAGGAAGAGGGCCGGCGTGCCGGGCTCGCCGAACAGCAGCATGCCCCAGGCAACGCCGGCAATCACCGCCAGGTAGCCGGCCTGGGAGACGAAGACCGGCCCGCCGCGCCGCACCAGCGTGTAGTAGAGCAGCACCTCGACGCCGGCGAAGAGGATCAGGGCGCCGACGATCCAGTAGGTCGCCAGCGACGTCGGCACCGCCGCGGCCTCGAAGGCGGCGGCGTGGATCGGCGCGATGAGCGCGGCCCCCGCCAGGCTTTCCCCGAAGGCGACCTGCGCGGAGCTGAGCGCGGCCGGCCAGAAGCGCGAGATGTAGACGTGGTAGAGGGCGTAGATCAGCGCCACGCCGAGGCCGGCCAGCAGCCCCAGGCCGAACAGGCCGAGCAGCGCGGCCGCCTCGCGCTGCATCAGCGGCAGCACAGCCAGGAAGCCGAGCGCCACGCCGGCCGCCTTGCGCCGCGTCAGCCGGTCGTCGCCGCTCAAGCCGGCGAGCGCCAGGGTCAGGATCGGCGTCAGCGCAACCACCACGGCCAGCGGCCCCGCGCCGATGCGCGGCGCGGCATAGAGGCCGAGGAAGAAGGGCACCAGGTAGCCGAGCAGTCCGCAGCCGGCGTAGAAGCGCCAGAAGCCCCGGCCCAGCGCGACCCCGCCGGCCTGGACGCGCGCCAGGCCGTAGAACAGCGCGAGATTGCCGAGGATCACCAGCAAGGCCAGCAGGGTGTAGGGAATCCCCGACTGGCTGGCGAACTTCACCAGGGAGAAGTTCAGCCCCCAGACGGTGCCCAGGAGAACCACCAGGGCGGCCTCGCGCAGATGCCCCATCGCGCCAGGGTAGCCGCGGCGGCCGCCGCACGCCAGCCGCGCGGGTCGAAGCCGCCGAGTTGGCCGGCGCCGCCCGGCGTCATCCCGGGAAGCCCGCGCACATGTCCGATCCCCGCCAACCCGGTTGACTCTCCTGAGTTCTGAATACAGAATTCGGAAATCACCGGAGACACACCATGCAGCCGATCGCCAGCCAGCCGCAGCTCGCCGACAGGGTCTACACCGCCCTGCGCGACGCCATCTGCGACGGCCAGCTCGCGCCTGGGGCCCCGCTGGTGCAGGAGCGCCTGGCGGCCGAGCTGAACGTCTCGCGCCAGCCGGTGGTGCAGGCGCTGGCGCTGCTCAAGACCCAGGGATTCGTCGAAGCCGGCGGCCGGCGCGGCCTGCGGGTGACGCGCCTGGAGCCGGAGGGCGCGCGCCGGGTCTACGCCGTGCGCGGCGCGCTCGACCGCCTGGCGGCGCGCGCGGCGGCCCAGCGCGTGGCGGAGCTGCCGGCGGCGCAGGGGCGCGACCCGGCCGAAGCGCAGCTCGCCGCCGCCCAGGCGCGCGGCGCGCGGGCGATGGCGGCCGGCGAGGTCGCCGCGCTGGTCGAGGCCGACATCGCCTTCCACGACACGGTCTACGCCCTGGCCGACAATCCGCTGATCGCCGAGGCCGCGGCGGTGCACTGGTTCCACATCCGCCGGGTCATGGGCGCGGTGCTGCGCGGCCACGGCCAGCGCGCGGCCGTCTGGCGCGAGCATGCCGCGCTGGCCGACGCCATCCTGGCCGGCGAGGTCGAGCGGGCCGGCACCCTGGCCGAGGCGCATGTGGCCGAGGCGGCCGCCGCGCTGGTCGCCGGCCTGGAGGAGAGCCTGGCGCTGGCCGGCTGAGACGGCCGCGCAACCGACACAAAGGCGCGGGGCGGCCGGGCGGGCGCCGACACCGCGCGCACCGAACCAACGCCCCGCCGGAGGAAAGGCCATGCAACTCACCCCCGAGCAGCGCGCGACCTTCGAGCGCGAAGGCTACCTCTTCCTGCCGCAGGTCTTCTCGCCCGAGGAGATCGGCCTGCTGCGCGACGAGGCCCGGCGCATCTACGCCAGCGACCGCGAGGAGGTCTGGCGCGAGTCCTCGGGCGTGGCGCGCACCGCCTTCGCCGCCCACACCTACAACGAGGCCTTCCGCCGCCTGGGCGCCCACCCGCGCCTGGTCGGGCCGGTCACGCAGCTCCTCGACGGGCCGGTCTACATGCACCAGTTCAAGGTCAACGCCAAGGCGGCCTTCGACGGCGAGGTCTGGCAGTGGCACCAGGACTTCGGCACCTGGCACCGCGACGACGGCATGCCCGAGCCGCGCGCCATGAACATCGCCCTGTTCCTCGACGAGGTCAGCGCCGTCAACGGCCCGCTGATGTTCATTCCGCAGAGCCACAGGGAGGGCACCCAGGCGGCCGGCCACGACCTGGAGACCACCTCCTACCCGCTGTGGACCCTGGACCGCGCCACCGTCACCCGCCTGGCCGAGCAGGGCGGCATCGTCGCGCCGACCGGCCCGGCCGGCTCGATCCTGCTGTTCCACGGCAACCTGGTGCACGCCAGCCCCTCGAACATCAGCCCCTGGGACCGCACCATCGTCTATCTCTCGCTCTGCCACGTGGACAACCACATCCGCAAGTTCACCCGCAAGGAGTGGATCGCCCACCGCGACTTCACGCCGATCCAGCCCCTGGCCGACGACTGCCTGGCCGAGCTGGCGGCGACGCGCCAAACGGCGGCGGAGTAGCGCGATGAACCTGGCAAGCCTCGCCGCCGCCCGCGAGACGCCCGTGCGGGTCGGCCTGATCGGCGCCGGCAAGTTCGGCTCCATGTTCCTTAGCCAGGTGCCGACCACGGCCGGCCTGGCGGTCAGCGCCATCGCCGACCTGGACCCGGCGCGGGCCCGCGCCGCCTGCGCCGGCGTCGGCTGGGACCCGGCGCGGATCGACGCCACCGCCTTCGTCGAATCCGGGCTGGAGCTGGTGGCGCGCGCCGACGTCGAGGTGGTGATCGACGCCACCGGCCACCCCGCCGCCGGCATCGCCCACGCCCTGGCCGCCGCCGAGGCCGGCAAGCACATCGTCATGGTCAACGTCGAGGCCGACGTGCTGGCCGGGCCGCTGCTGGCCGAGGCGCATGCCAAGGCGGGCACCGTCTATTCCATGGCCTACGGTGACCAGCCGGCGCTGACCTGCGAGCTGGTCGACTGGGCGCGGGCCTGCGGCTTCCGGGTCGCCGCCGCCGGCAAGGGCACCAAGTACCTGCCGAGCTACCACGCCTCGACCCCCGACACGGTCTGGCCCCACTACGGCCTGACCCCGGACCAGGCCGCGGCGGCGGGGATGAACCCGCAGATGTTCAACTCCTTCCTGGACGGCACCAAGTCGGCCATCGAGATGGCGGCCATCGCCAACGGCACCGGCCTGACCCCGGCGCCGGACGGCCTGGCCTTTCCGCCCTGCGGCGTCGACGACCTGGCCCGGGTGCTGCGCCCGCGCGCGGCGGGCGGCCAGCTCCATCACGCCGGCCAGGTGGAGGTGGTCTCCTCCCTGGAGCGCGACGGCCGGCCGGTCTTCCGCGACCTGCGCTGGGGCGTCTACGTGGTGCTGGAGGCGCCCAACGACTACGCCGCCGCCTGCTTCCGCCAGTACGGCATGAACACCGACGAGAGCGGCCGCTACGCCGCCATGTACAAGCCCTTCCACCTGATCGGGCTGGAGCTCAACGTCTCGATCCTCTCGGCCGCGCTGCGCGGCGAGCCGACCGGGCGGAGCGGCGGCTTCCGCGGCGACGTGGCGGCCACCGCCAAGCGGCCGCTGAAGGCGGGCGAGACGCTCGACGGCGAGGGCGGCTACACCGTCTGGGGCAAGCTGCTGCCGGCGGCCGAGTCGCTGGCGCGCGGCGCCCTGCCCATCGGGCTGGCCCACGGCGTCCGGCTGACGCACGACATCCCCGAGGGCGGCACCGTCGGCTGGGCCGACGTGGCGATCGAGGAGACCAGCCAGGCTGTCCAGGTCCGCCGCGAGATGGAACGCCGCTTCGCCCCCGCCGCCGGGGCCAAGGCGGCGGAGTAACGGGCGTCAGGCGGCGGGCGGCGCGTCCAGCTCGCCCGCCGCCCAGCGGGCGAAGTCGGCGACGGCCAGGGCGCCGGTGGCGGTGGCGGCCAGGCGCTCGCCCATCAGGGCGCCGAACTTGAACATTTGGCCGCTGCAGCCGGTGATGGCCGTCAGGCAGCCTTCGCGGTGGGTCAGGAAGCGGCCGGCGCCGGCGGTGGTCTCGTGGCTCAGGCTGTAGGGGCAGACGCGGTAGCCGGCGACGCGGTAATCGGCGCCGTCGCGCAGCAGGCCGCGCAGCGGCGCGATCACCGCCTCGGCCTCCGCGTGGCTGCCCGGCGCCAGGGCGTCGGGGTCGCCGGGCCGCCGCGCGGCGATCATCCCGACCTTCAGGCGGGTGCCGGCGACCGGCGGGCAGGCGTAGCCCGCCTGGGCGGTCGGCAGTCGCACCAGGGCCGGCGCCTCGGCCCAGGCCGCCGCTCGACTGTCCGGCGGCACCAGCGAGACCACGATCTGGCGCTGCGGCGTCTGCCGCGCGGCCAGGGCCGGCACCAGCTTGGCGGTCCAGGCCCCGGCGGCCACCACGATGGCGTCGCCCAGGGCGATCTGCCCGTCGGCCAGGCGCAGCGCCCCGGCCTCGGGGTCCAGGTCCACGGCGCGCGTCTCGGCGAAGAGGCCGACCCCCTCGCGGCGCAGCCAGCCGGCCAGGTGGCCGACGATCTTGTCGGCCAGCAGCAGGCCGCCGGGCGCCGCCAGCAGGCCCCAGGCCGTCTCCGGCAGGTCGAACAGCGGGCAGAGCTCGTCCAGCGCCGCGCGGTCGAGCCGCTGATGCGCGAGGCCCAGCGCCCGGAAGCTGGCCAGGCTGTCGGCCACGGAGTCCCCGGCGCTGTCCCCGGCGCCCTCCCCGGCGCCCTCCCCGGTCGGGCGGTCCGGCGCCGGGGCGAAGCCCAGCGCCCCGGTCTCGACGTAGTGGCGGCGGCCGAGGTCGTCCCACAGCCGCTCCCAGGCGCCGAAGGCCTCCAGCACCATGCGGGTGTAGCCGGCCGCCGCCCCGTAGTGCAGGCGGATCAGCCGGTGCTGGTCGTGCGAGGCGCCGCCCGGATTGGGCAGCGGCCCGGCCTCGAACAGCAGCGGCTCGTGCCCCGCCTTGGCCAGGGCCCAGGCGGTCGACAGGCCGACCACGCCGCCGCCGACGATCAGAACGCGCATGCCCGTCTCCCGTCTCTCCGCGCCGCGCCCTCAGGCCCGCTCCACCGTGAGCTGGGCGGCCGCCAGATCCTCCAGCGCGCTGCCCGTCGCCTTGAACAGGGTGATCTGGTCGTAGAAGCGCCGGCCGGCCTTCTCGCCGCGCGCCAGCTCGAAAAGGTCGGCGGCCACGTCCGCCGCGCTCAGCGCCCCCTCGGCGAGGGCCTGGATCAGGTCGCCGGCCTCGGCCAGGGCGCCGGCGCGGGTGTCGACGAAGACGCGGGCCCGGCGGAAGACCTCGCCGTCGCTCTCGCGCATCTCCGGGCGGTAGGCGCCGACCAGGTCGAGGTGCTGGCCGGGCCGCAGCCAGGCGCCGCGCAGCAGCGGCTGCTGCGAGAGGGTGGCGCAGGCGACGATGTCGGCCCCGCGCACCGCCCCCTCCAGGTCCTCGGTCCAGGCCAGGCGCACCCGCGGCAGCTTCACCGCCTTGGCCAGGCGCGCCGCCTTGGCCGGGGTGCGGCCCCAGACCAGCACCTCGCGGATCGGCCGCACGGCGGCGTGGGCAGCGATCAGGTGCGGCGCCAGGGCGCCGGTGCCGACCATCAGCAGCCGCGCGCTGTCCGGCCGCGACAGGTAGGCCGAGGCCAGGGCCGAGGCGGCGGCGGTGCGCCGCAGGGTCAGCATCGGCCCGTCGATCAGCGCCGCCGGCGCGCCGCTGCGGCCGTCGAGCAGCAGATAGGCGCCCATGCCCGCCGGCAGGCCGCGCGCTCCGTTGCCCGGCGTCACGGTGGCGATCTGCACGCCGACGTGGCGGCCCGCCTGCCAGGCCGGGGCCAGCAGCAGGGTCTGGGCCGGCTCGCCGGTGATGGCAATGTCGTACTGCTGGCGGGCCGGCGCCTCGCCGCCGCGGCGGAAGATGTCGCGCAGGCGGCCGACCAGGGTCTCGAAATCCAGCGCCGCCTGGACCTCGGCGGCGGAGATGACGCGCATCAGCGTCCGCCGGCGGGTGCCGCCAGCCGGCGCGGCTCGCCCGGGCCCGACAGGCCCGGCGCGGCGGCCGGCGTCATCGCCGGCGCGGCCTTCTGCTTCGCCGCCTCCGCCTCCCTGGTCTTGAGGCTGTCGACCTCGCGCTCCAGGTCGCGCGCCCGCTTGTGCTCGCGCCGCTTCTCGCGGCGGGTGCGCCCGGCCTTCAGCCAGGCCAGGAACCAGCCGATCAGCACGCCCAGGGCCAGCGGCACCAACGCCAGGAGAAACAGCGGCACCGGCACGCGGTCGACCACCAGATCGACCGGCACGGCCTGGTAGTTGAGCACGGCGAAGAGCACGCAGGCGGCGGCGAAGACCAGCAGCACCAGCGAGGAAATCAGGCGAATCACAGGCATCTCGACTCCGTCAGGCTGCGCCGGGCCGGCGCGCGGCAGCGCGGCCTGCGCCGGGGACCGCGCGGCAGGTCGCACGGCAGAGGGCGCCCGCCGCCGTCGTCGACGTCCAGTCTGCGGCCGCCGGCCGCGCCGGACCTAGTCAACCGGCATTCAGCCGTTCGCGCAACTGCTTGCCGGTCTTGAAGAAGGGAACCGACTTCTCCTCGACCTCGACCTGCTCGCCGGTGCGCGGGTTGCGCCCGGTGCGCGCCTCGCGGTGCTTGACCGAGAAGGCGCCGAAGCCGCGCAGCTCGACCCGGTCGCCGCGCGACAGTGCCGCAGCGATCTCGTCGAAGATGGTCGAGACGATCCGCTCCACGTCGCGGTGGGTGAGGTGCGGATTGCGCTCCGCCAAACGCTGAATCAGCTCGGATTTGGTCATCTGGCCTGCCCCCCGCCCGGCCTGCATCGCCGTCCGATTGCGCGAGCCGCCTTCCCGGGGGAGCGCGGTGCCCGCTTGCCTGTCGCTCTGTGAAGCCCGCTGCCGCAGCAGCCCGCCGGACCTTCGCCCGGTTCTCGACAAGAGCGTGCCAGAGCGGCGCGGCGGAATCAAGAAAACCGTTTCGAGAAGCCTTTACGAACAAGGGGATAGCTCAAGCGCCCTGGGGCCCCTGCGCGCGGCCGAAAAAACCGGGGCCCGGCCCGCCTCGCAGACGGCGAACCGGGCCCCGGCTGGACCTCTCGGAGGGGACTCGGACCTACTTGTCCGCGTCGTCGTCCTGAGACTTGGCGGCCTCGGCCTGCTGGGCCTGGTCCTTGGCCTTGTTCAGGGCCGCGCCCAGGATGTCGCCGAGGCTGGCGCCCGAGTCGGTCGAGCCGTACTCGGCCATCGCCTGCTTCTCCTCCTCGACCTGGAGCTGCTTGATCGACAGCGAGATCTTGCGGCTCTTGCGGTCGATCTGGGTGACCTTGGCGTCGACCTTCTCGCCCACCGCGAAGCGGTCGGGGCGCTGCTCGGAGCGGTCGCGCGCCAGGTCCGACTTGCGGATGAAGCCGGTCGCGCCGTCGGCGATCGCCACCTCGATGCCGCCGTCGGTCACCTCGGTCACGCTGCAGGTCACCACCTCGCCCTTCTTCAGGCGCTCGATCGCCGCCTCGAAGGGGTCGGAGGCCAGCTGCTTGATGCCCAGGCTGATCCGCTCCTTGTCGACGTCGACGTCGAGCACCTTGACATCCACGGTCTGACCCTTGGCGTAGTCCTTGACCGCCTCGTCGCCGGAGCGCTCCCAGTCCAGGTCGGAGAGGTGGACCATGCCGTCGATCTCGCCGGGCAGGCCGACGAACAGGCCGAACTCGGTGATGTTCTTGATCTCGCCCGAGAGCTGCGAGCCGATCGGGTGCTTCTCCAGGAAGTCGTCCCAGGGGTTGGCCTGGACCTGCTTGAGCCCCAGCGAGATGCGGCGCTTGTTCTCGTCGACGTCCAGGATCATCACCTCGACCTCCTGGGAGGTGGAGACGATCTTGCCCGGGTGGATGTTCTTCTTGGTCCAGCTCATCTCGGAGACGTGGACCAGGCCCTCGATCCCCGGCTCCAGCTCCACGAAGGCGCCGTAGTCGGTGATGTTGGTGACGCGGCCGGTGAAGGTGGTGCCCACCGGGTACTTGGCCGAGACACCCTCCCAGGGGTCGGCCTCGAGCTGCTTCATGCCGAGCGAGATGCGCTGGGTCTCCGGGTTGAAGCGGATCACCTGCACCTGCACCTGCTGGCCGATCGACAGCGCCTCGGTCGGGTGGTTGATGCGGCGCCAGGAGATGTCGGTGACGTGCAGCAGGCCGTCGACGCCGCCCAGGTCCACGAAGGCGCCGTAGTCGGTGATGTTCTTCACCACGCCGGTCAGGATCTGGCCTTCCTTCAGGCTCTCCATCAGCTCCTTGCGCTGATCGGCGCGATCCTCCTCCAGCACCGCGCGGCGCGAGACCACGATGTTGCCGCGCGAGCGGTCCATCTTGAGGATCTGGAAGGGCTCCGGCTTGTGCATCAGCGGGGTGACGTCGCGCACCGGCCGGATGTCGACCTGGCTGCCCGGCAGGAAGGCCGTGGCGCCGGAGAGGTCGACGGTGAAGCCGCCCTTGACGCGGCCGTAGATGTGGCCGGTCACGCGCTCGCTCTTCTCGAAGGCCTTCTCGAGCTGGTTCCAGGCCTCCTCGCGGCGCGCCTTGTCGCGGCTGAGCATCACCTCGCCGTTGCGGTCCTCCATGCGCTCGAGGAAGACCTCGACGTCGGCGCCGGGCGTGACTCCGCCCTCTTCGCCGGCCTTAGCGAATTCCTTCATCGCGACGCGGCCCTCGGACTTGAGGCCCACGTCGATCAGCACGCTGTCGCCTTCGACGGCGACCACGCGGCCCTTGAGGACGGAGCCCTCGAGGGTGGCGCCGCCGCCGAGCTGCTCGTCGAGCAGGGCGGCGAAGTTCTCCTGCGGCGCGGCGGCGCCGGTCTGGGTGTCGGACATGCGGTTCGTCTTCCTTTCGTTTCGATCGCTATCCTGGCCGGCCGGTTTTCTCCGGCGGTCTTCCCGGCCGCACGGCGGGGGCCGTGCGTTTCCGAACCGGGCTTATTGGAGCCTTCACTCTGTCTCGGCGGAGGGCAGCCTGTCGACCACGATATCCCGGGCCGCGCGGAAGGCCGCCTCGATATCCAACTCGCTGGTGTCGAGCTGGATGGCGTCTTCCGCCGGCTTCAGGGGCGCCGTCGCCCGCGCGCTGTCGCGCGCGTCGCGCTCGCGGATCTCCGTCAAAACGTGCGCGTATATAGAGGTCTGGCCGCGGCCGATCAACTCTCTATGACGCCGCGCGGCGCGGACCTCGGGACTGGCGACGACGTAGAGCTTCACCTGCGCGTCGGGGCAGACCACCGTGCCGATATCGCGCCCGTCGAGCACCGCGCCCGCCTTGCCCGCCGGCGGCCGCGCGGCGAAGTCGCGCTGGAAGGCCAGCAGGGCGGCACGCACCTCCCGGTTGGCGGCGACCACCGAGGCGGCCTCGCCCACCGCCTGGCTGCGCAGGTCCGCGCGCTCCAGGTCGGCCGCTTGCAGCGCCCGGGCGGCGGCGGCGGCGGCGGCGGCGTCGTGCGGGTCGGCGCCGGCGGCCAGCAGCCGGGCGGCCACGGCGCGGTAGAGGCTGCCGGTATCCAGGTAGGCCAGGTCGAAGGCGGCGGCGAGCCGGCGGGCCAGGGTGCCCTTGCCGGAGGCCGCCGGACCGTCCAGCGCGATCACCAGACTCACGCGGCGGCCTCGCCGCGCAGGTCGGCGCCGAGCGCGCCCATCAGGGCCGCGAAGCCGGGGAAGGAGGTCTCGATGGTCCGCGCGTCGTCGATCGCCACCGGCGCGCGCGCGGCCAGGCCCAGCACCAGGAAGGCCATGGCGATGCGGTGGTCCAGGTCGGCCGCGATCTCGGCCCCGCCGGCCACGCCCTGCGGCCCCGCGCCGTGCACCGTCAGGCTGTCCGCCGTCTCCTCGACCGCCACCCCGCAGGCGCTCAGCCCGCGCGCCACGGCGGCCAGGCGGTCGCTCTCCTTGACCCGCAGCTCGCCGACCCCGTGGAACACGCTGGTGCCCTCGGCGAAGGCGGCGGCCACCGCCAGGATCGGGTATTCGTCGATCATCGCCGGCGCGCGCTCGGCCGGCACGGCGACGCCGCGCAGCGGGCCGCTGCGCACGCGCAGGTCGGCGACCGGCTCGCCGGCCAGCTCGCGCCGGTTCTCCAGCGTCAGGTCGGCGCCCATCTCCTGCAGGCTCTCGAACAGGCCGACGCGCAGCGGGTTGACCCCGACGGTCGGCAGCAGCAGCTCCGAGCCGGGGCAGAGCAGCCCGGCGACCAGCGGGAAGGCGGCCGAGGAGGGGTCGGCCGGCACGGTGACCGCCGTGGCCGCCAGTTCCGGCTGGCCGCACAGGGTGACCGCGCGGCCCTCGGCCGTGTCCTCGACGCGCAGCTCGGCGCCGAAGGCGCGCAGCATGCGCTCGGAATGGTCGCGGGTCGGCTCCGGCTCCAGCGCCGTGGTCTCGCCCGGCGC
>LSZA01000156.1 GCA_001637315.1 Phormidium willei BDU 130791 | reverse complement strand
CCCGGCGAGTCAGCCCCATGACCCATTCGCAGGTGCCCGCGGTGAAGACCTCGCCCTGCCCCTTCGGCCAGGACACGATCACGCCGTTGCCGCGGCGCGCGCTGTCGAGGGTCTCGGGCGTGACCTCGCCGTAGAGGGACTGCGCCTTCCAGGCCGCCTCGCCACCGCCGATGTAGAGCGTCTCGCCCCAGACGCCGTGGTCGGCCTCGACGTTCGTGCCCAGGCCGACGGCCAGGATCTCCACCTCGGGCGCGGCGCCGTCCCGGCCGGTCGCGAAGGGCAGGCCGTCGCGGATGACCAGGTCGAGGCCGTCGACCTCGTAGCCGTAGATCCGCGCGCCGGCGCCGAGAACATCGCCGTAGCCGAGATGGGCGCCCGCGAAAGCCCAGTGCTCCGGCCGGTAGACGGTGAACCCGCCGCTGCCCCGGCCAATGCAGTTGCCGAGCCCCGCATAGACCCCCTGCAGCCCGTTCACACCGAAGGTCCAGGCCCCCGGCCGGTCGATTTCGGGGATCTCCCAGGCCCCGGTCAGAGCGGCCCGCTGCGCCGTCTCCCGCACCGGGTCCTCGCGGGTCGCGGCATACTTGTAGCAGACCTGCCGCCGCCCCGCGTCCTCCAGCCGGATCTGCCAGAGGAAGTTGCCGCCGAAGCGGGCCACGCGCCCGCCTTGCTCGACGTAGGCCTCCACGGCGTCGCGCATCGCCGCGCTCCAGTATTCGTCATGCCCGACGATGACGACGCAGCGGTAGCGGTCGAGCAGATCCGGCTCGGCGTCGAGGTCGTGCAGGGTCGCGACGTCCAGGGCGTAGCCGTTCCGCTCCGCCCAGCGCGCGAAATGCCGCTCGTAGGAGGCCCAGCCCGCGGAGGCGTATTTCTTCGAATAGCCGTAGGCGTAGGCCCACTCCATGTAGGGGTAGCGGACCATCTCGCCCGGCGCCGGCGGCTGCTCCGGGACCGCGCGCGGCGCCCCCTCGGGCTGCCTGCAGAAGCCGCGCGTCCAGGGCCGCTGCGTCGAAAGCACCGGCGAGAAGCTATCGCCGCCCGGCCCGCAGAGCCCCTCGTAGGCGTTGGAGCCGCCCCAGCAGTTGTAGGCGACCCAGGTGCCGGTCGCGCAGAGCAGCAGACTCGGCGCCGGCGCCGCCTCGGCCGCCGCGCGGATCAGGACCAGGTGGTGCTCCTCGACCGTACGACCGCCGCGATGCCCGCGCAGAGTGACCAGATAGCCGCCCGGCCGCCAGTCGTCCGGCACCGTAAAGGCGTAGGCCACCGGCCAGTCGCAGCCCACGACCGAGCAGTCGTCGGGCGTGGCGTGGTGGACTCCCGGCAGGCCCGCGACCGACAGCACCGGCTCGTAGTCCGCGCCATCCCGCCCGATCTCCAGGTCCCACCGGTCGGCGGTGGTGCTGACCCGCAAGCCGACGGTCTCGCCGGGGCGGTAGCTGAAGCGCTCGGTATAAGCCCAGATCTCCAGCACCTCAGGGTCGCGTACCGGGCCGATGTAGTAGTGGTCCAGAATGTGCCGGGCCTTGGCCAGGCTGCGTGGGCTAGCCTGCGGCCCCGGCCGCTCGCCGACGGCACGCTTGGTCTCTTGCATGACTTTTCCTCTCCTGCCGCCTCGGCGCGTCGACCCGTCCGGTCGACCTCAGTTGCCGGCCCCTTCCATCTTCCGATGCGCAATGGCCTCCTCGAGCCACCCGACCCGCATCTCCGGCACCGAGGCGAGCAGCAGGTCCGTGTAGTCGTCGAAGGGGGGCGACAGCGCCTCGGACTTGGCGCCGTAGCGCACCACGCGACCGCCGTGCATCACCGCGACGCTGTCGGCGATGGCGCGCACCGTCGCGAGATCGTGGGTAATGAAGAGGTAGGCGACCCCCTCGGCCGCCTGCAGCTCGAGCAGCAGCTTGAGGATGCCGTCGGCCACCAGCGGGTCGAGCGCGCTGGTCACCTCGTCGCAGATGATGACGCGCGGCTTGGCCGCCAGCGCGCGCGCCAGCGACACCCGCTGCTTCTGGCCGCCCGAGAGTTCCGCCGGATAGCGGTCGCAGAAGCCGGCGTCCAGGTGGATCCGGTCGAGCAGCTCGTGCACCCGTTGCCGCTTCGCCTCGCCCTTGAGGCCGAAGTAGAATTCCAGAGGCCGCCCGATGATCGTCTCGACGCTGTGGCGCGGATTCAGCGCGACATCCGCCATCTGATAGACCATCTGGAGATCCCGATGCGTCTCGCGCGAGCGGGCGCGGTGGTCCGGCGCCAGGCGCGCGCCCGCGAAGCGGAGGTCGCCTCGGCTCGGTGGCAGCAGGCCGGTCACGACACGGGCGAGCGTCGACTTGCCGGAGCCGCTTTCGCCGACCACGGCGAGGGTCTGGCCGGGGTGCAAGGCCAAGCTGACGTCGCGCAGCACATCGGCGTGCGCCCCCCGATAGCGCGCGCTCACGCCCTCGACCTCGAGCACCGGCCGCTCGGTCGGCGCCTTTTCCGCGTGCGCGATCGAGCGGACCGAGACCAGGGCCCGGGTGTAGTCTTCGCGCGGGCGATGGATAACCTGCTCGGTCGGCCCCACCTCGACGGTGCGGCCGTCCTTCAGGACCATGATCTCGTCGGCGATCTGCGCCACCACCGCGAGGTCGTGGGTGATGTAGAGCGCCGCCACGCCGCTGTCGGCGATGGCGTCCTTGATCGCGGCGAGCACGTCGATCTGGGTGGTGACGTCGAGGGCCGTGGTGGGCTCGTCGAACACCACGAGATCGGGCGCCGGGCAGAGCGCGAGTGCGGTCATGGCGCGCTGGAGCTGGCCGCCCGACACCTGGTGCGGATAGCGCTGGCCGAAGGTCTCCGGGTCCGGCAGGCGCAGCTTCGCGAAGAGCGCGATAGCCCGTTGCTCCGCCGCGCGCCGGCTCATGCGGCCGTGCAGGACCGTCGCCTCGACGATCTGATGCATAAGCCGCTTAGCCGGATTGAAGGCGGCGGCCGCGGACTGCGCGACATAGGTGACCTCCGCCCCGCGCAGCCCGCGCAGTGCCCTGGGCGATTGCTCTAGCAGCGCACGGCCGTTGAGCGCGACCGAGCCTCCGGTGATCCGCACCTCGCCGCGGCCATAGGCCAGCGCCGACAGCCCGATGGTCGACTTCCCGGCGCCGCTCTCGCCGATGAGCCCGAGCACGCGGCCCCGCGCCACGCTCAGCGACACGCCGTCGACGAGGACCGCCTGGCGCGGCGGCCCGTCGGCGGGGAACACCGGCGCCTCGAGGCGCAGATCGCGAATGTCGAGAACGGGGTCAGCCACCTCGTCCCCCCTTCAGGCTGGTGGTTCGGTTGAGCACCCAGTCGGCGGCCAGGTTGACCGAGATGGCCAGCGCCGCGATGGCGACCGCCGGAGCCAGCGCCGCCGGAATGCCGTAGACGATGCCTTCCTTGTTCTCCTTGACGATGCCGCCCCAGTCGGCGGCCGGCGGCTGCACGCCGAGCCCGAGGAACGACAGAGTGGAGATGAACAGCACCATGAAGATGAAGCGCATGCCGATCTCGGCGATCAGTGGCGAGAGCGCGTTGGGAAGGATCTCGCGGAAGATGATCCACAGGCGCCCCTCGCCCCGCAGCTTGGCGACCTCGACGAAGTCCATGGCGTTGATGTCGGTCGCCACCGCCCGCGCGAGGCGGAAGACGCGAGTGCTGTCCAGCACACCCATGACGAGGATCAGCACGAACACCGAGACCGGCATGACCGAGAGCACGACCAGCGCGAAGATCAGGGTCGGGATCGACATGAGAAGATCGACCAGTCGCGCCAGGACCTGGTCGACCCAGCCCCCCATCACCGCCGCGAGGAAACCGAGGAACGACCCGGCGGTGAAGCTGAGCAGGGTCGCGGCGGCGGCGACGAAAATCGTGGTCCGCCCGCCGTAGATCATACGTGACAGCAGGTCCCGGCCGATCGAGTCGGTACCCAGCCAGTGCGCCGCGGAGGCCGGCTCCCAGACGTCGCCGACCACCTCCGCCATGCCGTAGGGGGCGAGGAGCGGCGCGAAGATCGCGCCCAGGAAAAACAGGATCGTCACCAGCAGGCCCGCCAGGGCCGTCATCGGAAGTCTGGTCATTTCGGGTGCCTGAGCCGTGGATTGGCCAGGATCGCCACGATGTCCGCGATCATGTTGAGGCCGATGTAGAGCGCCGCGAAGACGAGGCCGCCCGCCTGCACCACGGGCACGTCGCGCTTCGAGACATGGTCGACCAGGTACTGCCCCATGCCGGGATAGACGAAGACCACCTCGATCACGACCACCCCGACCACGAGATAGCCGAGATTGACGACGACCACGTTCACGATGGGCGCGATGGCGTTGGGCAGGGCGTGCCGGGCGATCACCGCGAAGGAGGACAGCCCCTTGAGCTCCGCCGTCTCGACATAGGCCGACTGCATCACGTTGAGGATCGCGGCGCGGGTCATGCGCATCATGTGCGCCGTGACCACCAGGGTGAGGGTCGCCACCGGCAGGGCGATGGCGCTCAGCCGCTCCAGCAGCGTCATCTGCTCGTTGACGATGGCGACGGAGGAGAACCAGCCGAGCTTCACGGCCACCAGGTACATCAGTACGTAGCCGATCAGGAACTCGGGGATCGACACCGAGGACAGGGTGACGGCCGAGATGAGCCGGTCGGGCCAGCGGTCGTGGAACCGCACCGCCAGGAGGCCGAGCAGCACCGCCAGGGGCACCGCGATGACGGCCGCCCAGAAGGCCAGGAACAGAGTGTTGCCCAGCCGCACCGACATGGCCTGGGCGATGTCCTGGCCGTTGGTCAGGGCCGTGCCCAGATCGCCGACGAGCACGCCCGACAGCCAGTCGACATAGCGCGCGAGCGCCGGCTCGTTCAGACCGAGGTCGCGGCGCAGGTTCTCGACGGCCTGGGGCGTCGCGCCCTGGCCGAGGATCGTCTCGGCCACGTCGCCCGGCAAGAGCTGCGTGCCGGCGAAGATAAGAACCGAGGCCGCAAGGAGCAGGGCGAGTCCCAGCGCAATGCGCTGGGACACCAGAAGCAGAAGGCGGGTCATGGCGGAGCTACGCGAGCCAGACCATCTGCATGGCACGCCCGCCCATCAGCGTGCCGTTGGGGTCGTCGACCCACCCCTTGACGTCGGTGGTGGTCGCTTCGAGGAAGTTGTTGAACATCGGCGCGATCACGCCGCCCTCGTCGCGGACCAGGCGTCCCATCCGGGCATAGAGCTGCTTGCGCTGCTCCGGATCCAGCTCGCTGCGCGCCTGGAACAGCATCCGGTCGAACTCTTCGTTCTTGAACCGGGTGTCGTTCCAGTCGGCGTCCGAAAGATAGGCGATCGAGTAGATCTGCCCCTGCACCGGCCGCCCGGTCCAGTAGGAGGCGCAGAACGGCGCCTTGTTCCAGACCTCGGACCAGTAGCCGTCGGCCGGCTCGCGCTTGATCTCCAACGGAATGCCGGCGGCCTTCGCCGACTGCTGAAAGAGCTGCGCCGCGTCGAGCGCGCCGGGGAAGGCCACGTCCGAGACGCGCAGCACGATCGGGCTGCCGTCATGGCCGGACTTGCGGTAGTGCTCGGCGGCCAGCTCCGGGTCGTAGTGGCGCTGGGGAATGGTCTCGTCGAACAGGGGATAGGCGTCGTTGACCGGCATGTCGTTGCCGATCGACCCATAGCCGCGCAGGATCTTGTCGTTCATCTCCTCGCGGTCGATCGCATACTTCAGCGCCAGCCGCAGGTCGTTGTTGTCGAACGGCGGCGTGTCGCAGTGCATGACGAAGACGTAGTGCGCCGGCCCCGGAACGCTCTTCAAGGACAGGTTCGGCGCGCGCCCGAGGAAACCCGCCACCTTCGGGTTAACCCGGTTGATGATGTGGACCTGGCCGGACTGCAGGGCGGCGGTGCGGGCGGTCGCGTCGTTGATCGGCAGGATCTCGACGCTGTCCACATGGCCGCGGGACTCGTCCCAATAGTTCGGGTTCTTGCGGTAGAGGTGACGCACGCCGGGCTCGCTGGCTTCCAGGATGTAGGGCCCGGTGCCGATGCCCGCGGCGGGATCGTCGAAACCGCCGTCCGGCTGGATGATCAACTGATAGGTCGTCATCAGGTAGGGCAGCTCGGCGTCGGGCGTCTTCAGCTCGATCGAGAAGACGTCGCCGTCCGCCGACATGGACTCGATGCCGCGCAGCACCCCCAGAGCGCCCGACTTCGACCCTTCGCCGGCATGGCGCTCCATGGTCCGCAGCACGTCCTGCGCGGTCAGCGTCTTGCCGTTGTGGAACTCGACGCCGCGGCGAATCTTGAAGTGCCAGGTCTTGGCGTCGGCGCTCGACTCGACGCTCTCGGCGAGGCGGTATTCGATCTTGCCGTTCTCGTCGGCGTTGACCAGCCTGTCGCCGAAGCTGTTGAGGTTGAGGTAGGGAACCAGGTTGGCCGAGAGCGTGGGGTCCAGCGAGTCCGAACTCTGCCCCTCGGCGCTGCCGATTTTCAGGTGCCCGCCCTTGCGCGGGGTCTCGGCCTTCACGGCCGTCGAATAGAGCGCGTTGGCCGCCGCCGCGCTGAATCCGAGGGCCGCGGCCCGGTTGATGAACTCCCGACGCGAGAGCTTCCAGGCCGTCGCCTCCGTGGGCAGCGGCTTGAGTCCGTCAGTCATCGATTCACTCCGTAGGGTTTTCGGGTCCTTCTTCCGTGGCTTCCTCCAGCGCCTCGTCGCGGTTGGACTTACTCGGGCAGATAGCGGTCGGCCCACTGGGTGGCCGCAACGCCACGCGCGATCATTTGCTCGATCGACGTCTCGTCGTAGCCGAGCCCCCGCAGGACACTGCGCGTATGCGTCCCGTACTTGGGGGCCGGCCCCGGAATGGTGACGCGCGCACGCTCGGGACGCACCGCGTTCGGCGCAACCAGGTCGCACCAACGGCCCATGGGATGGCGGTCATGCCGGATCGCGCGGAAGGTCGCGCCGCGCAGATCGGTCCCCCCCTCGCTCTCGACCTGGAGCGCGGCGTCGCGGGTGCCGTGCAGGGAGCCCAGGGGTACTACGCTCGAAGAGCTGCCCTCAAGCGCCTCTGCCCAATAGGAGAGCGGCTTGCTCCGGAATCGCGTGGCGAGGGAATCTTCCAGCGCTACATCGTCCAACTCCGCTAGGTCGGCAAGATCCGGCACCGCGCGCAGCGCCGCCTGTCGCTCGCTCGGCGCGGCGAAGAAGAGCCAGCCGTCCGCCGCCTGGTAGCAGCGGTAGAAGGGTCCCCACCCGATGGCACCGCGACCCGAGGGTTCGTCGAAGGGCGCCCGCCCATCGAAGTCGTACATGAACTGCGACTGGATCATCGCTCCCGCCGCGGCCAGGGAGGCGCGGGCGACGCCGCCGACCCCCGTGCGCTCGCGGCGCAGCAGCGCGGCGCCGAGCGCCACGCAGGCGCAGAAGCCGGTCAGCACGTCGATCGTGCCAAAGTGGGCATGCTCCTCGGGCGTCTCCATGCCGCCGCCGAAGCGCAGCATCACGCCGGTCGCCGCCTGCGCCAGATCGTCGTAGCCGAGGTGGTCCGACTTGGGGCCCCGCCAGGGCCCACCGAAGGCGTCGAGCTGGACCAGGATCAGCCGCGAGTTGATCGCCGCCAAGCGTTCGGAGGACAGGCCCAGGTGGTCGCGCTGGGCGTCGGTGCCGTTGAGCGTGACCACGTCCGCGTCCGCCAGCAGCCGGGTCAGGACCTCCTGCCCCTCGGGCGTCGAGAGGTCGACGAGCGCGCTCTGCTTGCCGCGCTGCGCCTGCAACCCGAACACCGTGGTGTTCCAGGGGTCCACCGTCGGCGTGACCGGCTGCACATGGGTCACCTCCGCACCGAAGCGGGCGAGGGTGGTCCCGATCGTCGGGCCGGCGATCACGTTCGTCAGGTCGACCACCTTGAGCCCGTCCAGCCAGCCGCCGCCCGCAGCCGCCGGCGGCGCCGGTCGCTCCGGCTCGGCGAGCAGGGACGCCAGCGCCTCTCGCGCGTCATCGAGCCGGGGACCGGGCCGCTTCACGGTGCAGTCCGCGTCCTCGGCCAGCCAGGCGAGATTGCCCATCTGGCGCATGCGCCCGTGGCGCGCGTCCGCGATCTCCAGAATCAGCCCGGAGGCGAGCGCGTGGGGATCGCGCAGCCACTCCGCCGTGGAGCGCTGGGCCGTCGCCGGCGCCTTGGCCGCGCCGAACAGCTCTTCCCACTCGTGCGACGGCCGGGTCCGGAAAACCGCCTGCATGGCCGCGGCGATGCGGGCCCGGTCCCGGTCCCCGACCGGGTAGTTGCGCAGGCTCCAGGCGTCCGGCCAGTCGGCGCTGTCGAGATAGGCGTCGAAGTCGGGCAGCTCGGCCAGCAGGTCGTGCAGCCCCAGCGTCTCGAGCACGCGCCGCGGATGCGCGGCGACGCTGCCGGCCACCACGTAGAAGCCGCGACCGTCGGCGCAGGTGTAGGTCCGATAGAAGGGGTCGAGAAGCTCCGACAACTCGGCGTAGCTGAGGTTCATCGGCAGGCCGGCGGCCGTGCGACGGTCGATCTCGCGTTCGCGCGGGCACTTGTAGCGTGCGGGATAGTCCTGGATCTGCTCGCAGTTGTAGACCAGCCCCTCGAAGAGCGCCGAAGCCAGTGGCACCTCGATGTGCTCGCCGCCGGTGCGCGCCCGCGCGCCCAGCGCGAAGAGCACCGACATGGCGCCGAACGCGGCGCCGTAGGCGGAGGCGAGCGGCAGCGGCGTGAAGGAGGGGTTGACGCCCATCAGGCGCCGGTTGAGCCCCATGTCCGTGAACTGTCCCGTGCGCGCCGCGATCGTCGCCTCCCAGGCGGGGAGCGCGGCCAACTCCGGATCGCGCGAGGCAAAGCCCGGCAGCGACAGCGAGACCAGCCCCGGGTTGGCCGCGCGCAGCGCCTGCGGCCCCAGCCCGAGACGCGTCATCACGCCCGGCCGGAAATTCTCGATCACCACCTCGCTGCGGGCGGCGAGCGCCAGCGCGGTGTCGCGGCCTTCCGGCGTCTTCAGGTCGAGGACCAGGGAGGACTTGCCGCGCGAGAGCATGTCCGTGGCGGGGTCCTTGAAGCGCGGCCCGCCGGGCGGATCGATCCGGATCACCTCCGCGCCCATGTCCGCCAGCATCATGCCGACCAGCGGTCCCGCCAGGTACTGCCCGAAATCGAGCACGCGAATATGCGACAAGGGTCGAGACGTCATTCCTAGCGAACCTGCTCCACAGCTTGCTTCTCACCTTTCTGGCCCACCTGCCGGCCGCTGGCCGCCGGGCGCGGCAGGCCGGCATGGCGGGCGCCGACCTCCGCCAGGCGCGCCGCCACCTCGGCGCCGGGCGGACTGCTCTTGCGGGTCTGGAGGTCGACATGCACCAGCAGGCTCTCGACCGTCGCGGCCAGCGTGCCGTCGTGCCGGTGGAGATGATGGAAGAGGTGCAGCCGTTTGCCCGCGCCGTCGAGCACCTGGGTGGTGACCGTGATCGAGTCTCCGGCCAGCACCTCGGCGGCATAGCAAAGGTGCGACTCGACCGTGAAATAGCTCTGGCCGGCGGCGATGTAGGCCGCGTCGGCACCGATCATCTCGAGGAAGCGGTCCGTCGCCTGCGCCGCCGTCTCCAGGTAGTGGGTCTCGTTCATGTGACCGTTCCGGTCGGTCCAGCTCTCGGGCACCTGGCGCTGCACGGTGACGGGCAGCGCCGCCGGCGCGGGCTCGGGCTCGGGGAAGCGCGCCTCGTGCTCGCTCAGCACCCGCCCGGCCGCGCTGCCGGACTTCTTCAGGGCGCGCAGGATGCCGATCAGATTGCCGTCGCGCAGACGCTCCAGCTCGCGGATCGACTGCGCTCCGGACTGCGCGTCGGACTGCGCGGCGATCGTCTCGACCAGCTCCGGCGTGAAGTCCGGGACCTCGGTCAGCTTGGTCCAGGGCCACTGCAGGGCGGGACCGAACTGCGCCAGGAAGTGCCGCATGCCGGCCTCCCCGCCGGCGATCCGATAGGTCTCGAAGAGGCCCATCTGCGCCCAGCGCAGGCCGAAGCCCATGCGGATCGCCTCGTCGATCTCCTCGGTCGTGGCGACCCCGTCCTTGACCAACCAGAGGCTTTCGCGCCACACGGCCTCGAGCAGCCGGTCGGCGATATGGGCGTCGATCTCCTTGCGCACGATCAGCGGGAACATGCCGATGGACCGCAGGCGCTCGGCCGCGCGGGCCGTCTCGGCCGGGTCTCCCACCAGCTCCACGAGCGGCAGCAGATAGACCGGGTTGAAGGGGTGAGCGACGATCGCCCGCGCGCCCTGGGCCGTCAGCTCCGAGGGCTTGAACCCCGAGGTGGACGAGCCGATCACCGCCGTCGCCGGGGCCGCGTCGCTGACCGCGCGCAGCAGCGGCTGCTTGAGGTCCAGGCGCTCCGGCGCGCTTTCCTGCACCCAGTCGGCGTCGGCCACGGCCGTTGCCGGATCGTCGGTGAACCAGAGCCGCCCCTCTTCGGGCAGGGCGCGGTCGTAGAGCGCCGGCAGGGCGCGGCGCGCGTTGGCCAGGACCTCGCCGATCTTGCGCTCCGCCTCCGGGTCGGGGTCGTGGACGGCGACGTCCCAGCCGTTCAGGAGGAACCGGGCGGCCCAGCCGCCGCCGATCACGCCGCCGCCGATGATGGCCGCCTTCGCCGTCATGCCGGCGCCCGCTTCACGAGGCCGAGCCGCGCGCGCACCGCGTCGGGGCCGATCACCCGCGCGCCCAGGCGCTCGACGATACCGACCGCCCGCTCGACGAGCTGGGCGTTGGTGGCGAGCACGCCCTTGTCGAGGTAGAGGTTGTCCTCCAGGCCGACGCGCACGTTGCCGCCGGCGAGCACCGCGGCCGCCACA
>LSZA01000155.1 GCA_001637315.1 Phormidium willei BDU 130791 | reverse complement strand
CGTGCGGTCTCGTCCGCTTCGCCAAACTCGTCGGCCGCCTCGTCGCCGGTCTCGAACTGCTCTTCGAGCGCGGCTTCCGCCGCGGCCAGAGCCTCCTCCTGCTCTTCCGGGCTGACGGTGGCGCCGCTCGCGGCCTGGGCCTCGGCCTCCTCGTTCGAGCGGGCGATGTTGGCGGTGATCGTCACGCTGACCTCCGGATGCAGGCGCACCCGAATGTCGTGCAGGCCGAGGGTCTTGATCGGCTTGTCCAGAACGATCTGGCCACGGGTCACGGTCACGCCATTCTCGCGGATCGCGTCCGCCAGGTCGCGCGACGAGACCGAGCCGTAGAGCTGACCGGTTTCGCCCGCTTGGCGGATCAGGATCACCTGGGCGCCCTCGATCTTCTTGGCGACCGCCTCGGCCTCCTGGGCGCGCTTGAGGTTCTCGGCCTCGAGCTGGGCCCGCTGGGTCTCGAAGTAGGCCAGGTTGTCCTTGCTGGCCCGCAGCGCCTTGCGCTGGGGCAGCAGGAAGTTGCGCGCGAAGCCGGGCTTGACGCGCACCACGTCGCCCATCTGGCCCAGCTTCTCGATGCGCTCGAGCAGAATCACTTCCATGGTCTTCGCCTCCTTGGCCCGGCGCCTACTGGATCACGTAGGGCAGCAGGGCGAGGAACCGGGCGCGCTTGATGGCGCGGGCCAGCTCGCGCTGCTTCTTGGCCGAGACCGCGGTGATGCGGCTGGGCACGATCTTGCCGCGCTCCGAAACGAAGCGCTGCAGCAGCCGAATGTCCTTGTAGTCGATCTTCGGCGCGTTGGGGCCGGAGAAGGGACAGGACTTGCGGCGGCGGAAGAAGGGCCGGCGCGGGCCGGCGCTCTTGCTGACGATTTCGACGGCCATGATGCTTACTCCCCGGCCTGGCTTGCCCGACGGTCGTCGCGGTCGCGACGCTCGCCCCGATCCCCGCGGTCGCCCCGATCCCCTCGGTCGCCACGGTCGCCGCGCGGGCCACGGTCGCGGTCGCGCCCGCCGCGCCGGTCGTCGCGCCGGTCGCGGCCCTGCAGGATGGCGGAGGGCTCCGGATCGAGCTCCTTCACGCGCACCGTCAGGTAGCGCAGGATGTCTTCGTTGAAGCGCATGACGCGCTCGTACTCGGTCACCGCCTCGGCCGGCGCGTCCAGGTTCATCAGGACGTAGTGGCCCTTGCGGTTCTTCTTGATCTTGTAGGCGAGGTTGCGCAGGCCCCAGCTCTCGCGCTTGGCGACGTCGCCGCCCTTGGTCTTGATCACCTCGGTCAACTCGTCGGCGAGCTGCTCGACCTGCTGCGCCGAGAGATCCTGGCGCGCGATCATCACGCTTTCGTAAAATGGCATCCAAGCCACTCCTTTCGGCTGTTTCGCGGGCCGGCGCCCCCGCCGTTCGGGCGGCAATCCCGGCCCTAGCCGACTGCGTGCATCCCGTTCGCGCGGGCGAGCGGCAGCCGGCAAGGAGCATCCCACCGCCCGACCAGGGCAGCGGGAAGCGCGGAATATAGCGATTGCCGACCGGTGTGCAAGCCTTTGCGCGGCGCCATGCTTGACAGGCCCGGTGCGCACGTTAGACATAGCCGCCCTCACGCGCGGGCGCCCACCTCGGCGGCGTCCGCCCCCAATCGAACTCGGGCCGGCCGCGCTGCGGCGTCGCACGTCAAGGCTTTCGACGGCGGACCGGGCGGCTTCGGGTCGGATTTTCCACGGGGTCTTTCAGGTCAGCGGTCGGACGAGCAGCCATGCCTAAACGCGCCTTCATCTTTCCCGGCCAGGGCAGCCAGCAGGTCGGCATGGGCCAAAGCCTGGCCGAGGCCTTCCCCGAGGCGCGCCTGGTCTTCGAGGAGGTTGACGACGCGCTGGAACAGCGCCTGTCGCGTCTGATGTTCGAGGGGCCGGAGAGCGATCTGACCCTGACGGCGAACGCGCAGCCGGCACTGATGGCCGTCTCGCTGGCGGCGTTGCGGGTGATTGAGGCGCAGGCCGGCAAGCCGCTGTCGGAGCTGGCCGCCTTCGTCGCCGGCCACTCCCTGGGCGAGTATTCGGCCCTGGCCGCCGCCGGCAGCCTGGAGCTGGCCGATGCCGCGCGTCTGCTCAAGCGGCGCGGCCAGGCGATGCAGCAGGCCGTGCCGGTTGGCGAAGGGGCGATGGCGGCGATCCTGGGGCTCGACCTGCAGGTCGTCGAGGAGATCGCCCAGGAGGCCGCGGCCGAGGGCGAGGTCTGCGTGCCGGCCAATGACAACGCGCCGGGCCAGGTGGTGGTCTCCGGCCACAAGGCGGCGGTCGAGCGCGCGGTGACCCTGGCCGCCGACCGGGGCGGGCGGCGCAGCGTCATGCTGGCGGTCTCGGCGCCCTTCCACTGCCCGCTGATGGCGCCGGCGGCCGACGTCATGGCCGAGGCGCTGGCCGCGGTCACCCTGGCGCCGCCGCAGGTGCCGCTGATCGCCAACGTCACGGCGGGGCCGGCGCAGGAGCCCGAGGCGCTGCGCCGTCTGCTGGTCGAGCAGGTGACCGGGCTGGTGCGCTGGCGCGAGTCGGTCGAGGCGATGCGCGATGCCGGGGTGGAGCAGTTCGTCGAGTGCGGCGCCGGCAAGGTGCTTTCGGGCCTGCTGCGCCGCATCGACCGCTCCCTGGCGGGCAGCGCGGTCGGCGCGCCGGGCGACGTCGACGCCTTCCTGAACAGTCTCTAGAGGATAACGCGCATGTTCGATCTGAGCGGAAAGCACGCGCTGGTGACCGGTGCGACCGGGGGCATCGGCGCGGCCATCGCCCGCGCGCTGCACGCCCAGGGGGCGTCGGTGGCGCTGTCGGGAACGCGCGCCGAGGTGCTGGAAAGCCTGGCCGGCGAGTTGGGCGAGCGGGTCGCCGTCACCCCCTGCAACCTGTCGGACGCCGAGGCCACGGCCGCCCTGCCGGGCCAGGCCGAGGCGGCGCTGGGCGGGCTGGACATCGTGGTGAACAACGCCGGCCTGACCCGCGACAACCTGGCCATGCGGATGAAGGACGAGGATTGGCAGACGGTCCTCGACGTCAACCTCACCGCCGCCTTCCGCCTGTCGCGCGCGGCGCTGCGGGGCATGATGAAGCGGCGCTGGGGACGGATCGTCAACATCACCTCGGTGGTCGGCGTCACCGGCAATCCGGGCCAGACCAACTACGCCGCCTCCAAGGCCGGGCTGATCGGCATGTCCAAGTCGCTGGCGGCTGAGGTCGCCACCCGCGGCATCACGGTCAACTGCGTGGCGCCCGGCTTCATCGGGACGGCGATGACCGACGTGCTCAGCGACGAGCAGAAGCAGCGCATCCTGGCGGCCGTGCCGACCGGGGCGCTGGGACGCCCGGAGGACATCGCGGCGGCCGTGGTCTACCTGGCCTCAGCCGAAGGCGGCTACGTCACCGGGCAGACCTTGCATGTGAATGGTGGAATGACAATGATATAACCCCATCTTGTGGGGGAATCGTTGGGATTCGACGCCGCCCGCAGGCCGATTGGCAAAGCCGGATGCCTGTGTTAAGAGGCGGCGCTTTTTGCGGCCGGACGGGGCTCAAGGCCGGCGGAGTCGGGTTGCCGAGGCGACCGCGGCGGCGCCACGTCGGACGGCAACTTCCGGAACAGAAACGATCGGGGGCACGAGGGCAATCCGGCCTCCCTTGGAATCAAGAAGGTGAGAGGGTCATGAGCGACATCGCCAATCGCGTGAAGAAGATCGTTGTGGAGCACCTCGGCGTCGAGGAGAGCAAGGTCACCGAGTCCGCCAGCTTCATCGACGATCTGGGCGCCGACAGCCTGGACACGGTCGAGCTGGTCATGGCCTTCGAGGAGGAGTTCGGCTGCGAGATCCCCGACGATGCCGCCGAGAAGATCGTCTCGGTCAAGGACGCCATCGACTTCATCCAGGAGCACGCCGAGTCCTGAGCCCCGGCGCCGGCGCCTTCGCAGGGGGCGAAGGCGCCGTCCTGCGGGCCGGCCTTGCGTAGCGGTACAGCATGATATGAGACGCGTCGTCGTAACCGGTCTCGGGCTCGTCACGCCATTGGGCACCGGGGTCGAGCATGTCTGGTCTCGCCTCTTGGCGGGCGAGTCGGGCATCAACGCGATCCAGAATTTCGACGTTTCCGACCTTCCGTCGAAGATCGGCGGCCAGCCTCCGCGCGGCGACAGGGCCGGCGGCGGCTTCAATGCCGACGAGTACATGGCGCAGAAGGAGCAGCGGAAGGTCGACCGTTTCATCGTCTACGGCATGGCCGCGGCGCAGGAGGCGATCGAGCATGCCGGCTGGACGCCCGAGGACGCGGAGTCGCTCGAGCGCACCGGCGTGATGATCGGCTCGGGCATCGGCGGCCTGGAGACGATCTGCGAGGGCGCGGTCACGGTGCATGAGCGCGGGCCGCGGCGCCTGTCGCCCTTCTTCATTCCGGCGGCGCTGATCAACCTGGTCTCGGGCCACGTCTCCATCCGCTACGGCTTCAAGGGGCCGAACCACGCGGTGGTCACGGCCTGCTCGACCGGCGCGCACGCGATCGGCGACGCCGCGCGGCTGATCGCGCTGGACGACGCCGACGTGATGATCGCCGGCGGCGCGGAGGCGGCGGTTAACCGCATCGGCATCGCCGGCTTCTGCGCCTCGCGCGCGCTGTCGACCAGCTACAACGACACGCCGACCCGGGCCTCGCGGCCCTGGGACAAGGGGCGCGACGGCTTCGTCATGGGCGAGGGCGCCGGCGCCCTGGTGTTGGAGGAGCTGGAGCACGCCAAGAAGCGCGGCGTGCCGATCTACGCCGAGGTTACCGGCTACGGCCTGTCCGGCGACGCCTACCACATCACCGCGCCGCCGGAAGACGGCAACGGCGGCTTCCGCTCGATGCGCTCCGCCCTCAAGCGCGCGCAGCTCGACCCGGAGCGGATCGACTACGTCAACGCGCACGGCACCTCGACGCCGCTGGGTGACGTGATCGAGCTGGGCGCGATCAAGAAGCTGTTCGGCTCGGCCGTCTCGGAGCTGTGCATGTCCTCGACCAAGTCGGCGATCGGCCACCTGCTGGGCGCGGCCGGCGCGGTGGAGGCGATCTTCTGCACCCTGGCGATCCGCGACGGCGTCGTGCCCCCGACCCTCAATCTGGACGCGCCGGCCGAGGAGGCGGACGCCATCGACCTGGTGCCGCATCAGCCCAAGGAGCGCACGGTGCACCACGCGCTGAGCAACTCCTTCGGGTTCGGCGGCACCAACGCCAGTCTGGTTCTCAGCCGCTTCGACCACTAGAGTGATTTGCCCCCGTCCGGGCGCGCGTCGGCGCGGCCGCCGGTGGCGAAAAACCACTCTAACCCTATGACGTCGAGCAGGTGTCCTGGGATCGCAGCGGCCCGCGGCGCGAGCCCAAACGGTGGTCAATCACGCTAGTCGGAGGGATCGATGGGGGTCCTGCGCCTTGCCCTGGGTCTGGTCGTGGCCGTCGGGCTGGCCGCCGCCGGGCTCCTCGCCTACCACGGCTACGCCAGCTTCACCCAGCCAGGGCCTCTGGACGGCACCAAGCGGGTGGTGATCGCCGCCGGCACCGGTCTGGAGGGCATCGCCCGCCAGCTCCACGAGGCCGGGGTGATCTCCGAGCCGCTGGTCTTCCGCCTCGGCGCCAAGCTGACCGACCGCGCGACCCGCCTGAAGGCCGGGGAGTACGAGTTCGCGCCGGGCGTGACCATGCGCGGCGTGCTCGACAAGCTGAACGCCGGCGAAACGGTGGTCCGCCGCCTGACGGTGCCCGAGGGGCTGACCTCGGCCGAGGCGGTGGCGCTGATCGAGGGCGCGGAAGGTCTGGAGGGCGAGGTTCCGGAGCTGCCGCCCGAGGGCAGCCTGCTGCCCGAGACCTATCACTATGCCTGGGGCGACGACCGGGCCGACCTGATCGCGCGCATGCGCGCCGCGATGCAGGCCGCCGTCGAGGAGCTCTGGGCCGGGCGCGCCGAGGGGCTGCTGCTGGCGACGCCGCGCGAGGCCGTCATCCTGGCCTCGATCGTCGAGAAGGAGACCGGCCTCGACGGCGAGCGGCCGCTGGTCGCCAGCGTCTTCCTCAACCGCCTGGAACGCGGCATGCGCCTGCAGTCCGACCCGACGGTGGTCTATGCGCTGACCGAGGGCGCCGGCCCGCTGGACCGGGCCTTGACACGGGCGGACTGGCAGGTCGAGCACCCCTACAACACCTACCGGATCGACGGCCTGCCGCCCGGTCCGATCGCCAATCCGGGCCGGGCCGCCCTGGCCGCCGTGCTGCAGCCGGAGGCGAGCGACTACCTCTACTTCGTCGCCGACGGCAGCGGCGGCCACGCCTTCGCCACCACCCTGGCCGAGCACAATCGCAACGTCGTCAAGTGGCGGCGCATCCGCGACGGCGGCGGCCGGTAGCTGCCCGGCGCCGGGGTCAGCCGACGCTGGGGCCGGTGCGCCGCCGCCATGACCATGATCATGGCCATGACCCATGAGGGGCATGCCCCTTGATCCCGGCGCGCCAGCGGCCAGACTCCTGGGCATGTCCGGCCTGCTGCCCCACGAGAAGCGTTTCCTGCAGTTCCTCGCCGGCCACCTGGCGCTCGGCGTTGCGGCGGCCGCGGGGCTGACCGGCCTGCTGCTCTACTTCGACCTCTTCGGCCTGCGCAGCCTGGCCGTGACCCAGCCCGAGGGCTGGCTGGGCATCGCCCTCATCTTCATCGGCCTGGTCATCACCTTCGGCTCGGTCGCCATGGGCATCGGCGTGATGAGCCGCGCCCGCCACGAGGGCGACGAGGAGTAGGGCGCTTTCCGGTCGGCCGGATCGCGCTGCCTGGCCCCGCCAGTACAGGGAGCCGGCGCCCCACGCTGGTGAAATCTCGCGCCGAAACCGCCGGGTCGGGTTGGCGGGCGGCGACCCGTAAGGCAAGTGGTGACCCCTGCGGGACTCGAACCCGCACGTCCGAAGACCCGGGATTTTAAGTCCCGTGCGTCTACCAGTTCCGCCAAGGGGCCGGTGCCGGGCGCCGGGGGCGCCTGTCGGTGCGGGGCCAAGATATCGCAGGAGTTCGGTGCGGCGGGCAAGTTCGCGTTGCCGGGGGTGGTGGCCGAGGCGCTGGCCGAGGCGGTGGCCGGAGGGCGGCCGTGCGGCGGCGCGGGGGCAGGCATGCGCGCCGCGCCGCGCCGCAGCGCTTTGCCCGCGGGCAGGCTGCGCGTAGCTTCTCTGGCCGACGCAAGCAAACAAACAAGGCTAGGGGAGGGTGGCATGGCCGGACGGCTGCAGGACAAGGTCGCGATCGTGGTGGGGGCCGGCTCCAGCGGGCCCGGCTGGGGCAACGGCAAGGCAACCGCGGTGCTCTTCGCGCGCGAGGGCGCGCAGGTCTTCTGCGTTGACCGCAACGGCGCCGCGGCGGAGGAGACGGCGGCGATCGTCGCCCAGGAGGGCGGCCGGGCCGAGGCCCACGCCGCCGACGTCACCGACAACGCCCAGGTGCAGGGCATGGTCGAGGCGGCGCTCAAGGCCTTCGGCGCCATCGACGTGCTGCACAACAACGTCGGCATCGTCGAGGTCGGCGGCCCGGTCGAGGCCTCGGAGGAGTCGTGGCACCGGGTGATGGAGGTTAACCTCACCTCCATGTTCCTGACCTGCAAGCACGTCCTGCCGGTGATGGACCGGCAGTTCGAGCTGCGCAGCGCGCAGCCGGAGGCGGCCGGCGGCGCGGTGCAGGGCGGTGCGGTGCCGGGCGGCGCGGTGCAGGGCGGCGCCATCGTCAACATTGCCTCGATCGCCGGCATCCGCTGGACCGGCGTGCCCTTCATCTCCTACGCCACCAGCAAGGCCGGGGTGATCCAGTTCACCCGCTCGGTGGCCATGCAGTACGCCAAGCGCGGCATCCGCGCCAACGCCGTCCTGCCCGGCCTGATGAACACGCCGATGATCCGCGAGCCGCTGAAGGACGCCTACGCCGCCGGCGACGTCGAGCGCATGGTCGAGCTGCGCGACGCCCAATGCCCCACCGGCCGGATGGGCGACGCCTGGGACGTCGCCCACGCCAGCCTGTTCCTCGCCTCCGACGAGGCCAGGTACGTCACCGCCACGGAGCTGGTCGTCGACGGCGGCCTGACGGCCAAGTTCGCCTGAGCGGCGTTGGGCCGGGCGCGGAGAGCCAGGGGGCTGATCGCGGCGGCGGAAGGGCGTAGACTGGCCTGCGACGGACGGCCCCACCGCGCGCGCCGCGGCGGTTTCCGGAAAGTCGGCCTATAACAAATCGTTAGGGCGGATGCGGCCGACTGGACGGCCGTTCGAGGCGACTCCTCCGGGACGGGCATCTGCTCTAATCTGCGGCTCAACGAATTGGATACATCAAGACGAGGTTTGTCATGCTGATCGATCCCGCTCTCGCCGAAGCCGGGCCGCTGCGCCAGGCCCTGCGCGCGGACACCCTGGCCGACGAGACGGAGGTGGTGCGCCGGCTGATCGGGGAGGCGCGCCTGGACGCCGCCGCCTGCGACCGCGTGGCCGAGCGGGCCCGGCAACTGGTCCAGGCCGTGCGGGACGAGCGCGTCCACCAGGGCGGCATCGATGCCTTCCTGCATCAGTACGAGCTGTCCAGCAAGGAAGGCGTGGTGCTGATGTGCCTCGCCGAGGCCATGCTGCGCGTGCCCGATTCCTTCACCGTGGACAAGCTGATCGCCGACAAGATCGGCACGGCCGAATGGGAGACCCACCTGGGCAAAAGCGAGTCGCTCTTCGTCAACGCCTCGACCTGGGCGCTGATGCTGACCGGCCGGGTGGTGCGCCTGGACCAGGGCGAGCGGGTTGATCTGGGCGGCTTCCTGCGGCGCATGATCCACCGCTCCGGCGAGCCGGTGATCCGCGCCGCCGTGCGCGAGGCCATGCGCATCCTCGGCCGCCAGTTCGTCATGGGCCGCAACATCAAGGAGGCGCTGAGCCGGGCGCGCGAGCTGGAGTCCCAGGGCTACCGCTATTCCTACGACATGCTGGGCGAGGCGGCGCGGACCCTGGCCGACGCCGAGCGCTACTACGAGTCCTACGCCGAGGCGATTCGCGCCATCGGTCAGGCCGGCGCCGGCAAGGCGGTCAACGACGGGCCGGGCATCTCGGTCAAGCTCTCGGCGCTGCACCCGCGCTACGAGTTCGCCCAGCGCGACCGCGTGCTCGGCGAGCTGGTGCCCAAGCTGAAGCGCCTGGCGGTGATGGCGGCCGAGCAGAACATGGGCTTTTGCGTCGACGCCGAGGAGGCCGACCGCCTCGACCTCTCGCTGGAGGCGATCGAGGCCGTCGCCTGCGACCGCGAGCTGAAGGACTGGCAGGGCTTCGGCCTGGCGATCCAGGCCTACCAGAAGCGCTGCTCGCGGCTGATCGACTGGCTGGCCGACCTCTCCCGCCGGGCCGGCCGGCGCCTCAACGTGCGCCTGGTCAAGGGCGCCTACTGGGACACCGAGATCAAGCTGGCCCAGGAGCGCGGGCTGGAGGGCTATCCGGTCTTCACCCGCAAGGTCTCGACCGACGTCTCCTACCTGGCCTGCGCCAAGAAGCTGCTGGCCGACCCGCAGGCCTTCTATCCGCAGTTCGCCACCCACAACGCCCACACCCTCGCCTCGGTGCTGGAGATGGCCGGCAACCGCCCGGCCGGCGACAGCTTCGAGTTCCAGCGCCTGCACGGCATGGGCGAGGCGCTCTACGAGCAGATCGTCGGGGCGGACAAGCTGGGCGTGCCCTGCCGCATCTACGCGCCGGTCGGCAGCCACGAGGACCTGCTGGCCTATCTGGTCCGCCGCCTGCTGGAGAACGGCGCCAACACCTCCTTCGTCAACCGCATCCAGGACGAGGCGCTGCCGCTGGAGGAGATCATCGCCGACCCGGTGGCCCGGGCCGAGCGGTTGGAGCGCGTGCCGCATCCGCACATTCCGCTGCCGCGCGACCTCTTCAACGGCGAGCGGGCGAACTCCGCCGGCCTCGACCTCGCCGATCCCATCGTGGTTGCCCGCCTGGGCGAGCAGATGGAGCGTCACGCCGCCACGCCCTGGCGGGCCGCGCCGATCGTCGACGGCGCCGAGCAGGCTGGCGAGGCGCGGCCGGTGCTGGACCCCGCCGACCGCCGCCGCCAAGTCGGCGAGGCGGTCTGGGCGACCCCGGAGCTGGCCGACAAGGCCCTGGCGCGCGCGGCCAAGGCGGCCGGCGCCTGGGACGCCACGCCGGCGGACAAGCGGGCCGAGATCCTGCGCCGCATCGCCGACCTCTACGAGGCGCACCATGCCGAGCTGATGGCGCTGGCGGTGCGCGAGGCCGGCAAGACCGTCGGCGACGCCCTGGCCGAGGTGCGCGAGGCGGTCGACTTCTGCCGCTACTACGCGGCGCGCGGCGAGGCGGCCTTCGCCGGCAGCCACCGCCTGCCGGGGCCGACGGGCGAGCGCAACGAGCTGCGCTACGCCGGGCGCGGCGTGTTCCTCTGCATCAGCCCGTGGAACTTCCCGCTGGCGATCTTCACCGGGCAGATCGTCGCCGCCCTGATGGCCGGCAACGCCGTGCTCGCCAAGCCGGCCGAGCAGACCAGCCTGATGGCGGCGACGGCGGTGCGCCTGATGCACCAGGCCGGCGTGCCGGGCGCGGTGCTGCACCTGCTGCCGGGCGACGGCGCGGCGATCGGCGGCCGCCTGGTCAAGGACCCGCGCGTCGGCGGCGTCGCCTTCACCGGCTCGGTCGAGACCGGCCAAGCGATCAACCGCGCGCTGGCGGCGCGCGAGGGGCCGATCGTGCCGCTGATCGCCGAGACCGGCGGGCAGAACGCCATGCTGGTGGACTCCACCGCGCTGCCCGAGCAGGTGGTCAAGGACATCGTCATCTCC
>LSZA01000154.1 GCA_001637315.1 Phormidium willei BDU 130791 | reverse complement strand
CGTCAAGGGCGGCGGCCTGTCGGGTCAGGCCGGGGCCGTGCGCCACGGCATCAGCCGCGCGCTGACCAACTTCGAGCCGGCGCTGCGCCCGGTGCTCAAGCAGGGCGGCTTCCTGACCCGCGACGACCGCGAGGTGGAGCGCAAGAAGTACGGCAAGGCCAAGGCCCGCCGCAGCTTCCAGTTCTCCAAGCGCTAAAAGGCGTATCTCACGACGACGCCGAAAGCGGGCGGCGGGGCTCTTGGCTCTGTCGCCCGTTTTGCGTCAGGGGCGCCTCAAGGGGAGCTCGGAGGACGCCTCAGGGGCGTCGCGCGCGGCGTGACGAGGCTGAGGCCGAGGCACATGACCACCAGAGCGAGCCAGAACGAGGGCGGATGGCTCTCGCCGAAGATGGCCATGCCCCAGGCGACGCCGCTGAGGGTGACGATGTAGGAGGCCTGGCTGGCGAAGACGGCGCCGGCGAGGCCGACGAGGTAGACGAAGAGCCCGTAGGCCACCGCGCTGATCAGGCCCATCCCCACGATCGACCACTCCACCGCCCCGAAGGGCAGGGCGAGCGGCACGAGCGTGCCGCTGGCCCAGGACACCGCCGCCATCATGGTGGCCGCCGAGAGGTACATGCCGCAGGTGGTGGCGAGCGGACTGACGCTGCGGTCGCGCCAGACGGCGATGGCGAGGTTCCAGGCCGCGTAGCAGCTCGCGGCGGCGCAGGCGACGAGAACCCAGGCCGCGCTCGTGCTGTCCGGCAGGCTGCCGCCGGGCAGAACGACGGTCGCGATGGCGCCGGCGCCGAGGAGCATGCCGAGGAGCCGTCTCAAGCTGGCGGGCTCGAGCCGAAACAGGGCGGACAAGGCGAAGGTGAGAATGGGGATCAGCGCGACGCTGATCGAGAGCACGCCCGCCGGCAGATGCGGCGCCGCCAGATAGAACAGCACGCCCGGCAGGGCCGCGCCCAGGAGCCCCGAGCAGAGGTAGAGACGGATCGCCCGGCGATGCAGGGCGAGTCCCTGGCCGCTCAGCGCAAGCAGGCCGAGCAGCACGCCCCCGCCGCAGAGAGTCTGCCAGAAGGTCACGGCAAAGGGGTGAACGCCGGAAGCGGTGGCGATCTTGGCCAGGGAAAAGGACAGGCCCCAAGCGGTGCCCATGATCAGCAGGATCGTCAGGCTCCAGAGGCGGAATGCCACCGGCCGCTGCGCGCCCGCCACCTCGCGAGTCAGGCGGTCATTCGACATGCCATTCGCACTCGCTGGCTTCACCCACCGGCGCCGCGGCAGCCGGAGGGGGCCGAACGCCCGGCCTGTATGGCCTCGCGAGCCGTGTCGGCCGCCTCACGCGGGGCTGCGGCTGCCGGCCAGGGTGGCGGCGGCGCCCAGCAGCAGGCCGCCGAACAGGCGGTTGACCAGGCGTTGCCGGGCGGTGCTCAGGCGGGCGCTGCGCAGCAGCGCGCCGGCCGCGGCGTAGCCGCAGGCCGCGCCGGCCTCGACGGCGATGTAGAGCGCGCCCAGCGCCAGAAGCTGCAGGCCGTAGCTCTCGCCCGGGTGGATGAACTGCGGCACGAAGGCGGTGAACAGCAGCACCGCCTTGGGGTTGGTGGCGGCGACCAGGAACTCCTTGCGCGCCAGCCGCCAGGCCGGGCGGCCCGGCGCGGCGGCGGCAGCGGAGTCGCCGGTGCGGGCCGCGGGCTCGGGCGGTCCGCCGGGCGCGAGCAGCAGGCGCAGGCCGAGGTAGGCCAGGTAGGCGACGCCCAGCCACTTGATGATCCAGAAGGCGGTCTCCGAGGCGGCGAGCAGCGCCCCCAGGCCCAGGGCGACCAGGCCCAGCAGCAGGGCGAAGGCGGTGAAGCGGCCGAGCAGGCTGACGGCGGTCGGCCGGAACCCGGCCTGGGCGCCGTGCGACAGCGAGAGCAGGTTGTTGGCGCCCGGGCCGGCGGCGACCAGCAGGGCGGCCGGCAGGAAGAGGGCGAGCTGTTCGAGGGTCATCGGCACGCCTTGCTTGTCCGCTACGGGCGAGTCTAGCGCAGGTTGCGCGCGCAGGAAACCGCCTCGCGATCCCCTCGAGTTGTCGCACCCGCCGCTCTTCGCCGGGCGGCCCGATGTGGGACGGGGCGGTGACGGCCCCCGCCCGACTTGCTAGAAGACCGGAGTGATGGCTCGATCACGCGCCCGGCGATCACGCGCCCGGCGATCACGCGCCCGGCGATCACGCGCCCGGCGATCACGCGCCCGGCGATCACGCGAAGGTGTCCGCATGTCCGCTCCCCTGATCCTGCCGCACCGCGGCATCGCCCCGAAGATCCACCCCGAGGCCTTCGTGGCCGAGACGGCGGTGGTGATCGGCGACGTGGAGATCGGCCCGGGCAGCTCGATCTGGTACGGCTGCGTGCTGCGCGGCGACGTCAACTACATCCGCATCGGCTCCGAGACCAACATCCAGGACGGTACGGTGATCCACGTCAACCGGCCGAGCGACGGCGGCGACTACCGCGAGGACGGCGGCGGCATGCCGACGGTGATCGGCGACCGCGTCACCGTCGGGCACTCGGCGCTGCTCCACGCCTGCACCCTCGAGGACGAGGCCTTCATCGGCATGCGCGCGACGGTGATGGACCTGGCGACGGTGGAGCGTCACGCGATGGTGGCCGCCGGCGCGCTGGTCACCCCCAACAAGCGGGTGGCCGCCGGCCAGCTCTGGGCCGGCAGCCCGGCCAAGCCGATGCGCGCGCTGGAGCCGGCGGAGATCGCGGGCTTCGCCCCGCAGGCGGCCCACTACGCCCGGCTGGGCGCCGGCTATCTGCGCGCGCGGATGCAGCGAAAACAAGACGATGGCACGCAGGGTTAAGGCCAGGACGAAGTCCAAGTCCAAGCCCAAGTCCAAGCCCAAGTCCAAGCCCAAACCCACGCCGAAAGCGCGGCGCAACCCGCTGACCGCGCAGCTCTGCCGCCAGGGCCGGCGCGTCAAGCCCTCCGCCAAGACCTACAGCCGCAAGACCAAGCACAGGCCGCGCGGAGCGGAGTGATCCGGGCGGCCTGCGAAGCCGTTCGCCGCGAAGCTCTTCGTCGCCAACCGGGTCGTGCTGGGGCCTGCGGCTCAGCGCTCGGCCGCCCAGCTCGCCCGCGCCATCTCGGTGACCCGCGCGATGTCGCTCTCCGGCACCGCGGCGGGATCGCCCTCTTCCAACGGATCGAAGTGGTAGAGGTAGAGTCGCGCGGCGAACTGCTCGATCGGCAGGGAGGATTCGCCGAAGCGCTCGCCGTGCCCCTCGGTGGAGACCACGATTCCCTCGCCCCAGTCCTGGCCGCTGTCGTTGTTGGGATTGAAGAAGTAGACCCGCATCTGGCCGTGCTGGTCGAGTCCGACCCGGAAGATCGCGATGGCGTGCCAGCCGATGAAGCGCGCGGCGCTGTCGGTGAAGGCGATGCCGGCCGGCTGGGGGTGAATCACCGGCTGGTTGCCGTTGTAGAAGGGATGGTAGGCGGCATAGAAGTCGCGCAGGAAGCGCTCGTAGTCGGCCAGCTTGCCGGTGGCGATGTCGACGGCGAGCGCGCAGCCGCGGCCGACCCACCAGCCGTGCAGTTCCGGGTTGATCCAGCGATGCGCGTCGCCGCCGCGCGGCAGACAGAGCCGGCCCATCTCGGCGTAGATGCGGTCGAGGTGGGGGACCAGCAGCAGCGAGACGGGATCGACGTCCGAGGGCGGCACGACCGCCAGCCCGGTCGCGGCCGTGGCCGAGGAGATCGGCTGGCCCTCGAAGTGCAGGATCACCTCGTTGTCGCGCGCCGCCCAGGAGATGACCTGCAGCAGGTAGTCGGGGTCGGTGTAGGCCCACATGGCCAAGGCCCGCGCCGCCTGGCAGGTCGGGTTGTTGCCCTGGCCCACGCCCAGGGGCTGGCCCAGCATGCTGAGCGTGCCGGCCAGCAGGATCGCCTCGGGCGGCTGCGCCGTGCCGTGGGTCAGCCGCAGTGCTTCGCGCGCCTCGGGCGCCAGCGGCAGGCCGATCTGGCGCCACAGCGCCGGGCCCATCGGCGGCTGGTAGAGCAGTCCGCGTTCGAGGATCTGGGCCAGACCGTAGACCGCCTGCGCGGTCTCGGCGTGCACGGCCCGGTCGATCAGGGTGTGGACCAGCTCGGCATAGCAGCGGTAGCCGTCGGCGCCGGTGCTCGACAGGCCGAGTGCCTGGACCACCAGGCCCTGATGCTCCTGCGCCGCGTAGCGCAGGAAGGCGGCGTGGTAGGCCGAGACCAGGCCGGTGTCGTGCATCGCCCGCGCCAGGGCCGCGGCCTCCTGGGCGAGGGCGGCCGAGTCCATGTTGGCCACCCGCTCCAGGTAGACGGCGAGGCCCGGGTCCTCGCGGCAGGCCGCCGTCGGCCCGAAGAGGGCGCTGATCAGGCGGTCGGCGCCCCAGCCGGCGGCGGCGCCCTTCTCGTTCTGGCCGTTGACCAGCCAGACCGAGATCTGCGCGATCATCGCCTTGATGTCGTCGACCACGATCGGCCGCTGCGCCAGCAGGCGCCAGATCTCGGCGATCAGCCGGTCGAGAATCTCCGCGTAGCCGATGCGCGAGACGACGAACTCGAAGAGGTTGTGCACCATCTCCGTCGCGCGCCCGGCGCGCTGGCGCGCCGCCTCGTCGGGCGTGCCGAACAGCGCGTCGAGATTGAGCCCCAGGGTGCGCGCCAGGAAGTTCTGCGCCTGCTCCGACGACAGGCCGGGGTGGAAGTAGCGGCGCTCGGCCACCGCCAGCATGCGCAGCTCGCTGACGCATTCCAGGGTCGCGGTCGCGGCGTCGGCCAGGCGCAGGGTGCGCGCGGCCAGGGCCGGTTGCAGGATCTCCGGGTCGGCCCAATCGGTGCCGTGGAACAGTCCCGCCGCCTCGAGCCGCTGGGCCCGCTCGTAGACCGCTTGCGGGCCCTCCGGCTCCAGCATGGTCCGCCGGGCGAAGTCGAGCACGGCGCCGCGGTGGCTCTGCTTGGCGAAGGGGCGCGCCGTCTCCAGTCGCCCGATCGCGGCGTCGAGCTTCCCGCAGAGGAGGTGCAAGCGATCCGACGCCTCGGCGTCGCGTGAAGCCGAATCCATGAAACAGCGAGTCCGTGATCTCGATTTGACGGTGCCCGAGTCGGCCACCGCGAGTGGATGGAGCAGCTTGCTCAACTCATCCGCTCGACGGCGACCCCCGGGCCTCAATAACGCTCTATCCTAAAGCAGGAGAGAGCCCGCGTCTGCCCATCTTTCCCCAGTTTTATTTACAAATAGTAGTCGATCTCCTCTTGCGTCTTTAAAAGCTCGGCCATCTTATGCGGGTCGTCGCCGAAGAAATACACCAACCCCCAGTGGGTGCCGAAGGCCGTGCGCTTGGGCACCTTCTGCTCCGTCGGCGGCAGCAGCTCGTGGGTCTCGAAGTAGGGATGCTCCTCGGTCTCCGGCGGGATGCGCAGGTCGCTGATGACGCGCCGGCGCGGGTAGACGCCGAAGCAGCCGGCGTAGCCCTTGGCGTCGACCACGGGACGGGGGAAGAAGCGTTCCAGCTCCTCCGGCGTGGTCTTGGGGTCGAACACCACGACCAGCGCCTGATAGGCGTTGAAGCCGTAGACCCGCTCCAGCAGCTCGAAGACGTTGAAGCCGGGCGGCCGGTAGGCGACCTCGCCGAAGTACATGGTGCCGTCGCTGGTCACGAAGTACTCGGGGTGGATGAAGCCGAAGTCGATGTCGAAGGCCTCGATCAGCTTCTCGATCTCGCGGGTGATCCGCTCGCGGTAGGCCTCCAGCTCCGGGGTGGCCGGCACGAAGACCGAGTACCCCAGGGTGACGTACTCCGAGATGTTGAGGAACTGGATCTTGCGGTCCTTGATCCAGGCCTCCACGGCGAACTCCCAGCCGTCGAGATGGCTTTCCAGCAGCGCCGGGAACTCGTCGTCGCTGATCGTCTCGATGTCCTCGCCGGTGCGGATCACCCGGTGCCCCAGGCAGCCCGCCTTGTCAAAGGCCTTGAAGTGGATCGGGTCGTTGGGATCGCCGTCGAGCTTGAGCAGCGTCTGGTTGACCCGGCGCAGGAAGCGCAGCACGTCCTGGCGGTCGTGCGCCTCCTCGAAGATCCCGACGCGGATGCCGGCGAGCTGGGCGCGGCGTTTCATCAGCGACTTGTCGCGGAACAGCAGCGACTGGCCGTGTAGGCGCGGGTTGCGCATCAGCACGGCGTTGATCGCGCCGGCCCACTCGACGGTCTCCTCGAACAGCGGGATGGCGACGTCGACGCCTTCCTCCTGCAGGCGCTCGGCCAGCTCCATCGAGCGCTCGTTCAGCCGTTCGAAGTCCCAGGCGATGAAGGGGATGCCGTTCTGCTCGGCGTAGTCGGCCGCCCAGTTCGGCGCCACCACGATGTAATGTCGGTCGAAGCGGTCGATCGCGTCGATGGCGTTCAGGCTCCACCCGAGGATGGCCACATAACCCTTGCTCGGATCTTTCTCCGTCATTCCCTGTGGATCCTCCTTGTCGTCAATAAAAAAACCCGCCGAGGCGGCGGGGCGCTTTAACCGTTAGGCCTAATCATAACATGGCCTGGCTCAGCTTCAAGTGGCACTGGCAAAAACCCTGAGTGTAATGTGCTCACAAAGCGGGGTATCTGCCCGAATTAAAACGATAATACGTGATAGTAAGGCGGCATGTATTATCGGATCGAGGTGGCGACTTGGCTTTTAAGGGCTGGGTGGGCCCGGAGTCTGAATACGCGGGCGGGCGCGGCCGATCCGAAGCGGTCCCGACGGACCGCGCCACGGCCGACAGCGCAGCCTGCAGGACGCACGGCGGCGCCGAAAGTTCCGCGGCGCCGAAAGCTCCGCGGCCGGGAAGCTCCGCGGCCGGGAAGGTTCGCGGCGAGGGGAAAAATGCGGCGGCCGGTCCGTCGCCCTTCGCGAGGGGGCCGCTCGGCGCCGCCTACTCGCCCGCGTCGGCGTTCTGCGGGACCAGGTCGCGGAGCACCGCGGCGCCCAGGCCGAGCCGGTCGAGCAGACGCGGCCAGTCCACGGCCGCGCGATCCTGCAGCAGGGTCGGCAGGGGGCGCCGGTCGAGGCTGAGGTCGGCCAGCGCCTCGGCGCGGGTCAGTTGCCCGTCGCCGTCGCCGTCGTAGCTGCGGTGCAGGGTGTCGACGCCGACGAGCTGCAACGCCAGCAGGCCCACCGCCACGCCGGCCTTGGCCTGTTGCGGCAGGCTCTCGCGGGCGCCGAGGAACCAGCGCTGCACGCCGTCGCGCAGCGCGTTGGCCTCGTCCAGCCCCAGGCGGTCGTCGCCGTCCAGATCGGCGAAGCGCCAGCTAACCGCGACGCAGTCCGGCGCCGGCTTCAGCGCGCAGACCGGGCCGGCCTGGGCCAGGAAGGCGGCGACCTCGCCCGCCTCAACCGGCTCGACCGCCGCCGCCGGCGTGGCCAGCAGGAGAGGCAGCAGCGCAACAAGGGCCAGGCGGCGGATCACGGGCGGGACTCCCAGGCGCGGAGGGGCGCGCGCAGACGGCGGCGGGGACGGGCGCGACGCGGCGTCACTTGGGGACGGAGCGGACCTTGACGTAGGACCCCGGCGCCGGCTCGATCGGCGTCAGCTTGCCGTCGCCCGGCACGCGCGCGGCGACCTTGCCGCCGGCGTGGCGGCCGATCCATTTCTGCCACTCCGGCCACCAGGAGCCGGCGTGTTCGCTGGCCTTGTCCAGCCAGGTGTCCGGGTCCTTCGGATTGCGGCTGTTGGTCCAGTAGCAGTACTTGTGGGCGGCGGGCGGGTTCACCACCCCGGCGATATGGCCCGAGGCGGCCAGCACGAACTTGATCGGGCCGGAGACGTTCTGGGTCAGCGCGTAGGTGGACTTCCAGGGCGCGATGTGGTCCTCGCGCGTCGAGAGCATGAAGATCGGCGTCTTGATCTGGCCGAGGTCCAGCGGCACGCCCAGCAGCTCGATCCCGCCCGGCTTGACCAGCCGGTTCTCCTGGTACATGCGGCGCAGGTAGAAGGAGTGCATGGCGGCCGGCATGCGGGTGGAATCGCTGTTCCAGTAGAGCAGGTCGAAGGGGAAGGGATCCTTGCCCAGCAGGTAGTTGTTGACCACGAAGGACCAGATCAGGTCGTTGGCCCGCAGCATGTTGAAGGTCGTCGCCATCGACGTGCCTTCCAGGTAGCCCTTGTGGCTCATCTGCTGCTCGAGGGCGGCGAGCTGCTCCTCGTCGATGAAGACGCCCAGCTCGCCGGCTTCCTCGAAGTCGGTCATGGTGGTGAAGAAGGTGGCGCTCTTGATGCGCGCGATGTCGGGCCCCGGCTTCGACTTCGGCTTGGCCGAGAGGTAGGCGAGGGAGGCCGCCAACAGGGTGCCGCCCAGGCAATAGCCGATGACGTTGAGCTCCTCCTCCCCGGTCGCCTGCTCGATCGCGTCGATCGCGGCGAAGGGTCCCTCGAGCATGTAGTCCTCGAAGGTCTTGCGGGCGAGCGTCTCGTCGGGATTGACCCAGGAGATGACGAAGACCGTGTGGCCCTGCTCGACGGCCCACTTCACGAAGGAGTTCTTCTCGCGCAGGTCGAGGATGTAGAACTTGTTGATCCAGGGCGGGATGACCAGCAGCGGCCGCTTGGCGGCCTGCTCGGTCCGCGGGCTGTATTGGATGAGCTGCATCAGCTCGTTCTGGTAGACCACCTGACCCTCGGTCACGGCGATGTTCTCGCCGATCTTGAAGGCCTCCAGGTCGGTCATGCGGATGTTCAGCTTGCCCTTGCCGCGCTCCAGGTCCTCCAGCAGGTTCTCCAGGCCCTTGACCAGGTTCTCGCCGCCGCTCTCCATGGTGGCGCGCAGCACCTCCGGGTTCGTCATCACGAAGTTGGAGGGGGCCATCGCGTCGACGAACTGCCGCGTGTAGAAGTCGACCTTCTTGGCCGTCTTGTCGTCCAGGCCGTCGACCTCGTTGACCGTCGCCTGGATCCAGCGCGCGCTCAGCAGGTAGGACTGCTTGATGAAGTCGAAGAGCTGGCTTTCCTCCCACAAGGGGTCGCGGAAGCGCCGGTCGCTGCGCTCGGGCTCGACGACCGCGTCGGTCTCCTGACCCATCATGCGCTGCGCGGCGCTCTGCCAGAGCTTCATGTAGTCCTGCCAGAAGCCAAGCTGCGCCTGCATCAGCTTGGTCGGGTCGGTCATCAGGCGCGCCGTCATGTCGAAGAAGGCGCTGCCGATGTTGAGCGGATCGAGCGGCTGGTTCGTCAGGCCGTCGGACTCCCGGGCCTGGCGCTCGAGAAACTCGCTGACCAGCTTCTGGCTGCGCTCGGCAATGCCGGCCATCGCCCGGGAAAGCTCCACCGGGTCCGGCAGCTTCACATCTGCGGACTGCTTGTCGTCGGCCATCCTTCGTCCTCGCGGGTGAGCGGTCGCCTCGAAAAAAAAAGCGCTGGCTTCGCGCCGGCCTGGTTGCAGTCGGCCGCGCTGCGAAGGGCGCATAAAGCCTTTGCCCAACGGCTGTCTGTGTTACCTTGCCGCCTGCTTGCGCGCAAGGTAAGCAACCCAGCGTCCAGGGCCAAGGGTCGGCACGGAGTCGGCCGGGAAAAGAGGCGCGCGGAGGGCGCCCCGCGCCGGCGCGCCGCGGCATGACGGGCGGGCGCAGCCGAAGCGGAGGGGGCGCGGCCGGCCGGCGCCGTGCCGGGTTCGGGAGCGCGAGTTGAGAGCGAAAGTGCGAGGAGTGGGGCAGTGCTGAGGGTTTCAGGCGAAGGGCGGACGCGCGGGCATAGCGGTGAAGCCGGTAGCGGTGAAGCCGGGGGGCGGCGCGCACATGGCCGCGGCCGTGTGCTGCGGATCGCGGCGGTTCTGGCGGCGCCGTTGCTGCTCAGCGGCTGCGGCGTGTGGGACGAGTTCTTCGGCGAGGAGCCGCAGCCGACGCGGGTGCAGGTGCCGGCGGAGAGCGCCGAGGCCGAGACGCCGAGCCTGGGCGCGATTCCCCAGCGTCGGGACACCAGCCCGGGCGCGCAGCGCCAGGCTCTGCGCGACAGCCTGGCCGGCGACCGCGCCCGGGCCGAGGCGGCGCGCAGCGGCATGGATGACGGCATGAACGGCGGGATGAACGGTGCGGGGCAGGCCGTGCCGCCGCAGGCGGCCGCCGACGTCTCGCGCGACCTGCCGCCGGCGCCCTCGCAGCGCGCCGGCTTCGAGCGGCAGCCCGCCTCGGTCAGCCGGGCGCCGCAGATGTCCGCCGCGCCCCAGATGCAGCAGATGCAACGGCAGGCGCCGCAGCGCCGCGAACTGGTCGGAGTGATCTACTTCGCGCACGGCTCGGCCAACCTGGACAACCGCGACCGCGAGGTGCTGCGCCAGGTGCGCGACATGCTGCGCGACACCGGCGGCCAGCTTCGCGTCGCCGGCCACGCCTCGATGCGCACCGGGGTGCTGGAGCCGGCCCGCCACGCCATGGCCAACCTGGAGATCAGCCAGCAGCGCGCTGCCGCCGTCGCCAACGAACTGAACCGCCAGGGCGTGCCGGACTCCGCCCTCGCGATCGAGGCGTTCGGCGCCCAGCAGCCGGTCTACTACGAGTTCATGCCGACCGGCGAGGCCGGCAACCGCCGGGTCGAGGTTTACCTGGAGTACTGAGCGCCCGCCCCGCCGGCGCCAACGGCGTGCCCAGGGGCTCGTCCCGGCCGCCCGGCCGGGGCGGCACCCCGATCAGACCGCCGGCCCTGCCAGCTCCAAGCCCTTGCCAGCCCCAAGCCCTTGCCAGCCCGAAGCCAGGTCCACGCCGATGGAAGAGTTTCACCGCATCAAGCGCCTGCCGCCCTACGTCTTCGCCGAGGTCAACGCCCTGAAGGCGGCGGCGCGCGGCGCCGGCGAGGACATCATCGACTTTGGCATGGGCAACCCCGACCTGCCGCCGCCGCAGCACGTGATCGACAAGCTGGCCGA
>LSZA01000153.1 GCA_001637315.1 Phormidium willei BDU 130791 | reverse complement strand
AACAGGGAACAGGGAACAGGGAACAGGGAACAGGGAACAGGGATAATCCACCTCTAGCCCTAAAAAGGGCTGGGTGAATTTGATACAAAAATTAACATTAATTATTTTATGGCAGGTTAGATGTTTGGATTCTCGCCTGAAAAAGAATCCCCTCCCGCCTTACCTTAGTCGCCGGTGGCGGCGACGTTTATTTACTTGTATTTGTTCTTTTGCGAATACGCCCCTATTGTAACACAGTCTTACCGAGCAAGCAAGAGATTAGGCATGAAAAAATATCCGGCTAGTGGAGTTACTTTCTGAGAGAACCGAGCCAACTAGCCGAAATCTGAAAACAGGCAAAACTAGGGAAATATGAGAGCCTTAGCTAACTTGACATGGATTGGATGATGTAATCAAAGTAGGGGGCAGCTTCTTCAGCGTCTTCATTGCTCAAGAGAGCCAGAGAGGCTTCTTTGAGGCAGACCATGGCTTCGACCATGCCGGGCATGGGAACACCAAGGGCGTTGTACATTTCCCGTGCGCCAATGATACCAATGGTTTCGATGGGTTCTTTGCTTCCGGCGAGAACCCCGTAGGTCACGAGGCGAAGATACCAGCCATAGTCGCGGATGCACTGGCTGCGTTCCCGTTGTCCGAAGGCGTTTCCACCGGGGGCGATGAAGTCGGGACGGCGTTTCCAAAGCTCCTGAGAGGCTTTGTCGACAATTTTTTTCTCGTTGTCGGCTAGGGTTTCAACGATGCGAAGCCGCTGTTCGCCGGTTTGGAAGAAGTCTTGGATTCCTCGCAGTTCACCACTGCTGGGATACCGCAACTCGTCATCGGACTGTAGAATGACTTGACTAACAACGCTCATGATTTTATTGAAATCGTTAGATACTATAGTGGACTGGCTCCCTATGGAAGTCAGTTTTTAGACTCACTCATTATATCGAACGGCGGTTCACCGCAAAGTCACCGATACTGGAATCTCCCTCATCCTTTCTTTTTTTACTATGCAACAAGGACAATGTGTCGATGTCGAGATTGTCGATCTCGCCGATCGTGGTGATGGTGTTGGCAAATGGGGCGATCGCGTGGTGTTTGTTCCGGATACGGCCATTGGCGATCGCGCTGAGGTTCGTCTGGTACAAGTCAAACGCAAGTATGCTCGGGGAAAGGTGCAGCAATTGCATCATGCTTCTGCTGATCGTCAGCGTCCTCCCTGTATTGTGGCGGATAAATGCGGGGGTTGTCAGTGGCAACATATCACCGAGGCGGCCCAATTGGCGGCGAAGCGAGGTCAACTGATCGAGGCCCTAAGGCGGATTGGCGGGTTTGAGCAGCCGCCGGTCGAGGTGGTTCAAACGACGGGAAAAACTTTAGGATATCGTAACAAGGCCACCTATCCGGTGCAGCGATCGCCGACGGGACAGGTTCGGGCTGGATATTACCAGAAGGGGTCTCATAAACTGGTCAATCTTAACCAATGTCCGGTGCAGGATGAGCGATTGAATCCCTTTCTAGCCCAAGTTAAAGAGGATATCGCTGGGCTAGGTTGGACAATCTATGATGAAAACACCCATCAGGGAGAAATTCGTCATCTGGGGGTACGAGTGGGGCGCCACACTGGACAAGTGTTGCTGACGTTGGTGGCGAAGTCGGGAAAATTGACCCAATTAGAGAACCAGGCCCAACGTTGGTTAAAAGGCTTTGACAATTTGGTGGGGGTTTGTTTGAACATCAACGGCGATCGCACCAATGCCATTTTTGGTCCTTCGACGCGAACCCTGGCGGGACAATCGTTTTTGCAAGAAGAATTTGCCCGATTGCAATTTCGCCTGCGGTCTGATACCTTTTTTCAGGTCAACACTGAAGCGGCAGAATTAATTTGGCAAACCCTGGAGCGAGAATTACAGCTACAAGGCCCCGAAACCATCCTCGATACCTATTGTGGCATTGGCACTTTTTCTCTGCCCTTAGCCCAACAGGCTCAACAAGTCTGGGGGATTGAAGTCCATAGGGGATCGGTGGAACAGGCCCGAGAAAATGCTCAACTCAATGGGATTGAGAATGTGGAGTTCTATCACGCCGATGTGGCGAAGATGTTGGGGGAAGACGGCGCCCCGTGGCGGAAGCATCCTGAGGGGAAACCTGATATTGTGGTGATTGATCCCCCTCGTCAGGGATGTCAGCCGGCGGTGTTAACGGCCTTAATTGATTTAGGCTGCGATCGCCTTGTCTATATCAGTTGTAAACCGAGTACCCTAGCCCGAGACTTAAAGGTTCTCTGCGCGTCAGGCTATGATCTCAAGCGGGTTCACCCGATTGATTTGTTCCCCCAAACCGCTCATATTGAAGCCGTGGCATTTTTGACTCGCAATAACCGAACCTCAGTAGCCTAGGGGTTTGTGAGACAATTAAGGGGTCCCCTAACCCGTTGGCGAAGGAGTAATTCATGAATCCTGTCTTCAAAACCATCAGTACCTGGTATCGTAGCGTATTACGCAATCCCAAATATCGCGGCTGGGTGATTCTGGGAACTCTCATTTATTTGTTGAGTCCTTTAGATATCTCCCCAGATGTGGTTCCTATTTTGGGACAGGTGGATGATGTGGCGATTCTCTTTTTGCTGATGTCGGAATTGTGGCAGATGTTTCGTGACGGTTTCGAGGTTTCTGAAGAGAGGGTTGGGGAGGCTGAGTCAGGGGAGTCTTCATCGCAGAAGGGAGATACGGTGGATGTGGATGCGGTCTCCGTGGAGTAAAGCCGTAATGTGAGGCTTGTGATGAGAGTCAACGTCCCCTTTAATGTTTAAATTTTGTCAGGACGCGATCGCTCGCGTCTTTTCTTTGGCTGACAGCCAATTGACGAGGGGAGGTGGGGCGCTGCAAACGGAACGATTCCGGGAGAGGGCGGCTTTTAATCCGAGTGTTTAAGAGGGTGTGATCACTCCGATAGGATAGCGAAACTGAGACCATGAAATTTTCTGAACTTGTTGAACAGTTAACTCCAGGGGGTCTGCTGGAGAGCTTCAGTAGCGATGAAACCTTAGAGATAGTGGGGGTGGCGAGTCTTGAGGCGGCTCAAGCGGGCCATCTGGCTTTTATTGAGAGCGATCGCTATCGCCGCTATCTCGATACCACCGAAGCCAGTGCCTTAATTGTGCCTCCAGATGAGGAGCTTCAACAGCAAGCCGAACACCGTGGCTTAGCCTGGATCAGTTCCACCGCGCCGAAGTCTCTGTTTGCTGATGCGATTCGTCTCTTTTATCAACCCTATCGTCCCGGGCCTGGGATTCATGAGACAGCCATTATTCATGAATCGGCGACATTGGGTGCTCATGTTTCCCTGGGGGCTTATGTGACCGTTGGTGCCAATGTTCGTCTCGGGGATGATGTTTGTCTTGGTCCCAATGTGGTACTGTATCCCGGCGTCAGTGTGGGCGATCGCAGCTATCTCCATGCCAACTGCACCATTCATGAGCGAACCCAAATTGGGGCCGATTGCACCATTCAAAGCGGAGCGGTCTTGGGGGCTGAAGGATTTGGCTTTGTCGTCAGTTCAGCGGGACTCAAGCGAATGCAACAGTCCGGGTCTGTGGTGATCGAAGATGGGGTTGAGATTGGCTGTAACTCTACCGTTGACCGTCCTGCGGTGGGGGAGACGCGCATCGGGGCCAACAGTAAACTCGATAACTTAGTGCAAGTGGGCCATGGCTGTCGTATTGGTCGCAACTGTGCCATTTGCGCTCAAGTGGGACTTGCGGGGGGGGTCACCATCGGGGATGGCGTGACCTTAGCCGGACAAGTGGGTGTGGGGAACCGGGCCAACGTCGGCGATGGGGTCACGGCTTCAGCGAAAACGGGGGTTCATCGGGATATTGAAGCTGGGGCGGTCGTGTCAGGCTTTCCGGCCCTGAATCATCGTCTTTGGCGGCGTAGTGCGGCTTTGTACAAACGGTTACCGGAACTTTACCAAAGTCTGCGAGAGATTCAACAGCGTCTTGACCGAGACGGCTAAGGGTCTGAAATATCTTTCCTTAATGGGGAGAGGTTGAGACAACTGGGCCATTTGGGGAGCCAATCCAGTGATCTCGAGACTCTAGGATGGGGATACTTTGACAGAGGCAGAAGGGGTTGATGTGACCGGTGGCGGTCTCAAGTCCAGAGCAATTGTCGGACTTTGATAACCCATTTTGGGCAGATGATCACACAAATTGTGAAAATTAAGGCTATATTTTTATGGAACCAGCAAATTCGCGGTAACTTTTGATTTAATATAACTAGAGTCTAAATGGAGAATTGCCCAGACAATGACTGAAACACTTTCAGAAAAACCCACGCCGCTGACCGGAAAGGCGTTACTAACAAAAGTCAAAGAACTGTCTCACTTACCTCGGCGAGAAACCGCCAAGCGTTGCGGCTACTACAACATCACTAAGAATCAGCAAACTCGCGTCAATCTGACGGATTTCTATGATGCGGTGTTGGCCGCCAAAGGGATTCCTCTCGATCCCGATGGTGCAAAGGATGGACGCGGTCGCGAACCGACTTACAAAGTGAGCGTTCACAAGAATGGACAGATCGTCATCGGCTCAACCTACACCAATGCCATGGGCTTAAAACCCGGCGACGAGTTTGAAATTAAGTTGGGTTACAAACACATTCACTTGATTCAGATGGATCGCGCTGACAGCGACGAAAACGGTGCTAGCGGCGACGAGGAGTAAGGTTGTGATGGGGAAGAGAGGGGATGATCCGTATCGGGAGCAGGCAGAATTAAAGCTCATCTTCCGTGGCTTGAGCATCCCCAAAATCTCCCCAATCTGGGGGCGGTTGCGATCGCCGGTTCGACTCCAATGCTTCTGTTTTCGATGACCCGAGACTGGGGAGTTGGGGTATTTTGGGGTAAATTTGCCTCTCAATTTGCCTCCCAAACAGAGTTGGGGGACGAGATCTCACCACTGCTAAAGATTGGCTTATTTTTCACCGCCGGGTTAGGGGTGTGGGTTCCCATCCTAGTTCCCCTAGCTTGGTGGTGGCAGTGGTATCCATCTCGTCCGCTGACGCCCCCTCAAAAACGGCTCCTAGTCGGGAGTCTTTATCTCTTGTTTCCCCTGCCTTTGTGGGGGTTAACGGAACTGACTGGGGTTTCCTTTTGGCCCTATAGCTCACTGATGGGGCCACAAGGTTTGTCTTGGCTCAGTCTCGGACTGGGAATGGGAATTTTGAGTGTGATGATCCTGGTGGTGGTGCAGCGAATCGCTGGCTGGGTTTCCTGGACTTTAAACGCGACGGTCTGTGATGGACTCTGGCAATTCCTTTTGGCCCTCATCTTGGGAATTTGGATTGCGGGAGTTGAAGAATTTATTTTTCGAGGATTGCTGCAACAGGAATTGCAAAGAGAGTGGTCTGTCTGGTATGCCGCTAGTCTGACCAGTGTTATTTTTGCCCTATTGCATTTAGTTTGGCAACCCCGTCAAACCTTACCCCAATTGCCGGGACTGTGGTTGATGGGGATGGTGTTAACCGAGGCTTGTTTGATGGGGGATGGGAGTCTGAGTTTAGCATGGGGGTTGCATGGGGGTTGGGTCTGCGCCATGATTTGGCTCGATCGTTATGATGCTAGCGAGCCAACCGGGACCGTTCCCCCCTGGGTGACGGGTGTGGGGGGACAGCCTCTGGCGGGAATGGTGGGTTTAGTGCTATTGGCGATGGTGGGGGGCCTATTATGGCTGAGGCCCTTTTGGTAGTTTGCCGTTAACGGTTCAGTTTAAGGGGGGTGACAGGTACGTCATCCCAGGAGTCAACGGTACGCAGTTGAGCCATCCAGCCTTCATCTTTTTGAAATTGATCGAGATCGTTGGAAAACGACTCATGACAGGCTCGTGCTTGCTGCTCGTCTTCACTGGCGATGCAGGCTTGGACGATACCGCTGGGATCAATTTGTTCGCAAACCCAAATGGTCATGATCTTGTTTTCCCTTTACTGTGGTTGATGGACTGTGGTTGATCGTGTCGTTTGCACTGTTGTTATTGTAGAGAGAGTCTGGGGTCTAAACCAGGCATGAGCGCGTTAATGGAGGTTCCCTTGGAGTTCGATCGCCTATTTGCCACAATTGAAGCCTTGGTGATGTGCCATTCCCCGAGTGGTTGGGAGGAGGAGATTAACCAACAGCTTCAGGAACGGTTTGCGGCGGTGGGGGTACAGAGTTATGGCGATCGCGCCGATAACCTCATTGCCAAGATTCCTGGAGAACGAGAGGAGGGGGCGATCGCCATAACCGCTCATAAAGACGAAATTGGAGCCATTGTCAAAGGAATCGATAGCCAAGGGCGGCTTTCAATTCGCAAATTGGGGGGATCATTTCCCTGGGTGTACGGTGAGGGAGTCGTGGACATCCTCGGCGATGAGGCGACCTGTTCAGGAATACTCAGTTTCGGCTCTCGTCATATTTCCCATGAATCCCCTCAAAAGCTGATTCAGGAGGACGTCTCTCTCAAATGGCAAAACGCCTGGGTTGAAACCAAACAGACTCCCGCTGAACTAGCCGCCTTAGGGATACGTCCAGGAACGCGAGTGGTTGTCGGGAAACATCGGAAACGGCCCTTACGCCTCCAAGACTATATCGCCAGCTATACCCTGGACAATAAAGCGTCCCTGGCCATTCTCTTAGAACTCGCCGCTCGTCTCAAACGTCCTCCCGTGACCGTCTATCTAGTGGCTTCAGCCAAAGAAGAAGTGGGCGCCTTGGGGGCGCTGTATTTCAGTAATCAGAACCCCCTAGATGCCTTAATTGCCCTCGAAATTTGTCCTCTGGCGCCCGAATATCCCATTGCCGACGGTGATGCCCCGGTGCTGTTGTCTCAGGATGGTTATGGCATTTATGACGAGGGGTTGAGCGGACAGTTGAGACAAGCGGCTCAGTCACAGCAAATCCCCCTACAACCGGCTGTCATTAGTGGTTTTGGCAGTGATGCTTCCATCGCGATGAAATTTGGTCATGTGGCGCGAGGGGCTTGTCTGGGGTTTCCCACCCAGAACACTCACGGCTATGAGATTGCTCATCTGGGGGCGATCGCCCATTGCGTGGAGATTTTGGCCGCCTACTGTCACGAGTCCAAAAATTTTCACGTCTAGGGGTTGACAGCCTCATCAATCTTCGCTACATTGAATAACGCCTAAGCGGTTAAACGCCTAATAAGGCTAACGAATACGCCCCCATCGTCTAGAGGCCTAGGACACCTCCCTTTCACGGAGGCGACGGGGATTCGAATTCCCCTGGGGGTATTCTAAGTCGAAGCCCGAAGCTGAGTTGATTGTTTTTCAACGAGGCTTCGGGCTTCGACTTGAGTTTGTAGATGAAGCACTATCTTGGTTTTGGCTTAGAGGATTCGGGTAAAGCCAGCCAGGACGATAAATCTCGCTGTAAAATCTCCTGGAGTTGCAAAATATCATCACGATATAACTCTCTCAAGAGCTGTCGTTCTTCGATCGACAATGGCAGCGAACTTTTGTCCTTATAATTTAAAGACAGCAGGTAACGACGAATCCCCTGGCGAGTGGTCTCCGGCAAAAATAGCCGTAGAATAGAGCCAGCAAAATTTCTCAGGGGATTGCGAGTCTGTAAGACTCGGTGAACGGTCTTGTTTTGCGGGACAGCCGCCTTTTGAGCGCGAACTGATGTATCGGGAACAAAGCTATCATCAACGCCAATAAAGCGGTAAATCCCTTGCATCATCGCCACAGGATCTTGTACCAGGTCATCATACAGGCAAACTTTAACCTGATCGACTCCAAACTGATTCATAAATGCTTGTAGAGATTCGGCATAAAATCCCTTGCGAATTTGGTGTGACGTGATGGGACGTCGGCTGGCCTGTTCCGACAAGCTGCGGCACTCAACGCCATTAATCGCATCTCGCAAATGCATTAAGTAATCCGAATAGGCGCGCTCGATCGGATTCCGTAAAATGACAACCAGCTTTGCGTCAGGAACCAAGTTCTGAATGGTGGGAATCGATGTTTTGTAGTGAAACAAATAATTGGGTGAGGCTTCACCGATCGCGATCTCATCCTGAACCTCGTCAAACAAAGCGATATACTTCTCTAGGGTATTAACTTTTTTAGGCTTTTTCACCTTAGGTGTGGTCTGTTCCGTCCAGTCTCGCTCCAAAAAATTGGTTTCTTTGACTGGACTCATATACACCTGAGGGTGTTGGCGCAAGTACCGATAGATCGAGGTTGTTCCTGCCTTTTGAACCCCAATTACTAAAAAATTAGGAAGATGTTTAGCGCTCATGGATGGTTGCAAAGATCATATAGCTCCAGACGACTCTAGGTGCAGAATAACCAGTGGACAGTCGCTGACTGAACCGGAATCTGCCATCCCAACGCTAGCCCAAGATTGACTCATTGTCGAGAGATTTCACGAGTTGAGACAAGGTAATGGGCGGTGTCTAACGCCCATTACCTCTCAGCATCTCCGGCATCTCCCCTTAATTCATGTTCAAGAGGTTCAACCCGACGAGGGTGAATCAGGGAGCAAAATCTCTGCCAATGGCGGCGGTTCGGGAGGTGGGGCGCTACGGAAACTCAGGTCATCTTCTCGGGGCAGTTCCCAGGTGTGGAGGGGAATGGCAGCCGCGTCAAAACCGGGCTGTAATTGTGTTAAAAACCCTCCTTCGGGTTCGCAGGCTGTTAAGACCAGTTTATCCCGCGATCGCGTCAAGGCCACATATAATAACCGTAGCGATTCCTGAGCTTCGAGTTGTCGCTGAAGTCGCTCTAAATATACATAGAGAAATGGCTTTCCCTCTCGTTCAAAATCATCACTAAACCGCACCGCTACGCCAATCTCTGGATCGAATAAAACGGCGTTGCTGCGGGCGGAGGATTTGACTGATAAATCCCCTAAAACCACTCGGTTCCACTCTAATCCTTTGGCGCCATGAATGGTCATCAAGGATACAGCATTACTGGCATCGAGAGGAAGTCGGGGGATGGCAGCCTCGATGGCCCGTAACCGTTGTAAACGCCGTACGACAGTATACAAATTGCGATCGCTCTCTTCTAATTCCCGCACAAATTCCCGAAATCCTCGCCAATCTGCGAGACGACGACGGGAACTCGGCAGATTGGCTAAGACGGCGGTATATCCGGTACAGCGATCGCACTCTTGCAACAGTCTCGACGGCGACTCCTCTCGGGATAACGTCCGCAACGCCCCTAACAGCTTCAGGGGTGAAATGGCAGGAAGTTCCTCGGCTTCACAGTCAAGAGAGGTCCAATCAACCTGTTGCAACCGTTGCCACCAGGTTAATGAGGGATGTCCCTGTGTCTGTTGTTTCATTAAAACGAGGGCGCGATCGCTCAAGGCAAAAAAGGGACTTCGCAACACTGCCACCAAGGCCCGATCATCGTCAGGATGACAAATACACTCTAACAACGCCATCCCATCCTTGGCTTCCCGCGTCTCCAACAAGGAACCGCCCCCCGCCAAGGCAATGGGGATTCCTCGGGCTTCCAAGGCTTCAGCATAGACTCCTAGAGGGGCATTGGTGCGAGCTAAGATGGCAATTTCTCCCGCTGTGACGTCCCCCTTGTCGAGCCATTTTTGTACTAACTCCGCTATGCGATAGGCTTCTGCGGCCCGTTTTTGGGCTTTGGGCCAGGTTGGGGCCTGGGGGAGACGAAACACCTGTACATCGGGTTCCGTCTCAGGGATTTCGTCACGAGACGATCGCAGGGATTGGTGTAAGTGCGTCAGCAGGGGGCGGAAAATGGTGTTAATTTGTGCGATCAGTCGGGGATGGGTGCGGAAACACAGACTTAGGGCGACGTCTTCCCCTCCCTGTTGTTGAATCTGTTGTCGTAGCTGCTGAAAGAGTTGAATATCGGCCCGGCGAAAGCTATAAATGGACTGTTTCTCATCGCCAACGATGGTAAGTGTTGCTTGTTGCGTTAAGGCGTTGAGAAATTTGCCCTGGGTGGGGTTCGTGTCTTGAAATTCATCGACTAAGATGGCTTGGAAGCGATCGCTATACTCACGACGAATCCTTTCATCTTGCAAGGCTTTTAAGGCGTAGAGTTCTAAATCGGCAAACCCTAAGACGCGATCGCGTCGTTTGCGGGCCTGGAGTTCTCGCCAAATCCAGTCAAAGGCCGCTTTGAGAGGGGGCAACAACTGGGCTAAATTCTCATCTAACTCCCCCAAGTGCAACACATTGAGTTCTGCCTCATAGTCTTTCGCCAGTTTCCGTAAGTCTTTCAAGTGTTGGCGAATGGTGTCTAATCCTCCTGATGTCCAGTTCTTCTTACTGCCCTTTTCGCGGTTGAAATTGCGCTCAATGAGAATTTTGAGCAGTTCGGGCGATCGCTCCCCTCCCTGGAGCCGACAGAGGGCGGTATAGACCTGTTGCCGAGCGGGTTCGAGAGTATCTTTGCCACTGCCGCTATATTGGGGCAGAATCTCTAAACTCTCTTGAATGAGGGGATGGTTGAGAATCTCGGTAAAGATCTCTTCTTGAAGCTGTTGGGCTAGGGATGGCCAAGATTCGGGGGAGTTCTCGAAGGCGGCTTGCACTGAGAGCGGATCGTCGAGGAGTTGGGGCAGAATAGATTCGAGGAGATGATAGGGAACCTGTTCGTAGAGAGGTTCCGGGAGGCGATCAAAAATCTTCGGACTGGCTTCGTCAAACCAGAGTTTATACTCAATGGCATCTAAAATGCGGAAATCCGGTGGGATGTCTAAGTCGAGGGCGCGATCGCGGCAAATTTGGGTGGCGAGACTGTGAAAGGTACAGATGGGGGCGGCTTCGAGTTCGGCGATCATTTCTAGGCGATCGGGCATTTCTTGGGCCATCATCTCCCGAATCCGCGATCGCAGTTCTAGGGCGGCTTTTTGAGTGAAGGTAATAGCGACAACTTCGAGGGGGGAGTAGCCATCGTCTCGCAGATGATGCAAATACCGCTGGGCTAACATATAGGTTTTCCCGGTTCCCGCCCCAGCGGTGACGGCGAGACTTCTTTGGGCGTAAACGGCTTGGTGTTGTTCGGGGGTTAGGGGCATGGGGGAGGAAGAAGGCAAGAGGGATAACCCACCCCTAACCCCTCCC
>LSZA01000152.1 GCA_001637315.1 Phormidium willei BDU 130791 | reverse complement strand
TATCCTCACTGGCCGGCTGGTTGTTTGGCGAAGATCAGGCGCGCTACATTGTCACCGCCGAGACGGCCATGCCGATCCTGGAAGCCGCCGAGATGGCCGGCGTCCCGGCCCAGGCGATCGGGCGCACCGGCGGCGGCGAATTGACGGTCGAGGGCTACGGTCATATCTCGCTGGCGCGGCTGCGCGCGGCCCACGAGGGGTGGCTGCCGGCCCTGATGCGCGGTGAGCCGACCGAGGCCGGCCAGTAGCGAAGCGGGCCCGCCCGCGCGGCGGATCGCGGCAAGCGATGCCCCAGCCCAAGGGAAGAGGTGACGACAGACGATGCCGATGAACGTGGGCGAGATCGAGCAGCTCATCAAAGACGCGCTGCCCGACGCCAAGGTGACGATCGAGGATCTGGCCGGCGACGGCGACCACTACGCCGCCTACGTCGTCTCCGAAGCCTTCCGCGGCAAGACGCGCGTGCAGCAGCACCAGCTCGTCTATCAGGCGCTGCAGGGCCGCATGGGCAACGAGCTGCACGCCCTCGCCCTGCAGACCAGCGCCCCCAGCGGCCAGTAAGGGCGCCCCGGAGCGACCGATCCGGGCCGTCCGCAACCCGAAATCGAGGGACCGACAGGCGATGACCGACAATCCCGTTTTCGAGCGGATCAAGCAGGACATCAATGACAACGACGTCGTGCTCTTCATGAAGGGCACGCCGGTCTTCCCGCAGTGCGGCTTCTCCGCCGCGGTGGTGCAGGCGCTCAGCCACCTGGGCGTCAAGTTCAAGGGCATCAACGTGCTGGAGGACCCCGGCCTGCGCGAGGGAATCAAGCAGTTCTCCAACTGGCCGACCATCCCGCAGCTCTACGTCAAGGGCGAGTTCGTCGGCGGCTGCGACATCGTCCGCGAGATGTTCCAGAGCGGGGAGCTGCAGGAGCTGCTGCACAGCAACGGCATCGACGCCCAGCCGGTGGGCTGAAGCCCTGCGCCGCAGCCGGCGACAGACAGCCGGCAAACGGCGGCCGGCAACCAGCGAACAGCGCTTGGCGCTGTCACCGCGACAAGTCGTGATTTCCGCCCAGGGCCGGTCACGCGCCAAGACAGGCGCATGACCGGTTCTTCTTCCGTGCAGCCGCCTGCCCCGTCCGCCGCCTCCGCCGCAGCAACCGCCGCCGAACGGCGCGGCTTGCTGTTCGGCCTGCTCGGCGTCGCCGCCTTCGCCGTGACCCTGCCCGCCACGCGCCTGGCGGTGGCGGAGCTTCCGGTCTGGGGCGTCGGCTTCGGCCGCGGGGCGCTGGCCGGGCTGGCCGCCCTGGCCCTGCTGCTGGTGCTGCGCCCGCCCCGGCCCCGTCGCCGCGACCTGCCGGCCCTGGCGCTGACCAGTCTGGGCGTGGTCTTCGGCTTTCCGCTGCTGACCACCTGGGCCATGCAGAGCGTACCGGCGGCCCACGGCGGCGTGGTGATCGGCATCCTGCCGCTGGCGACCGCGCTCGCCGGGGCGCTGGTGGCCGGCGAGCGGCCATCGACCGGCTTCTGGGGCACGGCGCTGCTGGGCAGCGTCGCGGTGATCGCCTTCGCCCTGCTGGACGCCCCGGCGGGGCCGCGCGGCGCTCTGCCCGGGGCGACGCGGTCCGGCCCGACCCTCTCGGCCGGCGACCTGGCGCTGCTGGCCGCCGTGGCCGCCGCCGCGCTCGGCTATGCCCAGGGCGCGCGCCTGTCGCAACGTCTGCCGGGCTGGGCGGTGATTAGCTGGGCCCTGGTGCTGGCGCTGCCGGTCATGCTGCCCGCCGCGCTGCTGAGCTGGCTGGCCGCGCCGGGCGCCTGGTCGACGGCGAGCGCGGCCGCCTGGAGCGGCTTCGTCTACCTCGCGCTGATCAGCCAGTTGGCGGGCTTCTTCGCCTGGTATCGCGGCCTCGCCCTGGGCGGCGTGGCGCGGGTCGGCCAGATCCAGCTCCTGCAGCCCTTCCTGACCCTGATCGCCGCCGCGTGGCTGCTGGCCGAACCGATCACGGCGGCCACTCTGGTCTTCGCGAGCCTGGTTGTGGGCCTGGTCGCGCTGGGCCGCCGCCAGCCGGTCCGCCGCCGTCCGGCCGGCTCCGAAGGCGATGCGTGAGGCCGCGCTCAATCAGGCTGCGATCATCGTGGCCCGCGGCTGCGGGGCCGCCGACCACAGGGCCCCCGCTCTCTATCATGGGTTTGGCGCGATCTTCCGCGACCGCCGGAAGCGCTGAAGCGAGTCGATGCGCTCGCGAGCCGGCCTAAAACGGCGCCCAGAGGTTCAGGGCGATCATCTCGGTCCCCGGGTTGGTGTTGCCGAAGACCTTGCCGTGGCTCATGTGGTGAAAGCTCGCGCCCAGTCGCCAGCCGCCAGGGGTGCGGTAGCCGACCTCGAAGCCCGAGCGCAGCACCGCGTTGCTGCCCAGGTCCTTGCCGTCGCCTTCGAAGTAGAGCGCCGGACCGATCTCGAACCAGACGTAGAACTGCTCGTAGGGCAGCACGAAGTCGTGCCCGATCGAGGCGTGCAGGATGGCGCCGCCGTCGCTGGTGGCGGCCGCGCCGACCACGGGACGGAAGCGGTAGAAGCTCCAGTCCGGCATGAAGCTGACGCGACCTTCGACGGCGGTGTTCTCGTCGTCAACGAGGTCGAAGGCGCCCACGCCGGCGCGCAGGTACTGCCGGTCCTTGTCGGCCTGCGGCGTGTCGTAGATCACGCCGGCGGCGACGGAGGCGGCGGCCACGCCGGTGATCCACCAGACGGCGGGCTCGGCCTGGGCCGGGCGCGGCGCGGCAAGGCCGGCAGCCAGCCCCAGGGCGGCCAGAACAACGGCAAGTCGGCGCAACGGACATTCCCCCCAGCTATCGCAGGGGACCCGGTATAGCCGAAGCGCCACGGCGCCTGCAACGCTCCCCTGAGCCAGGGCGCCAGCGGCTGGAGCGCCAACGCAAAAGCGCGGGGCCGGTCGCCCGGCCCCGCGCCTGCGTCGTCTCGCCTCTCGCGCCGAGGGTTAGCGCGAGTAGTACTCGATGACCAGCTTCGGGTCCATCTGCACCGGGTAGGGCACGTCGGCCAGCTTCGGGCCGCGGATGTAGGTCGCGCTCATCTTGCTGTGGTCGACCTCGACGTAGTCCGGCAGGTCGCGCTCGGCCGAGGCCGTGGCCTCCAGCACCATGGGGATCTCGCGGGACTTCTCGCGCACCTGCACCACGTCGCCGTCGCGCAGCATGTAGCTGGGGATGGTGACCTTCTTGCCGTTCACCGTGACGTGGCCGTGGTTGACGAACTGGCGCGCGGCGAAGACCGTCGGCACGAACTTGGCGCGGTAGACCACCGCGTCGAGGCGGCGCTCCAGCAGCTCGATCAGGTTCTCGCCGGTGTCGCCCTTGCGGCGCACCGCCTCGTCGAAGTAGCGGCGGAACTGCTTCTCGCCGATGTTGCCGTAGTAGCCCTTCAGCTTCTGCTTGGCGGAGAGCTGAATGCCGAAGTCGGTCGGCTTCTTGCGGCGCTGACCGTGCTGGCCGGGGCCGTATTCGCGGCGGTTGACCGGCGACTTCGGCCGGCCCCAGAGGTTCTCGCCGAGGCGGCGGTTGATCTTGTACTTGGACTGCAGGCGCTTGCCCATCTTGCAGGCTCCGTTTCGCTCGGGTTCGTGTTGTCCCGGTAGGCCCCCTCCCCCGCTTCAGGCCGCCACTGGAGGCTGCCACTTGGGAGGAGCGGACGGGGCGCGGCCGTCTACGCCAAGGCCGACCCACGTTCCCGGGAAGCAAAGAGCGTGGTTATAGCGATCCACGCCGCGCTGTCAAACGCATCGGCGGGACATGCCCCTCGGCGCTCCCCGGGTCAAGGGGCCGGCGCCTGGAACGGGGAGGGCGTCTGCTCTACGGTCGGGCGAAGGCGGCAACCGACAGCGGGACGAAGATGACAGGACAGGCGCAGGGCGGCGGCAGCTCCCACCTCAAGGGCATGGCCATGGCGGCGCTGGGGGTGCTCCTCCTCTCGCCGGACACGCTGCTGCTGCGCGTGATCGAGGCCGACGCCTTCACCATCGCCTTCTGGCGCAACCTGCTGGTCGCCACCAACATCCTGGTGCTCTACGCGGTCAGCGAGGGACGCGGCTGGTTCGGCCGGCTGCGCCACCTCGGGCCGGCCGGCCTGCTGGCCGCGCTGCTGTTCTCCGGCAACCAGATCGGCTTCGTCTTCGCCGTGACCAACACCGGCGTCGCCAACGTGCTGCTGATCCTGACCACCGCGCCGCTGTTCGCCGCCCTCTTCTCCTGGCTGTTCCTGCGCGAGGCGACGGCGCCGCGCACCTGGCTGGCGATCCTCGGCGCCTTCGCCGGCATCGCCGTGATCTTCGCCGGCGAGGCGGGGCTCTTGGGCGGCGGGGACGCCGCCGTCACGGTCGGGCCGGCACCGCTGTTCGGCAACCTCTGCGCCCTGGCCGTGGCGATCTGCCTGGGCGGCGGCTTCACCGTGGTGCGCCACCGCCGCGAGGTCTCCTCCCTACCGGCCATGGTGCTGGCCGGCTACGCCTCGGCCTTCGCCATGGTCTGGTTCGCGCAGCCCCTCGCCATGGACAGCGTCAGCTTCGGCTGGCAGGTCACCATGGGCCTGCTGGTCGGCTGCGCCTTCGCGCTGATGACCAGCGCGCCGCGCTTCGCGCCCAGCCCGGTGGTCAGCCTGATGCTGCTGCTCGAGGCGATCCTCGGCCCGCTGCTGGTCTGGGCGGTGCTGAGCGAGGTGCCGAGCCGCTGGGCGCTGCTCGGCGGCGTCCTGGTGCTCGGCGCGCTGCTCGGCCACGGCCTCGCCGAGCTGCTGGCCCAGCGCCGGCAGCGGCGCCGGACCCGGCCCGGCGCCGGCCCCTTCAGATATCAAGCGGGAGAGTGATGGGAGGATGAGCGACTTTCCGGAGATCCGCGACAACGGCGATGCGGACGGCCAGAACGCCACGCTGCACGAGCCGATCGCGCCCGACGGCCGGCCGCGCCCGGGCGAGACCTACGCCGTGCCGGCGCGCCACGGCCGCGCGGTGCGCCTGCACCGCGGCGAGCGCCTGAAGATCGTCAATACCCACGGCACCCAGGTCTGCGACGCCTGGGCCTTCGCGGCCGCCGACCCGGCCGAGTTCCTGTCGATGGAGCACCTGCGCGCCTGGATCGACCGCCTGGCGCCGCGCCCCGGCGACCCGCTGGTGACCAACCGCCGCCGGCCGATCCTGACCTTCGAGGCGGACAGCTCGCCCGGCGTGCACGACACGCTGATCGCCGCCTGCGACCTCTGGCGCTACCGCAGCCTCGGCGTCGAGGGCTACCACGACAACTGCGCCGACAACCTGCGCATGGCGCTCAAGGCCATCGGCCTGCGGGTACGCGAGGTGCCCAGCCCGCTGAATCTCTGGATGAACATCCCGATCACCGCAAACGGCGGCCTCGGCTTCTACCCCACGGTCAGCCGACCCGGCGACCAGGTCGTCCTGCGCGCCGAGATGGACTGCATCGTCGCCCTCTCGGCCTGCCCGCAGGACCTCGTGCCGATCAACGGCCCCGACTGCATCCCCAAGGAGCTGCACTTCGCGCTGGCCTGAGGCGCCCGGGTCAGCGCAGGGGTCAGCGCCGGGGTCAGCGCCGGGGTTAGCGCCCGGGCCCGGCCGCCCCGCCCTCGTCTTCCGTCCCGGCCCGCTTGGCCTCCGCCTTGCGCGCCAGGGCCTCGGGGCCGCGACCGAGCTTGGCGCCCAGCAGGGCCGAGAGGACGCCGTGCAGGGTGCGGATCTCCTGGTCGCTGGGCAGCGCGCGCCGGAGCAGCGTGTGGATGTTGCGGCGCATGCCGGGGCGCTTTTCCGGCGGATAGTAGAAGCCCAGGCGGTCGAGCTCGCCGTCGAGCCGGTCGAGGAAGTGGGACAGGGTGGCCTGGTCCGCCGGCAGGCTATCGCCGTAGTCGAGCTGACGGCCCGGCGTGGCGTCGGCGGCCAGCCACCACTCGTAGCCGAGCAGCAGCACGCACTGGGCCAGGTTGAGCGAGGTATAGCCGGGGTTGAGCGGCACGGTGACCACCGCGTCGGCCAGGGCCACGTCGTCGTTCTCCAGGCCGGTGCGCTCCGGCCCGAACAGCAGGCCGCAGCCGAGCCCGGCATCCATCTCGGCGCGCAGGGTCGCGGCGGTGGCGCGCGGAGTCATCACCTGCTTGACCAGCTCGCGCGGGCGCGCGGTGGTGGCGTAGACCCGGGTGAGGTCGGCGACCGCGGCGCGGGTGTCGGGAAAGACCCGCGCGGCCGCCAGCACCCGGTCGGCGCCGGAGGCGGCCGCCAGCGCCTTCGGATTGGGCCAGCCCTGCTTCGGCGCCACCAGGCGCAGGTCGGTCAGGCCGCAGTTGAGCATGGCCCGCGCGGCCATGCCGATGTTCTCGCCGAGCTGCGGGGCGACCAGGATCACCGCCGGGCCCGGCGGCAGATCGCGGATCTCGCGGGAGTTGGTGCCGGCCATGCGCCCCTAGCCTCGCCCCGGCCCGCTCATGCGCCGACCAGCGGTTCGCGCAGGCCCTCGCGCCGCAGCTTCCAGACGATGGCGTCGAGCAGCGCGTTGCAGGAGGCGTCGATGATGTTGGTCGACACCCCGACCGTGGTCCAGCGGCCGTTGCGCCCGGCGCTCTCGATCATCACGCGGGTCACCGCCTCGGTGCCCGCCTGGGGGGTGAGGATGCGCACCTTGTAGTCGGTCAGCCGCATGGTCTCCAGCGCCGGATAGGTCGGCAGCAAGGCCTTGCGCAGCGCCTTGTCCAGGGCGTCGACCGGGCCGTTGCCGTGGGCCACAGTCATCATCTGGCGGCCGGCCACCTCCAGGGTCACCGTCGCCTCCGACTCGGTCACCAGCTCGCCGCGCGCGTTCCAGCGGCGGTCGTCCATCGCCCGGAAGCGCTGCAGCTCGAAGTAGTCGGGCACCTGGCCCAGCGCGCGCCGGGCCAGCAGCTCGAAGGAGGCTTCCGCCCCGTCGTAGGCGAAGCCCTGGAACTCGCGCGCCTTCACCTCCTCGACCAGGGCGGCGACCTTGGGATCGCCGGGGTCGACCTCCAGACCGATCTCGGCGAAGCGCGCCAGGATGTTGGACCGCCCGGCCTGGTCGGAGACCACGATGTGGCGCCGGTTGCCGACCAGCGCGGGGTCGATGTGCTCGTAGGTGCGCGGGTCCTTCGCCACCGCCGAGACGTGCAGGCCGCCTTTGTGGGCGAAGGCGCGCGGGCCGACGTAGGCCGCGCCCGGGTCGGCCGGGCGGTTGAGGCGCTCGTCGAGCAGCCGCGAGACGGCGGTGAGCTGGGCGAGCTGGGCGGCCGTCACCCCGGTCTCGTAGTCGGTCTTCAGCGCGAAGGTGGGGATCAGGGTGCAGAGGTTGGCGTTGCCGCAGCGCTCGCCCAGGCCGTTGAGCGTGCCCTGCACCTGACGCGCGCCGGCGTTGACCGCGGCCAGCGAGTTGGCGACGGCGTTTTCCGTGTCGTCGTGGCAGTGGATGCCCAGCCGCGCCTGCGGCAGCTCGGCCCGTACCGCGGCGACGATCTCACCGACCTCCTGCGGCAGGGTGCCGCCGTTGGTGTCGCAAAGCACCAACCAGCGCGCGCCGCCCTCCAGCGCCGCCGAGAGGCAGGCCAGCGCATAGTCGCGGTTCGCCTTGAAGCCGTCGAAGAAGTGCTCGGCGTCGAAGTGCGCCTCGGCCTTCTTGCGGCCCATGTAGGCCAGGCTGTCGCGGATCAGCTCCAGGTTCTCGGCGCGCGCAATCCCCAGCGCCACCTCGACCTGGAAATCCCAGGTCTTGCCGACGATGCAGGCCGCCGGCGTGCGCGCCTGCACCAGGGCGGCGATGCCGGGGTCGTTGTCGACCGATCGGCCCGGACGCCGGGTCATGCCGAAGGCGACGAGCTGCGCGCGCTCCAGCCTCGGCGGCTCGGCGAAGAAGGAATCGTCGGTCGGGTTGGCGCCGGGCCAACCGCCCTCGATGTAGTCCACCCCCAGCCGGTCGAGCGCCTGCGCCAGCGCGATCTTGTCGGCCACGGTGAAATCGACGCCCTGGGTCTGGGCGCCGTCGCGCAGGGTAGAATCGAAGAGGTAGACCCGCGTGTCCGCGGTGTTGGAGACAGTCATCCCGAACCGGCCTTTCCCCGGCACCGGCCCCGGCGACGGGCGCGAAACGGCGCGCGCATCGCCTGGAAGACGGTACCGCAAGTCACTCAAGAAACGGGCGGTGCCGAGTGAGGCCCGGCGCCAGCGCACCGCCCCTCGCGGCCCGACCGCCCGCACAGGCCGGCTTTAAGGCACGAAGCGGGCCGGCCGGTCAATTGCCGAGCGGAGTGCCACGCCGGCGGCCGGCGGGCCGCCGTCCCGGGGCGGCGGCTCAGCGAATCTCGAACACGCCGTAAGGCTTGGCCGCCTCGATCGATCCCAGGCCCATGGCGGTGAAGGGCGGGCAGGCCCGCGCGGCGCTGTCCTGCCGGCAGGGGTCGCCGCTGGCCAGCAGCCCGCGCGCGACCTCCACCTCGCTCTGGCCCACCGGGAAGGCCGCGTCGAAGGCCGGCGTGCGCCAGACCCGGCGGATCAGGTAGCCGGCCCCCTCGCCCTGCACGGCGCGCAGAAGCTGCACCTCGCCGCGTCCGTCGTCGCGCCGGCTGCGGCAGGCCAGCAGGCGCCAAGCCTCGTCCCAGCCTTCGGCGCTCCGACCCTGCTCCAGGCCGCTGCGCCGCAGGTCGCGGCACTCCGTCGCCAGCCGCCGTTCGGCCCAGGTCAGCAGCGCTTGCGGCGACAACGCCCCGTCGCGCCGCAGCCCCAGCACCAGACCGTCGCTCCAGCCGCGTCGCGGCTGCCCCTCGGGCAGGAAGGTGATGGCGTGGTACGGCGGCTCCGAGTCGACGAGCTGCCAGGCCCAGCCCTCGGGCACCGGATGCAGATAGTACTCCGCATCGCCGGCCTTCAGCGCCGCCAGCGGCCCCTCGGGCGGCGTGCCGCCGTAGGGACTCTGCGCCTGGGCGCGCGCCGCCGGCGCGGCGGCCACCAGGGCCACGAAGGCGGCCGGGAGGAAAGCGAGGAGGAGAGCGCGGATCGACATGATCGCTCCGGAGGGTCAGGTGGGGCCGGTGCGGCGCGCGGTCGCGGGAGCCCGCGCGCCGGGCCGCAGCATAGCCGCGCGGATGTGGCCGTTCCAAGGCGAACGAGGGCGCGGCCGCCTGCGGGTTCCCACGTTCCGTCCACACCAGGGATGGGGGGCACGGCTCTTTTCGGCCACAAACTCTGGTGACTGAACAGGGATCTTGTGGTTAGATGCCCGCCCCTAACGAGATCTGGTGACTCGCCCGCCCGAGGGGCCGCGCGAGCCGCGCAGAGGGGTCCGTTCCGGGGTCCGAAACCAGTTCTTTGTCGTTTGCCTAAACCGCGAGGGGGGCCACGAGAGCCATGCGGGTCGCGCGCCGATTCACGTCCGCCGAACAGGACATCTACGCCGCCATTCCGTTCAAGACGACCAGCAGCGAGATCCGCAACCCGGACGGAACGCTGGTGTTCCAGAACGAGCGGGTCGAGGTGCCCGAGTCCTGGTCGCAGGTGGCGAGCGACATCCTGGCCCAGAAGTACTTCCGCAAGCGCGGCGTGCCGCGCCGGCTGAAGCCCGTGGAGGAGGCCGACGTGCCGGCCTTCCTCTGGCGCTCGGAGCCCGACGAGGCGGCGCTGGCCGAACTGCCCGAGTCGGAGCGCTACGGCGGCGAGGACTCGGCCAAGCAGGTCTTTAACCGGCTGGCCGGCACCTGGACCTACTGGGGCTGGAAGGGCGGCTACTTCGACACCGAGGAGGACGCCCGCGCCTTCCACAACGAGCTCTGCGTCATGCTGGCGCGGCAGATGTGCGCGCCCAACTCCCCGCAGTGGTTCAACACCGGCCTGCATTGGGCCTACGGCATCGACGGACCCAGCCAGGGCCACCACTACGTCGACTACCGCAGCGGCGAGTTGACCAAGGCGACCGGTGCCTACGAGCACCCGCAGCCGCACGCCTGCTTCATCCAGTCGGTCGAGGACGACCTGGTGAACGAGGGCGGCATCATGGACCTCTGGACCCGCGAGGCGCGGCTGTTCAAGTACGGCTCGGGCACCGGCTCCAACTTCTCGCGGGTGCGCGGCTCGAACGAGCCGCTGGCCGGCGGCGGCCGCTCCTCCGGCCTGATGTCCTTCCTCAAGATCGGCGACCGCGCCGCCGGCGCGATCAAGTCCGGCGGCACCACGCGCCGCGCCGCCAAGATGGTCACGGTCGACCTCGACCACCCGGACATTCCGGAATACATCGACTGGAAGGTGACCGAGGAGCAGAAGGTCGCCGCTCTGGTCACCGGCTCCAAGCTGTGCAACCAGCACCTCAACGCGGTGATGCAGGCCTGCCAGCTCGGCAGCGGCGAGGACCGCTTCGACCCGAAGCGGAACGCGGCGCTCAAGCAGGCGATCCGCGGCGCGCGCAAGGCGCTGATCCCGGAGAACTACATCCGCCGGGTGATCCAGTTCGCGCAGCAGGGCTACGAGCGGATCGAGTTCCGCACCTACGACACCGACTGGGATTCCGAGGCCTACCTGACGGTCTCCGGGCAAAACTCGAACAACTCGGTGCGCGTGCCCAACGCCTTCCTCGAGGCGGTGGAGAAGGGCGGCACCTGGGACCTGATCCGGCGCACCGACGGCGGCGTGGCCAAGACCCTGGACGCGCGCGAGCTCTGGGACCGGATCTCCGAGGCGGCCTGGGCCTGCGCCGACCCCGGCGTGCAGTTCGACACCACCATCAACGAGTGGCACACCTGTCCGGCCGGCGGGCGCATCAACGCCTCCAACCCCTGCTCGGAGTACATGTTCCTCGACGACACGGCCTGTAACCTGGCGTCGCTGAACCTCATGACCTTCCGGCAGGCCGACGGCAGCTTCGACGTCGAGGGCTTCCGCCACGCGGTGCAGCTCTGGACCGTGGTGCTCGAGATCTCGGTGCTGATGGCGCAGTTCCCCAGCCGCGAGATCGCCGAGCTGTCCTACAGGTACCGCACCCTGGGCCTGGGCTACGCCAACCTGGGCGGCCTGCTGATGTCGCTGGGCCTGTCCTACGACAGCGACGAGGGCCGCGCCCTGTGCGGCGCCATCACGGCGCTGATGACCGGCACCTCCTACGCCACCTCGGCGGAGATGGCCGGCGAGCTGGGCGCCTTCCCCGGCTACGCGGAGAACCGCGAGGCGATGCTGCGGGTCATCCGCAACCACCGGCTGGCCGCGCACGGCCGCAAGTCGGGCTACGAGGGGCTGTCGGTGCCGCCGGTGCCGCTCGACCAGCTCCGCTGCCCCGACGAGGCGCTGTCCGAGGCGGCGACCGCGGCCTGGGACAGGGCCCTGGAGCTGGGCGAGGCG
>LSZA01000151.1 GCA_001637315.1 Phormidium willei BDU 130791 | reverse complement strand
ATTCAGCCGCTCGATCCGCGCGATCGCGGCGTCGAGCAGCTCGACCGGCGAACTCTCCTTGCGTCCGATCGGGGCGCGCAGGCGCGGCGCCTCGAAATCGCAGATCTCCGTCATGCCCTGGTCGAACTCCTCGAGGCTGGTGCCGCAACCGGCTGGAAGGGCGGCCGTCTCACGCGGTCGCCCGGCGCGCTGTCGCATCGCACAGCTCGCCGTCGTGCAGATGGCAGGCGACCCGCGCGCCCGCGCCCAGGCTCAGGTCGCGGGGCCGCGCGCGACTGCAGGGGGCGAAGGCCTGCGGACAGCGCGGGTGGAAGGCGCAGCCGGGCGGCGGGTCGAGGGGATTGGGAAAACCCGCGCCCAGGGCGATCTCGGGCACGACGAGCCGGGGGTCCGGGGTCAGCACCGACTGGAGCAGCGCCTGGGTGTAGGGATGGCGCGGCCGCCCGAAGATCTCCGAGGTCGGCGCCTGCTCGACGACGCGGCCGACGTACATGACCGCGACCTCGTCGGCGAGATGCTCGACCACCGCGAGGTTGTGGCTGACGAACAGATAGGACAGGTCCAGCTCCTCGCGCAGATCCATGAGGATGTTGAGGATCTGCGCCTGGACCGAGACGTCGAGCGCCGAGGTGGGCTCGTCGCAGACGACGATGGCCGGGCGCAGGATGAGCGCGCGGGCGATGGCCACGCGCTGGCGCTGGCCGCCGGAAAGCTGGTTGGGATAGGCGCCGAAGACGCGGCGCGGCAGGCGCACCAGGGACAGGGCCTCGCGCGCCCGGCGCAGCCGATCGGCCCGCGTGCCCTCGCCGTGCACCTGCAGCGGCTGGGCCACCAGCTCCTCGATGGTGCGGCGCGGATTGAGCGAGGAATAGGGGTCCTGAAAGATCGGCTGGATCAGCCGGGCGCGCTCCTTGGCGTCCAGGTCGTTCACCGGGCGGCCGTCCACCCGGACCTCGCCCTGGCTGGGCGGCAGCAGGCCCAGGATCATCTTCGCCAGCGTCGACTTTCCGCAGCCCGACTCCCCGACGAGTCCAAGGGTGCGCCCGCGCTCCAGCCGCAGCGACACGCCGTCGACGGCGCGCAGGCTGCGCTTGCCGCGAAAGAGTCCGGCCGAGACCGAGAAGCTGCGGGCGACGTCGACCAGTTCCAGCCGGGGCGCGGTCACGACACGAACTCCCAGGCGCGCGCCCGGCTGGCGTCGGGCGCCAGCAGGCAGCGATAGGCGTGGTCCGGGCGGGGCTGGCGCAGGGCGACGCGGCCCTGGCGGCAGCGCGCCTCGGCATAGGGGCAGCGCTCGGCGAAGGCGCAGGCCTCGAAACGGCCGACCAGCGAGGGGACCACGCCGGAGATCGTGCCGAGCCGCGCGCCGCGCCGCTGGCGGCCCGGCTGCGGCATGCAGGCGAGCAGCCCCTGGGTATAGGGATGCAGCGGCGCGTCGAAGAGCTCGGCCGCCGGCGCCTGCTCCACGATCTCGCCGGCATACATCACCGCCACCTCGTCGGCGACCCGCGCGACCACGCCGAGGTCGTGGGTGATCAGCACCAGGCCCATGTGGAACTCGTCCTGCAGCTCCTTGAGCAGATGCAGGATCTGCGCCTGGATGGTCACGTCGAGCGCGGTGGTCGGCTCGTCGGCGATCACCAGGTCCGGCGCGCACATCAGCGCCATGGCGATCACCACCCGCTGGCGCAACCCGCCGGAAAGCTGATGCGGATACTGGCGCAGACGCGTCGCCGCCCCGGTGATGCCGACCTTCTCCAGCAGATACTCCGCCCGCTCCCTGGCCTCGGCCCGGCCGGCCCTGCGGTGGCGGCGCAGCGGCTCCATCAACTGGTCGCCCACCGTGTAGGCCGGGTTGAGGGCGGTCATCGGCTCCTGAAAGATCATCGCCAGGCGGTCGCCGCGCAGGTCGGCCAGACGGCGCTGCGACAGGCCGAGCAGGGAGCGCCCCTGGAAGTCCAGGGCGCCGGCGGTCATGGCGGCCTTGCGCGGCAGCAGGCCCATGATCGCCAGGGAGGTGATCGACTTGCCGCAGCCGGACTCCCCGACGATGGCGAGGGTCCGGCCGCGCTCCACCCGGAAGGACAGGCCCCGCACGGCGTTCAGACGGCCGACCTCCAGGTCGAAGCTGACCGACAGGTCCTCGACCGCGAGCAGGGGGCTGCCGGGCGCGTGGCCTGGGTCGGTCGGCATCAGTTGCGGCCCTCCGGCGCCGTCACGTCGCGCAGGCCGTCGCCCAGCAGGTTGATGGCCAGCACCAGGAGGAACAGCGCCGCGCCCGGAATGGTAATGAGCCAGGCCTCGAAGAACATGAACTGCCGCCCCTCGGAAATCATCAGGCCCCAGGAGGGCGTCGGCGGCTGGACGCCGAGGCCGAGAAAGGACAAGGCCGCCTCCAGGATGATGGCGTGCGCCATCTCCAGGGTGGCCACGACGATCAGGTGATTGCCGATGTTCGGCAGGATCTCGCGGGCCAGGACGTAGAGCGTCGAACAGCCCATGGAGCGCGCCGCCGCGATGTACTCCTGGTCGCGGATCTGGCGCGTCGCGCTGCGCAGCACCACGGCGAAGCGATCCCAGAGGAGGAAGCCGAGCACCGTCACCACCACCAGCAGCGATGAGCCGAGCGCCGCCACCACCGCCAGGGCGATCAACACCACCGGCATGGACAGGCGCACCGTCACCATGAAGGTGACGAAGGCGTCGATGCGCCCGCCGAAGTAGCCGGCGGCCACGCCCATGGCCGTGCCGATCACCCCGGAGACCAGCATGGCGACCAGCCCGATCACCAGAGAGATGCGGGCGCCGTAGATCAGGCGCGAGAGGTAGTCGCGGCCGAGATTGTCGGTCCCCAGCGGGTGCGCCCAGGTGCCGTCAGCGTGCCAGACCGGGCCGATCAGCCGGTTGAGCATGTCCTGGTCGTAGGGGTCGTAGGGCGCGATCCAGGGCGCGAAGAGCGCGACCAGGATCACCAGCACGAGCACCGCGGCGCCGAAGAGCAGGCCGCCATGCCGCAGCGCGCGGCCGAGCTGCACCCGGGTCGGCGAGGTGCGGGCGGCGGCGTCGCCGGCGGTCTCGGTCGCGCTCATCTCAGGTCACCCGAATGCGCGGATCGAGCCACGCGTTGAGCAGGTCGGCGAGCAGGACCAGCAGGATGTAGATCAGCGACAGGATCAGCACGATGCCCTGGACGACCGGCACGTCCGAGCGCGAAATCGACACCCAGGCCAGGTGCCCGACGCCCTGCAGGGAGAAGATCGTCTCGATGACGATGGAGCCGCCGAGCATGAAGCCGAACTGCACCGCCGCCAGCGCGACCACCGGGATGATGGCGTTGCGCAGGGCATGCTTGAACAGCACCTTGCCCGGCAGCAGCCCCTTGGCGTAGGCGGTGCGGATGTAGTCGGAGCCGAGCACCTCGATCATGCCGGCGCGCGTCAGGCGCATGATGGCCGGCGTCGCATAGTAGCCGAGCGCCACCGCCGGCAGAACGAAGTGCCAGATCGTGTCGGAGCCCGAGATCGGCAGAAGCTGCCAGTAGACGCCGAGCAGCAGCATCAGCAGCAGCGCGAACCAGAAGGACGGCATGGCCTGGCCCAGCACCGCGATGCCGAGCGCCAGGCGGTCGAGCCAGGAGTTCGGCCGCATGCCCGCCAGCACCCCGAGGGGCACCGCCAGCAGGATCGCGAAGGTCAGGGCCAGGAAGCCGAGCTGCAGCGTGACGCCGAGCCGCTCGCCGATGACCTGCACCACCGGTTCGTTGAAGTAGAGCGAGACGCCCAGGTCGCCGCGCAGCGCCAGCAGCGCCCATTCCGCGTACTGCACGGCCAGGGGGCGGTCCAGGCCGTAGCGGTCGCGCACGGCCTCGATGTCGGCCTGACTGGCGCCGTCGCCGGCGATGGCGGTGGCCACGTCGCCGGCCAGCCGCAGCAGCAGGAAGGCGATGATCGACACCGCGACGGCGACCGCGAGGGCGAGGCCGAGGCGTTTGAGAAGGTAGCGTGGCACGCGTGTGTCTCCGCGGGGACTGCGCGCAGGCCGCCCCCGCGCCACTCGGCGCGGGGCCGCGCGACGGGCGCGTCAGTCCGCCCAGGTCGCCAGGTCGAAACGCGGCAGCTCGTCCGGGTAGGGCGTGAAGTTCAGCGCGTTCGAGTAGGCGTAGACATAGGGGTAGGCCCACAGCGGGAGCATGTACATCTCCTCGGCGATGCGCTGCAGCGCCTTGGCGTAGTGCGCCTCGCGCACCGCCGGGTCGGTGCTGGTGTCCGCCACGCTCAGCCAGTCGCGGACCTGCGCGTCGCGCGCCGTGTCGTCCCCGGTGAACATGAAGAAGTTGCCGGTGTAGGCCGAGGCGTCGTTGATCGAGTAGGAGCCCCAGGTCATGAAGTTCATGGCCGACTCCCCGGCGCGCACCTCGTCGCGGATGCTGGCATAGCGTCCGTAGTTGAGGTTCGCCGTGATGCCCACGTCGCGCAGATTGCCGATCATCGCCTCGGTCAGCGGCCGGTCCCGGTAGGCGTCGAACTTGACCTCGAATCCCTCGGCGTAGCCCGCCTCGGCCAGCAGCGCGCGGGCGCGCTCCGGATCGTAGGGGTAGCGCTCGACCTCCTCGGTGCAGCCGAACTGCGCGGGGAAGCAGGTGGAATGCACCACCATGCCGCCGTCGCCCAGCAGCGCGTCGACGATGCCCTGCCGGTTGATCGCGTGGGCGATGGCCTTGCGCACGCGGCGGTCGGTCATCGGCGTGTCGCCGGTGCGCCCCGCGGCGTCGAGCTGCAGATAGCCGACCCGCATGGTCGGCGCCGCCTCGACGGTGATCTGCGGATGCGCCTTCAGCGCCTGTCCCTGGTCGGGGTCGACCTTCCACAGCCAGTCGACGCCGCCGCTCATCAACTCTGCGACCTGGGTGTTCTTGTCGGGAATCGTGCGGAAGACCAGGGTCCCGATCGCGGGCACGCCGCGCGGGCCGCCGGTCCAGTAGTCTTCGTTCGCCTCGAAGCGCACGCGGTCGCCGGCGCGGATCTCCGCCACCTTGTAGGGGCCGCTGCCGACCGGATTGCGGTCCATGCCCTCGGGCCCGGCCGTCTCGTAGTAGTCCTTGCCGTAGATCGGGATCGGGCCGGCCAGATACTCCAACGCCGGCGGGAAGGGACCGTCGGTGTGGATCCGCACGGTCATGTCGTCGAGCTGCTCAACCTCGGCGATCCACTTGACGTTGTTGACCGCGCGGATCTGGCTCTCGGGGTCGATGGCCCGGCCCAACGTATAGACCACGTCCTCGGCCTCGAAGCTCTCGCCGTCGTGGAAGGTGACGCCCTCGCGCAGCTCCATCTCCAGGGTGGTGTCGTCGACCCACCGCCAGGCCGTGGCGAGCATCGGCTCGATCTCGTTGGTCTCGGGATTGCGCCAGACCAGGCGGTCGAAGATGTGATGGGCGACGATCACGCCGATACGGTCGGTATTATAATACTGATCGAAGGTGGCGATCTCCTCCACGTCGGCAAACACCAGCGTGTCCTCCGCCGGCCCGGCCTGGGCGCCGCCGCCCGCGAGGGTCAACGCGAGGGCCGCGGCGCTCATCGCCAGGACCCGTCTGCAGGTGGACGCCGCCCGCTGCATGTCTTGCCTCCCTTCCCCGTTCGTGCGGCACGCCGATCTCGGCTGGAGAAACCCGCAAGGCGCCGCAGACCCACACCACCGCATACGCACTTATTACATAGTGATAACTATGCGCGTATAGTAATACCGAAGCCAATCACACCCGCAAAGGCAGAGTCAATATGCCATCGAACCATTCACACGAGAGCGCCAGCTCCCCCGCCGGGAGGGCGGCGGCGGCCGCGACGGCTGCGTCGGACCCGCTGTTTCTGGGAACCCTCGGCAAGGCGGTGCGCGTGCTGGACGCCTTCTGCGCCGCCCCGCACGCCGCGCTCGGCCTCGGCGAGGTCGCCGACCTGAGCGGTCTGGACCGCAGCGCCGCGCAGCGCATCGTCCACACCCTGGTCGCCCTGGGCTGGCTCGAGCGCGACACGCGCACCCGCCAGGTCGCGCTGACGCCGCGCGTGCTGGACCTGGCCTTCGCTTACCTCAGCCGCAGCCGGCTCGTGGAGGTGGCGACGGCCAACCTGCTCGAGCTGCAACGGCGCAGCCGCGAGCGGGTCAACCTGGCCGTGCTCGACGGCACGACGATCATCTATCTGCTGCGCCTACAGGTTCGCAGGGAGGCTTTCGTCACCACGCTCGTCGGCCGCCGGCTGCCCGCCTACTGCACCGCCGCCGGCCGGGCGATGCTGGCCCATCTGCCGCCGGACGAGGCCCGCGCGCGCCTCGCCGCCAGCGACCGCACGGCCCAGACGCCCTACACCGTCACCGAGGTCGAAGCCCTGATGGCGGACCTGGACGAGGCGCGCCGGTGCGGCTTCGCGGTGCAGGCCCAGCAGTACCGCCACGGCGAAATCGGCCTGGCCGTGCCGGTGCTCGATGCCGAGGGTCGCCCGCTCGCCGCCGTCAGCCTGATCTCCCACCTGGACGCGTGGGACCCCGAAGCCTTCGCCCGGCGCTTCACCCCTCTCGTCACGGAGACCGCACGCCGCATCGCGCAGGACCAGATCCTGCCGGAGTAGCTCGGGTCGTGCGCCCCGAGCCGGCGGTGGCGGAGCGGGCAAGGCGCGGTGCCGCAGCCGTTGCCGCGGGGCTGCGGGCGAGCGACCCCTTACGGTGCAGAACGGGTTTCTTGCGATCGGCGGACGTGCCGCGCACTGCCGCCCCGGGGGCCTCGATCCCGGGCGCCCCCTACAGCCGCACGTCGTGGCGCGGACGCCCCCAGTCGGCCGCCTCCGCGATGCAGCGCTCGACGTCCTCCTCCAGCATCAGTCCCTCCGCGACAAGAGCGAGGGCAGCCTTGCGGACCGCATTCACATAGCCCTCCGCGCTGCCGTAGCGGGCCAGCACCGAAGGACGCGGATCACTCGTCTGCGCCCGCTCCTCCTCGCTATCGGGCAGCGGAAGGTAGCTGCCGGTTATCCCCAGCATCGCGCCGTGACCGTAGGCGCGGCGGCGCAGGCTCCAGCCGGTATAGGTGCCAAGTGGCGCCTGCACCATCGGCACCCGCACGCCGGCAATGTCGTTGCCGTCCGCGTCGACCTTGGGGACCAGTACGGGATAGCCCGCCCCCGGGAGGATCTCCGGCGGTTCCTTGGCGATGTAGCCCCTGTCGATCTCCGGGCCGAAATCCAGCCGTTCGAGCCGGCTGGGGCCTTGCGGCAAGGCCGTGCCCGGGATGGCCGGGAAGTCCGCCTTCCATGCCTCGAAGGTCACCAGCGTGCCCGCGTCGCGGCGCGGAATGCGGCTCGGCGGCGGCGGCACGCCATCGCTCACCCAGCGGTCGAGATTGTCCAGGCACGCGCGGAAGAGCATCGAGCTGGCCGCGACATTGAAGTAGGTCTGCGCCAGTCCTGTCTCGGGCCTCGAGATCTTCGGTGCCGCGAAGTGCTGCGTGCTGCTCCAGAGGTAGATCCGCACGTTCTCCGGCTGCTCGAGGTCCCGGCCTTCCGTGTCGGTGTGCACCAGCGACGCGCGGCGCTGCCAATACTCGCAGGCCGTATCCGAGTGAATGACCTTCGGGTCGGTCTCGGGCCGCTTGAGGATCGCGTCTTCCCGGCCGGTGAAGCGGTCGCGCGAGCTCGCATAGGAGAAGGGGAAGCGGTCGGCGGGCGTGAAGTGGTTCTCGTACTCCTGCCCGGGCATGACCACCAAGTTGGCGAAGCGATGGTTCATCCACATCTTGCCGGCGCCCGCGACATGCGGCATCGCGCCGTCGAAGACCCGGCGCCCCCGCCCGTCCGCATTGAAGCCCAGGTAAAGAAAGTCCCGCAGACAGCGACCGGTCTGCGAGCGGCCCCATGCGTAGGCCCGCTCGATGCCCGCACCGCCGTCGCGCAGCGGACTCCCGCCGCCCGTCGACCTCGTCTCGCCGTGCTTGAGAAAACTGACGAAATCGCGCACCGCCACATGTCCGAGGCCCAGGACGAGCGGAGTCTTGGCCGTATAGACCAGTTCGTAGATCCAGCCGGGCTCGAACCCCGCAGGCAGGTAGAGGTGGCTGTCGGAGGGCACGACGCTGTGTTCGAGCCCCTGGTTGTCGACGCCGCCCCCCGACTCCAAGCGCGCGAAGGACCAAGCCTCGGCCGGGATCTCCTCCCGCTGGCTATGGGCGTAGCGCCGCCGGGTCAGGCTGGCCGACGCCGTGTCGAGCGAGGCGGTCGGATAGCCGCGCGTCGAGACCAGCGAGCTGAGGGGAAAGACCTTCGTCCCCGGCTCGACGGCAACGAACTCCGTGCGCGTGCGCCCCTCGATCGGACGTCCCTTGTCGGTCGCGACCGGAACGCGCAGCAGCATGCGCCCATCCCCCGGACGCAGGTCGCCCTGCCAGCCGAGCCAGGCGATCGTATAGCCCCGGCGCAGCAGGAAGCCGTTGCCGGCCTCCTCGAGGCTCCGGGGATCGTTGGTCGGCGGCGCGTCGTTGAAGAACTGAAGCGCACGCTTGTTGCCGCGATTGCCGTAGTCGAAGAACAGCCGACGGTTGCCCCGCGCGGGCTCTAGGGGTTTGAGAAGGCAGAAATCCGCATCGAACCGCACCAGGCCGTCTTCGTCGCGTGGCGCCAGATCGAGGTCCGTGACGACGCGCAGCGACTCCGCTTGGGGATCGACGCGAAAATACACGCGCCCGGTCAGGCGCTCATAAGGCCCGGTCTGCCCGAAGGCCGTCCCCTCGGCGAAGAGACGCCGGTCGAAGACGCAGACGTCGGGATCGAGCGATACATCCGCGGTCACCGTCACCCCTCCTCGCCGGCGCGCGCGTATCCCGCCCGACGATCCGGCGAGGATACATCATGGCCGCCTTGGCGGCGAGAGGGGACGCCTCCGGGGCGAGGTTGCGCGAGACAAACGCGAGGCCGGCGCGCTGTTTGCGAAGGGCAAGGCGCGCAGTCGTCCGGTGGGGGTCGGCTCGCGTCCTTCGCGACGTCGCCCGGTGTAATATCGCCCGGTGTGACCTCGCGCGGTGTGATCTCGGGCGGTGTGATCTCGCCCCGGCAACCCGCTCAGGCCCCGGTCGGCCGCCGGCCCCGCCCCGGCCCCGCCCCGGCCGCTGACGGGGCGGGGCCGGCTGCGCGCTTCAGTCGGCGTGGCGCTTGTCGAACGCCCAGACGGCCTCGAAGCCGAGCAGGCTGTTGAAGGCGCCGAAGTCGTAGAGCGTGGAGCGCGCGGTCGTCTCGCCGTTCTCCTTGATGTCGGCGTAGACGGTCTCGAGCGCCGCGCCGGCCGCCAGGAAGCCGGCACCGGGCCAGATCGCCAGCGAGAAGCCGAGCTCGTGCAAGCGGTCGGCCGGAAGCACCGGGGTGCGCCCGCCGTTGACCATGTTGGCCAGGACCGGCGCGTCGATGCGCTTCGCCACCTCGGCCAGCTCGGCTTCGTTCTCCGGCGACTCGACGAAGATCACGTCGGCGCCCGCTTGCGCGTAGGCGACGCCGCGGCGGATCGCCTCCTCGAGCCCCTGGGCGGTGCGCGCGTCGGTGCGGGCGACGATGAGGAAGTCCTCGCTCTGCCGCGCCTCGGCGGCCACGCGCAGCTTCTTGACCATCTCGTCGGCCGGGATGACGCGCCGACCGGGCGTGTGCCCGCACTTCTTCGGAAACTCCTGATCCTCGAGCTGGATCGCGGTGACACCGGCCGCCTCGTAGGCCTGAACCGTGTGGTGCACGTTCAGCAGACCGCCGTAGCCGGTGTCGGCATCGGCGATGATCGGCGTCTTGGTCATCTTGGTGATCTGGGCGATGCGCGCGAGCATGTCGGTCATGGTCGCCAGGCCGGCATCGGGCAGCCCCAGATAGGAGGCGACCGTGCCGTAGCCGGTCACGTAGAGCGCGGGGAAGCCCATGCGGTCGGCGATCAGGGCCGAAATGAGATCGTAGACCCCCGGCGCGACCACGAACTCGCCGCGCGCGAGCGCCTGCTTCAAAGATGCATCCGCCATCGACGGCATTCCTTTCCTGTTTTCTCGGTTCGATAACTCGTGCGAGGGCGCGGCGATCAGACCGCTCCGCCCTCGTGCCGGCCGTCCAGGCGAGCCCAGGGCCGTCGCCTGCGGTCCCCGGCCTCGAAAGCCTCGATCTCGTCCAGCCTGTCGAGCGTCATTTCGATCTCGGACTTGCCTTCGATCAGCGCCCGCTTGCGATAGCCGTCGACCTCGAAGCGCCAGGCGCCCGCGCCCTCGACGCCGATCCGCTGCGCGCGCAGGTCGACGGAGGCCGCAAGGCCCGGCCGCTGCGCCACGGCTGCGGCCATCGCCTCGTGGGTCGAGGCGTCGACAGTGATCGGCAGCAGGCCGTTCTTGAAGCCGTTGTTGTAGAAGATATCGCCGAAGCTCGGTGCGATCACCACGCGGATGCCGAAGTCGAGCAAGGCCCAGACCGCCTGTTCGCGCGACGACCCGCAGCCGAAGTTGGCGCCGGCCAATAGCAGGCTTGCCCCCTGGTAGACAGGGTTGTTGAGCACGAAGCTCGGCGCCGCCGCGCCCTCGGCGGTGTGGCGCAGGTCGTGGAAGAGCTGCGCCCCGTAGCCGGCCGCGCGGGGACGGTGCAGGAAGCGCGCCGGCACGATCTGATCGGTATCGATGTGGGAGTCCAGCAGCGGCGCCAGGATCCCGGTATGGCGGACAAAGGACTGCATCTCAGGCTCCGGGGCCGGCTCTGCGCGGAAGGGTGCGGACGTCGGTCAGGCGCCCGGTCACGGCCGCCGCCGCCGCCATGGCCGGACTGAGAAGATGGGTGCGGGCCCCGACTCCCTGGCGCCCGGCGAAGTTCCGGTTGGAGGTCGACGCGCAGCGCTCGCCCGCGGGCACCCGGTCGCCGTTCATCGCCACGCACATCGAACAGCCGGGCGCGCGCCACGCCAGCCCGGCCGCGCGAAAGACCTCGTGCAGCCCCTCGGCCTCGGCCGCCGCCTTGACCTGCGCGGAGCCCGGCACGACCAACGCCGTCACGCAGGCCCTGCGGCCCCGCACCACCTCGGCGGCCGCCCGCAGATCTTCGAGGCGGCCGTTGGTGCAGGAGCCGATGAACACGCGGTCGACCGCAACCTCAGCCAACGGCGTCCCCGGCCGCAGATCCATGTAGGCCAGGGCCCGCGCCGCCGCGTCGCGCCGCGCGGCCTCCGCGAAGGAGGCGGGGTCGGGCACGCAGTCGGAGATCGCGGCGACCTGCTCCGGCGAGGTGCCCCAGGTGACGCTGGGGGCCACCTCGGCGGCGTCGAGCCGCAGCTCGCGGTCGAAGACCGCATCCGCAGCGCTTTCGAGACGGCGCCAGTCCGCCACCGCCCGAGTCCAGAGCGCGCCGGCGGGCGCCAGGGGGCGTCCGCGCAGATAGTCGAAGGCGGTCGCATCGGGTGCCACCATGCCGCAGCGTGCGCCCGCCTCGATGCTCATGTTGCAGAGCGTCAGCCGCCCTTCGACC
>LSZA01000150.1 GCA_001637315.1 Phormidium willei BDU 130791 | reverse complement strand
CCTTCTTCTCCGCTGTTCCCTATTCCCTCTCCCCTATGCCTTCGACTGTTCTTTGTCTCGGAGAAATCCTCTTTGACTGTTTAGCTGATCAACTCGGGAAACCCTATGAAGCCGTTGAGTCTTGGACGCCCTACCCCGGTGGCGCGCCGGCGAATGTGGCCTGTGGGTTGGTGAAGTTGGGAACCTCGGCGGGGTTGATTGGCTGTGTCGGTGACGATGAACCGGGACATCAGCTAATGAACCTGTTACAAGAGGTTGGGGTTGAGATCTCGGGGATGCAGCGACATCCTCAAGCCCCGACACGACAAGTATACGTTGTGCGAACCGAGGAGGGCGATCGCCAATTTGCGGGGTTTGGCGAGGTCGCCAGTGATGAGTTTGCCGATACCCGCCTCGATGGGGCGCAAATTCCTGAGTCGTTGTTTGAGTCAGCTGAGTTCCTGGTGATGGGAACCTTGGCTATGGCCTATCCTGAGTCTAATCAGGCGATCGCCCGTTGTCGAGCGTTAGCCCGTCAGTCTGGAGTTAAGGTCTTCATTGATGTGAACTGGCGGCCGGTATTTTGGCCCGATGTGGAGTCAGCCAAAGCAACAATCCGCAAGGCCATCGCCGATGCGGATCTCCTCAAATTGTCCGATGAGGAAGCGGAATTTCTTTTTAATACCTCGGTGGTGACGGAGGTGGCCACGCAATTGCCCAATGTCTCTCGGGTGATTGTCACGCGGGGCGATCGCGGCTGTGGTTATTGTTTCGGTGATGTCGTCGGAGACATCGAGGCCTTTTCCGTCCCCGTGCAAGACACAACTGGGGCAGGAGACGGCTTTATTGCTGGTTTCCTTCACCAACTTCAAAATCAGGGACTGGATGCCCTTGATGAGCCAGCCAGCGCCCGTAAGGTGATGAAATATGCCAGTGCGGTGGGGGCATTAACGGCCATGAAACCAGGGGCGATCGCCGCCCAACCCACCGCCGAGGAGGTTCAGCAGTTCCTGCAAGGGCGGCCCTAGCCTGTCTGTTGGAGGGGTGGCCAGGGCCGCCGAGGTCTAACAACGCTACTGGTGAGAATCGGGGTCATCATCAGTGTGAACCGCTTGCAGCGAGCGATCAAAGGCCATGCGTTGATGGGCACTGTTGAGGAAATAGCCATTCATCATGGCCGAGACGAGGAGTTTGCTGAGGTTCTCCCGCGAGGTGGTGACGGCCACATCGAAGCCTTCGGGGGGCAATGTTCCTAACATTCCGGCGATCGAACGTTCCATCACCTGGGCGACTTCTGGGTTCGGCTGGGAGAGTTTGGCGATCGCCTCGGGGGAAAGAGATTGCACATAATCCCAGAGGGGGTTATCCGTTTTTTCGCGTCCAGTGTGAGGTAGAGAGTTCATAATTGTTTGATTGTCGCTCCGGCTATCTATTACTAAGATAGGGAATCTTCGCCGAGTTGCCCAGTGAGTGCAACCGAAATCGGGGGGAGGGTTTCTTCGACCCATTTCTGGCAAAATTGCCCAGTTTGGCGGGAACTTTGGGCTAAACTGTCCTAATACCGCAACAGTTTAGGCAAACAGTTTAGGCAATGTCATGGCCCGCAAACGTTTAATTATCGAAATGGGAATGGGGATCGATCAACATGGACAAGATCCCACCGTCGCCGCCACCCGGGCCGTCGGCAATGCGATCGCCCACAATGCCTTACCGGGCCTGTGGGAAGTGGCGGGATTAGGGCATCCGAATGAAATGTATGTGGATGTTCAGATCGCCGTTCCCTATCCTGAACAAGTCCGAGAGGAGGAGGTGTTGGCGGTTCTCCCCTTTGGCAAAAAAACCCTACATCTCGAAGCTGGAGGAATGGTAACGGTGGGGCGAGCGATTCCGGAGTTGGAAGACAAAAACGATGATATGCTCATCGCTGTTGCGGCTGTGACTGTCTCGATTGATTAACGCCAATTAATACAACTCAAACTCACATCAACGGGCATACTTCCAGGCTTTCCAAGCCGTGTAACCCAATAACGAGGTGGCCGCCAACGCATAGGCTTGGCCGCTGGGAAGTCCAGCAAAAGCGAGGGCTAAGCCGCCCACCCAGAGGGTGAGGGCATAGATAAACAGAACCGTGAAGCGATGCGACAATCCAGCATTCAGCAATCGATGGTGTAAATGTCGCTTGTCAGCCGCAAAGGGAGAAATTCCATTGCGGAGGCGATCGAGAATCACCGCTGACATATCAAAAATGGGAACCGCCAGAATAATATAGGGGAGTAAAACAGCAGTCAGGGCCGTACTTTTAACCAAACCGATCGCCCCAACCCCGGCTAAGGTAAAGCCAAGATAATAGGACCCACCATCCCCCATAAAAATCTGGGCTGGGTTAAAGTTATACCGCAGAAAGCCTAAAGCCCCTCCCGCTAACGCCGCTGCAATCAGGGCCGCCGCTGGCTGTTCCATAAATAAACTCACCACCAACAACACCACGGCCGCAATTCCCGAAACTCCCGCCGCCAATCCATCGAGGCCATCAATCCAGTTGATGGCATTGGCCATCCCCACTAACCAAACGACGGTGACGGGTAAACTCACCAATGCGGGCAACTCCACTAAGCCAACAAAGGGGATGGAGAGAAAATCAATACTCACACCACATAAGGACCAAGCCACACTGGCAACGAGGATTTGTAACAGCAGACGAGTAATGGCCGATAAATTAAATAAATCGTCGGCAAAGCCAATCATGAAGAAGAGTAGGCCGCCGATGGTGACGCCCCAAATTTCGTATTCTGTGGCGGGATCGAGATAGTTGCCTTGAGTATCGATAAAGCCGCCAAGTTTCCAGACTAGAAGCAAGGCAATCAAGCTACCGAGGAAAATCGAAACGCCCCCCAGGCGAACCATGGGGCGATCGTGGACTTTGCGATCGTTGGGCAGATCAACGCGTCCACTCCGTAAGCCGAGTTCCTTCACCCAGGGCGTGGTGATGAGAACGACGGCAGCGGAAATCACGAACGCAAACAGATGATACAGATGTTGTGGCATCTGGACTTGAAGCCAAAGGGTGGGGTTAGGGGTGGGGCAATGGGGCTTAGTGTACCGCGATCGCGTCAAGTTCTGCCACGGAGGATTGCCCACCTAGCCAGGAAAAGTCCCCAACGCCCAGGCAGTCAGATACTACAGCCATTGCCAAACCCACGCTTAACCCCATAAAAAAAGGACAGCCCAGGAGGACTGCCCAGAAACTCTGTTATCGCGGATACTTAATCTACGCCATAGCCGCTACCGGAATCCGTAAATGTGGATACAGCGGGAACGACTCACAGAGGGTAGCGACCCGTTGGCGACATTGGTTGGCAACGGCGTCATCGTCCGGGTTGAGGAGGCGATCGGCGATAATATTACCAATTTCCTTAAATTCCTCAACCCCCATGCCGCGAGTCGTCATGGCCGGGGATCCTAACCGCAAGCCACTGGTGACAAAGGGAGATTCGGGATCAAAGGGAACGGTGTTTTTGTTGGCGGTGATGTTCACCTCACTGACGAGGGCATCGGCCCGTTTGCCGGTCATCTTCACCGATCGCAAATCCACTAGCATCAGATGGTTGTCGGTTCCATCTGAGACGATTTTCAGTCCCCGGTCTTGCAATTGTCCGGCCATGGCTTGGGCGTTGGCAATCACCTGACCGGAATAGGTTTTAAAGTCAGGTTTGAGGGCCTCGCCAAAGGCCACGGCTTTGGCGGCGATGACATGTTCGAGGGGACCGCCTTGGCTACCGGGGAAGACGGCTTTATCGAATTTTTTGCCCAAATCTGGATCTTGGGTCAGAATCAGTCCGCCGCGAGGACCACGTAGGGTTTTGTGGGTGGTGGTGGTGACGACGTGACAATGGGGGAGAGGGTTGGGGTGATGACCACTGGCGACGAGGCCGGCAATGTGGGCGATATCGGCCATGAGATAGGCCCCAACTTCGTCGGCGATGGCCCGGAATTTGTCGAAATGGATGGTTCGGGGATAGGCGGAGTAGCCGCAGATGAGGAGTTTGGGCTGGTGTTTGAGGGCCAGTTGGCGAATTTCTTCGTAGTCGAGTTGTTCGCTGGTTTGGCTGACACCGTAATGTTGGACGTTAAACCATTTTCCCGAGACGTTTACTGGAGACCCGTGGGTGAGGTGACCCCCATGAGAGAGATCCATGCCCATAATGGTGTCTCCTGGCTTCAGCAAGGCTAGGAAAACGGCAAAGTTGGCTTGAGCGCCGGAATGGGGCTGAACGTTGGCGTGGGCGGCGCCAAATAGCTCTTTGGCGCGGTCGATCGCCAGTTGTTCGGCGCGATCGATATATTCGCACCCGCCGTAGTACCGTTTTTTCGGCAGTCCTTCGGCGTATTTGTTGGTCAGAACCGATCCCTGGGCCGCGAGAACGGCGGCGGAGGTGAAGTTCTCGCTGGCAATGAGTTCGAGGTGATCTCGCTGCCGTTGTAGTTCTTGGTCGAGAATTTCAGCCAGCATGGGATCGCTGGCGGCAAGGAGTTCGAAGTTAGTCTGAGTCATGATTGAGTTAAATGGTCTCGATGAGTCTGTGGGGGAGACTGTTACTGTTACGGTTGTGGTTGATCGATCTCGGGGTTATCTCGGGGCTGAGGTTAAGACGTGAACTCCTGATTGTAGCGTTTTTGGGGCGACAGGTGAAGGGGGAACTGGGGTCTCGGCGGTGGGCGATCGCCCATCACCCAATCGACGGCGTACAATGGAGTTAGGTCAGCGTAAATCCAGTTTCGGAGGTCTTAGAATCATGGTTGTGATTTTAACGGACAATTCCCTTATCCCCACGTGCCAAGTTTGTCAAGGCTGTGTGTTGGCTGACCACAACGGACAACCCCGTTGGCGTGGGGGAAAACTCGATTGTGGACGGGTGATGAGTCACTGTAGCGATCGCACGGGCCATCATTATCAATGTGTGATGGGGTTTCATGTGGCCCGAATTGACCTCGATTAGTTGGTCAAGTTGAGACTTAACCTCTGGTTTTGAAGCCGGCTTAAAACAGGCTTAAAACATACGCAAAACTTTCTCCAATTCCTCTTTACGATTGGATTTCAGCAGGGCTTGCAGAAATTTTAAGCTCATGAATGGCATCGACAACAAAAAGGCAAAATAGGTTCGCCAGGAACTCCAGTGCGAAAACAATCGCCGTCGAGGCTTGACTGACCAAAATCGATTAGCAGAACAAACAAATCCCTCTCCTAATGCCGAAACCTCGTGCCACCACCCCACCGGCAAATACAGCACATCACCGGGATTTAAGACCACCTCATAGCGGTATTTAAAGGCTTCTTTTAAACCCGGAAAGGTCTCGAAATCGGGGTTGTCGGGATACACTTGGCTAAACCAAGACCGCAACTTTAAGCCGTGATGCAGATGACCCAGCAGGGGAAAGGGATAGAGGTTTGACAGTTGAGATGGGGGAAACAAAACCACTCGTTTCTGTCCCGCCAGTTGGATGAGGGTTCCGTCGAAAGTGTCATAATGTAAGCTTTCAGTATGACCACCCGCACCCGCCCAAAGATTGAAGTCTGTCATTCCTTTGAGAAGGTTGAATTTTTGCCCCAATCCTTGCAGACTAGGGGACGCAGATAGGGGGGGTTCAATCAGAGGACATTTAGCCAAATAAATGTCTTCTTGATGGGCTTGCCCCGATCGCACTAAATTAGCATACTCAGAAAATGATAGGGATTTAGCGCTAACACCACTTCCAATCGTCTTCCATTGTCGTTTATCGAGGGTTTTGCGTTGAGAACCATAGAAGCGACACAGAAATTTGTGTTGACCAATTTTCGATTCAAGATAGTCTAAATTCCACTCAGGTTCTGAGACACCTTGCCGTAAAACAACGGGAATTCCGGGGTTTTGATGCTGTTTAATAAATTCCGCTGTGACCCAAGTCTCGGGATATCGCTCTTGGATCGGCAAAAATGGAGTTTCAGACCCATCACTCTCCCCATACTGAATGACAGAAGTGGTTATCGGGTTGGGGGCTGACTTCGAGTTGGCTTGGGTCATAAATAGATATGATTAGCTAGAGTTCAATTTAAAAACAGATAAAAGTACAAGCGAATAGCAATATAAAAGGGGTAATCGAGTAAAGTCGCGATCGCCGTCACCTGAGTCAAACGGGAGCCAAGATATCCAAACCGGTTAACAATTCGACAGGTTAAAGCCCTATGGAACGTTTTGTCAATGGCGATCGTCGTAGGATGGAGAAGGGCGACACTACCAAGAGACAGAGTCTGATGTCTATCATCGATAAAGGTGATCGGACAGATAGATCCTCCACCCTGAAAGATTAGACAGATAAAATAGGACGCAAACTAAAGCATTAACCCTTTTAGGGAAAACCTTTTACTCAAAAATATGGTCACTATTGAACTGTCCATAAAATCCAAACTGAGTCAGCCAACTCAGTTGCGATTAAGAGATCCGATCAAGAGTTGGGGTGAGTTCTTCAGGCCTGTTTCCAAACGATGTTTGCCTGTAATTAGCCAAGTCATTAGCCAAATTTGAGACTGTAATGCGATCGCCTCAGTTGAACCCGCATCCCCTTGAAAGCCCTCTTTCCTCAGTCCGACCGGATCCTCATGTTAGACGAGGCCGTCAACCTCGCTCTCAACGGAGATCACAACGGACAGGCTATCGATTGGCGGTTTATTTCTTGAGTTTTTGGGGATCTTTGGCCATCACCCTCTCGGGCTGGTCAATCTGGGAACTGACCGTCATCTCCTGTACCTCACAGCATACCCCCTTAGGACAACTGTGCCACGGCAATGTCCCGGAAAGTTTACCGGAACCGGCGTTGACCCGTCTAGGGGCGGCGTCTTATCGGGCGATCGCGCAAATCATGCGACACCGATACTCCCAGGGGTCCACCCTCACTCCATCCCAAAAACGCTATCTGCGCCCATTTTTTGGAGATTTAGTTGATCGCGTCGAAGTCATCTACGAAGTCGAACTCATCGATCACTGGGTCGGTGCTAACTTCCGACTCGATCTCGGCTCATCGAACGCACAAGTCTATGGAAACCGAATTTACGTCAATGGTCCCTATGATCCTGAAAATCCTGAACAGTTGGCACTCCTGGCTCATGAATTAGTCCATGTCCGCCAGTCGGAGGAGTTGGGCGGACTCCATGCCTTTGGCCAGGAGTATTTTCGCGAATATAAACGGGCCCATCTCGTCTACAAAGATAATGTCTTTGAGCGCGAGGCCTTTGCGATCGAAGACAAGTTCCGTCAATGGTTACGACAGAACTTCCGCCACGGGACATTACGCCACCGCCAACCGCACCGCCAACCGCACCATTAACTGCCCTCAGACCGTCCCTTAGACAGTCTTTGAGAGGGTCTCCCAGACCGGTCGTCAAAACGGCGTTATGCGACCGTAGAAGAGCCTAAATCGGGGGGGACATCTTGCCAACGTCCCTCGCCAACCGCGCGGATGGCTTCTTTCAGGGACACATCCCCCGTATAGAGAGCGCGTCCAACAATGGCCCCAGTCACGCCAACGGGTTCGAGGGAGAGTAACGCCAATAAATCTGAGACGGAACTCACCCCTCCTGAAGCAATCACCGGAGGGGTTATGGCTTCGGCTAACTCCCGCAAGGCCTCACGATTGGGACCGCTGAGAGTCCCATCACGATGAATATCAGTGTAGATAATCGCGGCGACACCGAACTGGGCCATCTGTTGGGCTAAGTCCGTGGCTTTGACCTGAGAGGTTTCAAGCCAGCCTCGGGTCGCCACCCAACCGTCTCGCGCGTCAATTCCCACGGCGATTTGTCCGGGAAACTCCTGACAGAGTTGTTCAACCAGTTGCGGCTGTTCCACCGCAGCGGTTCCCAAGATAGCTCGCTCGATGCCAGTCTCTAAGACGCGGGCCACACTGTCGCGATCGCGCAGGCCGCCGCCGAGTTGCACTGGAATCGATAACGCACGGGCGATCGCCCCAATCACCTCACTATTGACCGGACGACCGCCCTTAGCCCCATCGAGATCCACTAAATGCAGGCGAGTGGCCCCTTGGTCACACCATTGTTGAGCCATGGCGACGGGGTCTTCGCTAAAGGTCTGAGACTGCTCATAGTCTCCTTGATAGAGGCGCACACAGCGGCCCCCTAATAAATCAATTGCAGGAATGACATCCATGAGGTTTCCAAGTCAATAGGGTGAACGGTTAATCTAGGAGAGTCGATCATCAACGGCCCAAAGCCGGTATAAAAGCAGCCATATCTAAAGATTTGCTCACGAAAGGGTTGGGATTTCGCGATCGCCCACCTGGCAACGTATCATAGATCAGATGCTTGACTCTCTCCAAAAAGGCGACCGGAGACAGGTTGAGTTAGATCAGGGACAAACCGTCCAACTAGAGGTAGGTACAATCAATACCATGCCAGAACTTGATGATGTAAAGACTCGATTGAGGACTTCGATGCGACCTAAGAAACCTAAAATGCTGGTGGTTGACGACGAGCCAGATAATCTAGATTTGCTCTACCGCACGTTTCGCCGTGAGTTTCAGGTCTACAAAGCCGAAAGTGGCATTCAAGCCCTGGAAGTTCTCGAAAAACAAGGTGAAGTGGCGGTGATCGTCTCTGATCAACGGATGCCGGAAATGAAGGGGACTGAGTTTCTCAGCAAGACCGTCACTCAGTTTCCCAATACAGTCCGCATTATCCTGACTGGATTTACGGATATTGAGGACTTAGTCGAGGCGATCAACTCGGGACAGGTGTATAAGTACATCACGAAACCTTGGGACCCGAATGAGTTACGCGGAGTGGTGCAGCGGGCAGCGGATACCTACGAACTCCTGAAACAGAAAACCGAAGAACTTGAATGGTCTCAGGCCCAGATGGCGGTTCTGTCGACGTTGATGGAGGTGGCCCAAACCTCGACCGATTTGGGGTCTTCGTTACAACCGATCGCAGACGCTTTAGGGGAGAATTTTGAGGCAGATACCTGTGTTTTACAACTGATGGATGGAGCGACTCTCGCCGGTGAGCCGGTCTGCTATGGTCAGGGAGAGAAAATTGAGCTTCAGGATGACCCGTTGGCTCAAGAGGCGATCGCCAGTCAATCGGTGCAAGGAGTCGCCAATATTGGCTCCGACGCGGAGTTAGGTAAACTCGACAGTTATCAAACCAGCGGTGTGAAAGCCCATTTAGTGTTACCCGTCGTCTTCCGCGAACAGTTGTTGGCTTTGGCCTCGCTTCAGTGGAAAAGCCCTAACGCCATTCAAGAGAACGAGGTGGAATGGATACATCGTTGCACCCAACAGATGGCGTTGGCCCTGGCCTGTAGTAAGTTGGCCGCTTAATCCTTAGGATGACTATGCAACCGGACGCATCGGCGATTCAACAGCTTTTCGATCGCATCGCCCCCCTCTATGATCGCCTCAATGACCGTCTCAGTTTTGGCACGCACCGCATCTGGAAGCAGATGGCGATCGCCTGGTCTGAGGCCCAACCGGGCGATCGGGTTTTAGATGTCTGCTGTGGGAGTGGCGATCTGGCCGTGCGACTCGCCGAAGTGGTCGGTTCAACGGGAACTGTTGTGGGTGCTGATTTTTCCTCAGCCCAGTTAGAGGTGGCCCGTCGTCGCAGTTACCAGCAACTGCGAGAGGTAGAGTGGGTGCAGGCCGATGCGTTGGATTTACCTTTCCCAGACAACCACTTCGACGCCGCGACGATGGGCTATGGCCTACGAAATCTGACGGATATTCCCCAAGGATTAGGACAACTTCATCGGGTTCTCAAACCGGGGGCCAAGGTGGCGATTTTGGACATGCACCGTCCTCAATCGGCGCCCATGCAAGCCTTTCAGCAGTGGTATCTCGATAGGCTCGTGGTTCCAACGGCACAACAGTTTCAGCTTCAGGATGAATATGCGTATATTGCCCCAAGTCTCGATCGCTTTCCGAGCGGTTCGGTTCAAGTTCAATTGGCTCAATCCGTGGGTTTTGCACAAGTGGTCCATTATCCACTCATGGGTGGCATGATGGGGGTTCTCGTAGCCCGTAAACCTCAATTTTAATCGCCCTGTTTTGTTTTTGAGTCTCGATTGTTGAGTCTCGATTGTTGAGTTCTTCTTCTCTGTTTTCTAGTCCCTTGCTACTCCCAGACATCTGGTTTTTGATTATTCCCCCCATTGCTGGCGGAGTGATTGGTTATTTCACCAATGATCTCGCCATTAAAATGTTGTTTCGTCCTTATCGGGCTTATCACATTGGTCGGTATCGGCTCCCCTTTACTCCCGGCTTGATTCCCCGTAATCAAGAACGACTGGCGAAACGGGTATCAGATACGATTATGGGGTCCTTGCTGACGCCGGGTGAACTACAAAAATTAGCTCGTCGTCTGTTGGCGATCGACCGGGTTCAAGGTGCTATTCTCTGGCTGTTGCGTATGGCTCAAGGGAGTTTAAAGGCTGACCCTAATGATAAAAGTAATAAAATTATTGCTGGAATTTTGCGAGATTTGGCGGGGCGATCGCTCCCCCGTATTTTAAAAGTTCTCGCCCGACGAGAAGACTTCTTAGATCATCAACTCAATAAAATTTTTGATGATGTTCTCCTCGAATTTCAACTCACTGAACGACAAGCTTCTCAACTCTCAGATTGGTTGATGAAAATTGCCTTGTCACCCAACGCCGTTCGCCTCGCCCTCATCGATTTTTTAACTGATCGCAACATCTTAATTATTGATGAAAGTTTCCGAGAAAAGAGTAGTGGAACCTACTGGCTAGTTGCTAACTTTTTAGGATTACGAAATGCACTAATTCGCCTGCGTAATTTCTGTTTAGACGATAAAGAACAAGCGAATGAACGGTTAGCCGAAGTTATTGACTCTCTTTCCCTACAATCTCGCCTCAAAGAATTTTTACAAAATCTTTCTCTACAAAACTTGCCGGTTTCCACCGTTCGGCAACTTCGCAAAACTCTCAAAGACAGTGTTCGAAAATACGTTAAAACGGAAGGAAAACCCCTGTTTGAGAGCCTCAGCAACTCGGTCGATTTTGAAAATGTTGCTCAACTGGCAATCAGTCGCATACAGTCTTCCGAAACCGTCAATTCATCCTTAGAGCCAATTAGCTACGAGTTAGCCTTGGTTTTAGATCGCTATTTAGAAGAAGATCTCGAAAAAATTGTCGCTCAAGCGATTCCCATTTTATCGATTGACCAAGTGATCGTCAATCGCGTCAAGGCAACCTCTCCTGAAAACTTAGAAACGGCTGTTGAAGGAATTGTTAAAAGTGAACTCCAAGCCATTGTGAATTTGGGGGGACTTTTAGGAATTTTTGTTGGGTTAGTCCAGTCTGGACTATTACTCTTACGTTAACCCCAATCCAGACGAGTTCTCACCCGAAAAGAGGGAGCCGTTTATGTATTCCTCACAAAGGCAGGATAACTACAAAGGGCATACCCTCTTACCTCTTGCCCGAAGAGGGCGCGCCACTTGCGGTACGCCCATACCCTCTTGCCTTTTGCCATCCCCTCTTGG
>LSZA01000149.1 GCA_001637315.1 Phormidium willei BDU 130791 | reverse complement strand
CGGCTGGGCCGCACGCTGGATGCGCGCGCAGGGGGCCGCTTCGGTGCTCGGCCTCGACCTGTCGCGGAACATGATCGACCGCGCCAAAGCCGACACCAACGATCCCGCCATCGCGTATCGCATCGCGGACATCGAGTCCCTGGAGCTGCCCGAGGCGGCCTTCGAGCTCGTCTTCAGCGCCTTGACCTTCCACTACGTTCGGGACTTCGGGCGGCTCGTGCGCGCGATCCACGCGGCGCTCGCGCCCGGCGGCCACCTGGTCTTCACCATCGAGCACCCCGTCTTCATGGCGGCGGCGAACCCGCACTGGATCCGCGACGAGGCGGGGCGCAAGACCTGGCCCGTCAACGGCTATTCGCTGGAGGGCGAGCGGCGCACGGATTGGTTCGCCAAGGGCGTCCTGAAGCAGCACCGCACCCTCGGAACAACACTCAACAGCCTGATCGACGCAGGCTTTTCCCTGCGGCGGGTCGAGGAGTTCGCCCCGACCCGGGAGCAGGTCGAGCGGATGCCAGAGCTGGCCGAGGAGCTGGAGCGGCCGATGATGCTGTTGGTGGCGGCGTGCAAGGACGCGGGCGCGCGCCGGGCGTGACTCCCCTACCCCTCGGACCGTCCGCCGGCCTCGCGGTTGCGCGCGTAGCGCCGCGCCAACGGAAAGGGCGGCAGCCAGGATTCGCGCCGCAGAGTCCAGAGCTCGTAGGTCGGCCGGAGCTGATCCGGTGCGTCCAGGGCGCCCAGGTGCACCTCGATTTCGTCCCCGCTGCGCGCGAACACGGACGAGCCGCAGTGCGGACAGAAGAACCGCCCGCGATAGTCGCGTGTTTCGCCCTCGACCGTCACCGCCTGCTCGGGGAACACGGCGGAGGCGTGAAACAGGGCGCCGTGATGCTTGCGGCAGTCCAGACAGTGACAAAGGCCGACCCGGTAGGGGGCGCCGGATGCCGCGATCCGGACCCGGCCGCAGAGGCAACCGCCGGTGAAACGCTCCATGCCGCCGTCTCCTCCTACTCGGCAACGCTCGCGGCGAGTATAGCGGACGGCGTCCGCCCCAGCGAAGGCTCCATCGAAGACCCCACTCGACGGCAAGGGCTCAGCCGTCTTCGGCCCGGCCCAGGTCCAGCCTGCGCTGCACGCCCAGGTGCTCGAGAAAGCGCACGTCGTGACTAACCGCCAGCAGCGCGCCGTCATAGGCCGTCAGCGCCGCCTCCAGGGCGTCGACCGCGTCGAGGTCCAGGTGATTGGTCGGCTCGTCCAGAAGCAGCAACGCGGGCGGCCGGGCCCGGCCCAGGGTGCAGGCAAGGCCGGCGCGCAGCCGCTCCCCGCCGCTCAAGCCCGCCACTTGGCGCAGGGCGTCGGCGGCGCGGAAGCCGAAGCGGGCCAGCGCCGCCCGGCACTGGGTCTCGTCGGCCGCCGGATCGAGGCGGCGGAAGTTGTCGCGCAGCGAGAGATCGGGATCGAGCAGGCCGACCTGCTGATCCAGCAGCGCCAAGGGCACGGCGCGGTCGACGCGACCGCTTTGCGGTGCCAGCGCGCCGGCGATCAGCTTCAGCAGCGTGGTCTTGCCGCAGCCGTTCGGGCCGGTGATCGCCACCCGCTCCGGACCGGTGACGGCAAGCGACAGCTCGCGGATAACGGGGCGGTCGGGCCGATACCCGCCGGTCACCCGATCCAGCCGCAGAACCACCTTGCCCGGCGGCAGTCGGGTCGAGGGCAGATCCATGCGCAGGGGCTGGTGGACTTCGACCCTGTCGCGCGCCGCGACGAGCGCCTCCTCCGCCTGCGCGCGCCGCGCATCGCGCAGCCGGGCGTTCGCGCCGCCCGAGGCCTCGGCCCGCTGCTTGGCCGCATCCATCAGGACCTTGGGCTTGCCGCCCCTGGCGCGCGCGCGGTGCCCTGCGCCGTCCTTGCGGGCCTTGCGCTCGGCCGCCTGCCGCGCCCGGCGCGCGCCCTCGGCGCGCGTCTTCTCGGCCCGGGCCAGATCGCGCTGGGCGGCTTCCAGCTCCTCGGCCTTGCGGGCGCGGTAGACGCTGTAAGGCCCGCCATAGCGCGCGGGCCCCAGCGTGGACAGCTCGACGATGGCGTCCATCGCCTCGAGGAGCGCGCGGTCGTGGCTGACCACCAGGGCGCCGCCGCGCCACCCCGCGAGGAGGTCGCTCACCGCCCGGCGCCCGGCCCGGTCCAGATTGTTCGTCGGCTCGTCCAGCAGCAGGAAGTCGGGCGCGGCGAAGACCAGCGCGGCCAGGCCGGCACGGGTGCGCTGCCCGCCGGACAGGCGCGCCAGCGGCGTGTGCAAGTCGACCGCCAAGCCGCACCGCGCCAGGGCCGCGTCGAGCCGTGCGCGCAGCGTCCAGTCCGCCTCCGCCAGCTCGGCGGCCCCGGCCACCCCGGCCTCGGCACGGTCGAGCAGCGCGAGCGCGGGCGCGACGCCGAACAGATCGACCAGGCGTTCCTGGGGGTGCGCGCCGATATCCTGGCGCATCACGCCAAGCGTTCCGGACACCCGGACGCTGCCTGAGCGTGGCTGCAACGCGCCCGAGATCAGGCGGAGAAGCGTCGTCTTTCCGGTCCCGTTGCGCCCGACAAGGCCGGTGCGCTCGGGCCCGAAGCTCAGGGTCAGCTCGGTGAAAAGCGGGGTGCCGTCAGGCGTCGACCAGGCCAGATCGGCCAGGGCGATGGAGGCAGGTGACATGGATGAGGTTCTCTCGCGGCGAAACCGGGCGGCGGGCGGCGGCGAGACTCTTGTCCATGTCGAAACAACACTCCTTGGCCTGGAAGCCGCTTTCCTACAGCAAGACCGGGGGCGGGACAACGCCCCGGCTTTTCGGGCCAGGGCAGAGGGACAGCCGTCGGCCAGTCGGCGGCCCGTCGGCGGCCCGTCGGCGGCCCGTCGGCGGCCAGCCGTGCAACCGGCCGCCGCCCGCCCGGGTCAAGCGCCGTCGAAGGCCCGGCGGATCGCGCCGCTCATGGCGCCGACCGCTTCGCCGGAGGCGGTGGGCGCGCGGCGCAACACCAGAAACGACGCTTGACGCAGATCCAATCCGCCCAGCGGCGCCAGCCCCTCCGCTTGCCGTGCCCCCGCGCCGAGCAGTCCCGCCGCGAAACCGGCCTGCACGGCCGAACGCACGCCCAGCGCGCTTTCGCTGGTAAACACGATCCGGTAGCGGCGGCCGGCCGCCTCGAGCCCGGACAAAGCGGCGTCGCGCCACCAGCAGTCGCGGTCGAACACCGCAACGGGCAAGACGGGCGCGTCGGAAAAGTCGCGCTGAGGACTGGCCATCCAAATCAAGGCGTCCTGCCTCAGCACGACGTCCCGCGGCGCGGGCTCGGGAACTTCGAAGACCGCGAGGTCGAGGGCGCCGGACCGCAAGGCGGCACCGTAGCCAGCGCCCAGCGCGCTGTGCACCTGCAAGCGTACGTCCGGATGCCGCGCCGCGAACGCGGCGACAATGCCGGTGAGGACCGCCTGGCCCTGATCGTCGGGCAGGCCGACCCGGAGCTCGCCGCTCAGCCCCTCCCCGCGCAGCTCCATCAGGACCGCGTCCAGCGATCGCGTCACCCGCCCGGCGACCGGAAGAAGCCGCTCGCCCGCCACCGTCGGCTTGACGCCGCGTCCGTGCCGCCGGAACAGGGCTTGGCCGACAATCTCCTCGAGCTGCTTGATCTGCAGGCTCGTGGCCGACTGCGACCGGCCGATGCGGCGCGCGCCGGCGGTTACGCTTCCGCTCTCCGCAACCGCGAGAAAGGTTCGCAGCAGATCGCTGTCCAACTGGGCCATAGATATTTGCGTTCCCGATGGCTCACCTTGAAACTACGCGTCACTCAAATGACTGTCGATGCCCCATACTGGCCCCCGAAGAGAGTTCGGGAGCCGCTCATGTCCTTTGCCGAGACTGTCCGATCGACGCGACCGACGGTTCGGCAGGTCTACGGCGCGCTCGTGGCGAGCGTCGCCGCCCTGGCCCTGTGGCAACCGGCCCTTGCCTGGGACACGCTGGTCTTCACTGCCACCGGGCTTGTGGAGGTCGCGCCGATCGTGGCACCCGGTGTCCTGCTCGCCGCCTGGCTGATGGCCAGTGGCGCCGGCGACCGGGTCGCCGCGCTGTTCGAGGGGCGGACGCCTCACACGGTGCTCGCCGCGTCGGTCGTCGGCGCGATCCTGCCGGTCTGCGGCGTCACGGTGCTGCCGCTGATGGTGGGGCTTCTGGCGTCCGGCGTGCCGCTGGCGCCGGTGATGGCCTTCTGGCTCGCTTCGCCGGTGACCGACCCGGCCATGCTGGCGGCGACAGGCGTCACGCTCGGCTGGGACTTCGCCCTCGGCAAGGTCTTTGCGGCCGTTGGGCTGGGGCTGCTCGGCGGCGCGGCCACAAGCCTGTTCGCACGGCGCCACTGGACCCGCGCCCCGCTGCGTCCCAACCGGCTCGTGGCCTCCCTGGGCGCTTCGTGCAGCGGGGAAGAGACCGCGGAGCGCTTCGATCCGCGCGTCTGGCGCACGCGCGACCGGCGGCAGCGGTTTGCCCGGCAGATGTGGTCGATCGGCCGGCTGATCCTGCTGGTGCTGATGCCGGCCTTCGCGGCCGAGTTTCTGCTCAATGCCTGGCTTCAGCCGGATGCGCTGAGCGGCTATGTCGGCGGCGACAATCCGCTGGCCGTGCCGCTGGCGGTCGTCGTCGGCGGTCCCGCCTATATCGACGGCTATGCCGCTTTGCCGCTGACCCGCGCACTGCTGGACCACGGCATGGCGCCGGGCGCCGCCATGGCCTTTCTGGTGTCCGGCGGCGTGGTGAGCCTGTGGGGCGCCATGGCGATCTTCCCGGTGCTCCGGCTCAAGCCGTTCCTGCTCTACCTCGCCCTGGCCGTGGCGGGGTCGATGCTGTCGGGCTGGGGGTTCGCCGTCTTGGCCTGAGGGCCGCGTCGCGCAGACCGTGCCTCAGCCGCCGCGGGCCAGAACCAGGCCGAAGACGATCACCGCGGCGGCGGCGGCGCGCGGCGGGCTGAGCGGCTCCTTCAGCAGCAACAGGGAGATGACGGCGGCGAAGAGCACGCTGCTCTCGCGCAGGGCGGCGACCAGGGCGATGGGGGCGACGGTCATCGCCCAGATCACGATCCAGTAGGCGCCGAACGACATGGCCCCGCCCGCCAGGCCGCCGCGCCAGTGGCGCGGCAGCGCAGCCAGCCCGCGGCGTCCGCGCAGCGCCGCCGCCAGGGCCAGCATCACCAGGCCGTCGAGCAGGAACAGCCAGACGGCGTAGCCGTGCGGCGAGCCGGCGACCCGCGCCCCGATCCCGTCCGTCACGCTGTAGCCGGCGATCCACACGGCCGTGCCCAGGGCGAAGCCGACCGCGCGCCCGTCCAACCGAGCCAGGTCGCGCCCGCCGCGCAGCGACATAAGGCAGACCCCGCCGGCCAGCAGCAGCACGCCCAGCAAAGCCGGCGGCGACAGGCGCTCGCCGAACAAAAGGAGCATCGCCAGCGCCACCAGCAGCGGCGCGGTCCCGCGCGCGATCGGGTAGACCTGCCCGAGGTCGCCGGCCCGATAGGCCTGGACCAAAAACAGCTTGTAACCACTGTGCAGCAGCACCGAAAGGCCGAGCCAGGGCCAGGCCGCCGCCGGCGGCGGCGTGACGAAGGGCAAGGCGGCCAGCGAGAGCAGCCCGGCGCCGAGAGAGATCAGCGTCACCGAGAGGAAGCGGTCGAGACCCAGCTTGATCAGGGCGTTCCAGCCGGCGTGCAGTGCCGCCGCCGTCAGCACGGCGAGGAAGACGAAGAGGTCCATCTAGTGCCGGCGCCTCCACCTGCCCGCGCCGTGGCGAAGCGGCGCGCCGAGCCCGGCGGCAGCTTGGTTTTCCTGCGAAAAATTCAATTCCTGTGGCATCATGCCTTTAGGAAAACCTCGATAAGTCAGGCCGAAAAACGGTATTCTTGAACCTATGATGTTCAGAAAACGCACATGCGCCGCCGCCTGCCCCCACTGACCGCGCTGCGGGCCTTCGAAGCCGCCGGGCGGCTCGGCCGCATGACCCTGGCCGCCGAGGAACTGCACGTCACCCACAGCGCCGTCAGCCGCCAGGTGCGGCATCTGGAGGCGGCGCTGGGCGTCACCCTGTTCGAGGGGCCGAAGACCGCGCTGCGCCTGAGCGAGGCTGGACGGCGGCTGCTGCCCGGCCTGACGGCGGCCTTCGACGGCCTGGAGTCGGCGGTGCGCCAGGTAGCGGATACCGAGCAAGGGCCGCTCGACGTGTCCTGCCTGGGCACCCTCACCCTGCGTTGGCTGATCCCCCGGCTGCACCGCTTCCAGGCCGCCTCTCCGGGGATCGAGGTGCGGCTGACCTCCTCGGACGCGCCGGTCGACTTCGCGCGCGACGGCTGCGACGTGGCGATCCGGGTCGGCCGCGCACCCTGGCCGGAAGAGGTGGAGGTCACGCCGCTGTTTCCGGAGACCTTCGGCCCGGTCATGGCGCCGCGCTGGCAGCAGGACCCCGGGGGGCCGCCGGAGGGACGCGCGCCAAAGACCCCATTGCCAAAGACCCCGTCGCCGGCTGTCTGCCTGCCGGAGGAGCTGCCGCGACTGCGCACCCGGACGCGACCGGAGGCCTGGAGCGCCTGGGCCGCGCGCGCGGGGTCACAGGCGGCCTCCGAAGCGGCACCGGAGACGGGCGCGGCCTACGAGCACTTCTATTTCCTGCTGGAGGCGGTGACCGCCGGCCTCGGCGCCTGCGTCGCGCCCTGGGTCCTGGTCGCCGACGACCTGCGCGCCGGACGGCTGGTCGCGCCGTTCGGCTTCATCGATAGCGGCCTGACCTACGTCGCGCTGCGCCGCCGGCGGCGCCATCGCAAGGCGGCGCGCTTTGTCGCCTGGCTGGAGGCCGAGGCGCGCGCGACGCCGCAGCCCCGATCGCCATCGCAACAATCGCGACCGCAATACCGGTGACGCCCGGCGGAGCGCCGGGCGGCCGCGTACAATTTTGTCCCTCGCGCCGCAGCGGCGCTTTCCGCTAGATCCTGTCGGTCATGCTTTTTCTGTCCGAGAGCTCCTCCGGCCATGCCACCGTCTGCCTCGACCTGCCGGAGGCGCCCGAGCGATTCGCCGACCGCCGCCAGGCGGCGGTCTATGACTTCTGGCGCGAACGCCGCGACGGCGCGGACGTGCCACCGGTCGCGGCCATCGACCCGCTGGCCTTACCGCGCACCGCCCTGCCCTTCCTCGGCCTGCTGCACCGGGAGCCCGAAAGCGGGCGCTACTTCACGCGTCTGGTCGGCACGGAGGTGGTCGAGGCGCTGGGGGTCGACCACACCGGCCGCTACGTCGACGAGATCGCCGGCATGGCCGCCCAGCTCGAACGCTTCGACCGGGCAGTGCGTCGGCGCCAGCCCTACTGGGCCACGGCGCCGCTGAGCTTCGCGCCGCACCACTACAAGCACTACAGCGTGCTGGCCCTGCCCTTTGCCCGGCCGGGCGCCGAGGTCAGCCGCCTGCTGTTCGTCTTCGACTTCGAGGTGACGCCGCCGGCCGCGCCGTTTTGACCCGCCCCGTCCGCGCCTTCGTGGCGGCGACCTCTCGCTCAGCCCCGCGAGCGCGACAGCCGCGGCGCCAGGCCCGGCCACAGCGCGCCTCGGGCGGCGGCGGCCTCGAGCGCCAGCGCGGCGCGCGCACCCAGAGCGATAGCTCCGAGCGCGATCATGCTGCCGAGCGAGAGCGTGCTGACGCCGCTGAGTCCGGCGCCGACGGTGCAGCCCAGGGCGAGCACGCCGCCCAGGCCCATCAGGGCCGCCCCGGCCAGGTAGCGCAGAAGCTGGCCCGGCGCGGTGAAGCCCTCCAGCCGGACCTCGCGCCGCGGGCCCGCCCAGAGCGCCGCGCCCAGCAGGGTGCCGCCCACGGCGACGATGCCGAAGTCGAGCGCGGCGCCGGTGTAGGTCATCAGATACTGCAGGGAATCCCCCACCGGCGCCGTGAAGCTGAGCGACTCCAGCGGGACGGGGTCGAAGTCGTCGGCCGCCAGGACGCCGGTCACGTACCAGCCGAGGGGGATCAACAGGCCGATCCCGATCCCGGCCAGCACCTGCCCCCAGGCCGCCGCGCGCCAGCCCTCTCGGCGCAAGCCCTGGAGCAGCACAGGCAAGAGCCCCACCGCCAGGAGGCCGACCACGAGCAGGGTGAGATCCGCCGCCATCAGGCCGCCCAACCCGGCGAGTAATTGCGGCACCGCCTGCCCGCCCGCCGACTCCACCGGCAGCGACACCAGCCCCTCGAGCCAGAGCCGCAACGGCGCCAGGATCCCGCGCAGGCTGGCGTAGGCGACCAGCGCCAGAGCCGCCAGCACCACCCAGGAGCGCAGATTGCCGCCCGCCGCCAGCACCAGGTGCCGCGCGCCGCAGCCCCGCGCCAGCACCAGGCCGAGGCCGAACAGCAGCCCGCCGAGGGTCAGCGCCAGCAGGTTCACCCTGGGCGCGAGGTAGAGGCTGTCGCCGAGATCGACCAGGCCCTGCCGAGCCAGGACCTGGGTGCCGGCCACGGCGGTCAGCAGCGCCGCCGCCCAGGCGAGCGCGCGCAGGCCCGGACGACGCAGGCGAAACTCCATCAACGCCGAGCGCAGACAGAAGCCGGAAGCGCGCGCCAGCAGGCCGAAGGCGACGCCGACGATCAGCGCGCCGGCGATCAACAGGCTGCGGGGATCGCTGCCCGCGACGGTCTCCAGCATGGCGGTGCTCCCGGCGTGTGCTGCAACGGAGCCGGCGCGCCCTCGGAGCGGCCCGGCTCCACAGCAATATATCCGCGCAATGCCGGAGATTCCATATTATTCCTCTTTCAAAAGTGTTGTTATATTTTTTCCACATATTTATTTTGTTATTTTTCTCAAGGCAATCTGTGACTGTTTGGATGCGCCTCAGCGCGTCCGCCGGTCGCGAAACATCACTCCAACCCTAGGGTGGAGAGCAGGTGTCTTGGGACCGGCGGCCCCGCCGGAGCGGGTCCAAACGATCACAAAACCTGCTCTAGTAGGCGAACACCCCCGCCGCCCAGCCGAGCAGCAGCAGCGCCAAGGGCGCCGCGAGCACAACCGCGGTCAGCAGCGCGATGGTCGCGTCAATCGCCCGCTCCAGGGCGCTGTCCAGCAGCGAGACCTTCGTATTCCGCATGGAGGCGTTCATGACCCGGCTCCCTCATCTCCCAGGTGACCTGCGGAGACGATGCCCGCTCGGCCGACACCGCGCTGTGACCCGCCCCACACCCACAGGTGGACTCAGGCCGCCCGGACGAGGACCAGCCCGGCCAGCAGAGCGGCGGCCAGCCAGTAGCCCAGCAGGCCCAGCAGCAGCCAGCGGCGCGCCAGGAGCCCGGCCGCACGCCGGTCCGCCGCCGCGCCCGGCGCCCGAAACGCAATCGCCGCCGCAACCACGAGGGCTGCGACGGCGATGACGGTCAGGCTTGCGAGCAGCAGCACCATGCTGCCCGGCGGCTTTTCCGGGCTTTACGCCGCGAGCGCGGGCGGATGGTTGCGCCCGATCAGACCGCGATCGCTCGCGGCCCGGCGGGTCGCCGCCGCCAGCTTTTCGAGCGCCCGCGCCTCGATCTGGCGGATGCGCTCGCGCGACACGCCGTAGACCTGGCTGAGCTCCTCCAGGGTCCGGGGCTCCTCGCTGAGCCGGCGCTCCTTCAGGATATGCCGCTCGCGGTCGTTCAGCCCCGCCATCGCGGAGTCCAGCAGCATGCGGCGCTTGTCCCGCTCGTCCTCCTCGGCGATCAGGGCCTCCGGCGTGGGAGCCTGGTCGTCGCTCAGGAAGTCGATTCGCGAGTCTTCGCCTTCGCTGGTCAGCGGCGCGTCCAGCGAGACATCGCCGATCCCCAGGCGCTGGTCCATTTCGCGCACGTCGTTCACGGAGACGCCGAGCGTCTTGGCGATCTCGCCCACCGCCTCCTCGGTCAGCTCTCCGGTCTCGCCGAGCTGGGCGCGCTGCGCCTTCATGCGGCGCAGGTTGAAGAAGAGCTTTTTCTGGTCGCCGGTACGCACGGTGCGCACGATCGACCCGCTCTTGAGCACCAACTCGTGCATCGACGCGCGAATCCACCAGGCGGCGTAGGTGGCAAAGCGCACCTGCCGCTCCGGATCGTAGCGCTGCGCCGCCTGCATCAGGCCGACGTTGCCCTCGGCGATCAGGTCCTCGATGGGCACGCCGTAGCCGCGCAGGCCGCGCGCCAGCTTGATCACCAGCCGCAGATGGCTGCCCAGCAGCTTGTTGAGCGCCGTGCTGTCGTTCTCTTCACGCCACAACCGCGCCAGCTCGTTCTCCTCCTCCTGCGTGAGCAAGGGATAGCGGGCCGCCTCTGCGATCAGCAGGTCGAGCTCGCTCCGCTGGGTGCGGTCTTTCGTCATCGTATTCGCCATGGCACCTCTCCAGTCACCGTCGCCGGTTGGCTTGCGCCCCGCGCGGACCCGCCCAATGGCCAAGCTCCGCACGGTCGCCCGTACGCGGTTTCGGGTCTTTCCTGTCCCGGAAGTCACGGTAAGTATATAGAACGCGCTTAGAACATTTCAAGTTTTGTCGATATCCTCTTGCGAAACCCCTAGGACACGGGGGTAACGCCCTTTTTCCTGAAGGGCATGTGATGCGCCTCTTGCTCTTTTCAACGCCGCCGGAGGGCATGCGATCCATGCGCGCACGGCAGGCCCGCGCGTATAAGCCTGCGCCGTGCCGACTAGGCCCGCCGCGGGGGGGCGCGTCGATCAGGCCGACGCCGCCGCCGGGCGCTGCGTCGTCGCGCTTTCGGCCGCCTCGGCCATCACGCGATTGCGGCCGCCGCGCTTGGCGGCATAGAGCGCCTCGTCGGCGCGCTGCAGCAACAGGGGCAAGGGCTCGCCCGGGCGGTACTGCGCCACGCCCAGCGACATGGTGACCGAGCCGAAGGAGCGGCTGCCGTCGCGCGTCTTCAGCTCCTTGCCCGCCAGCCGCCGCCGCATCTGCTCGGCCAGGGTCATGGCATTGGCCAGCGCCGTGGTGGGCAGGATCACCGCGAACTCCTCGCCGCCGAAGCGAGCCGGCGTGTCGCGCCCCTTCACGTTCTGCTTCAGGGTGCGGGCGACCAGCTTGAGTACCTCGTCGCCGATGGCGTGGCCATAGGTGTCGTTGAAGCGTTTGAAATGGTCGATGTCGCTCAGCAGCACGCAAAGCGGCTCGCCGCATTCCATCGCCTGGCGCGTGTCGCGGCGGAGCTGGGCATCGAAGTGCTTGCGGTTGAACAGCCCGGTCAGCCCGTCGGTCAGGGCCTCCAGGCGCAGCTCCTCGAGATTGCTGCGCAACCGCTGGATCTCGCGGGTGGCGTCGCCGAGCTGCGCCTCGAGGGTGCGGTTGCGCCCCTGCGCGGCGTCGGTCTCGCGCAGCATCCCCTCGATCAGACTGCGCAGGTCGCCGCCGCTGGAGACCTCCTGCCCGAACGCGGCCAGTTTCTCGCCGAAGTGGGCCACATCGACCCCGGCCTGCTTCAGCTCCTTGATGACTCCGACGGCGGTTTCCTGCATCCGCTGGGAGGTCTCGCGCACGGCCTCGGTCTGGCCCTCGTTGCCGAAGAAGCTCTCGTAGATCTCCTCGTTGCGGGCGACGGTGAAACGCTCGCCGCTCTCCAGCAGGATGTCCAGGGTCTTCGTCAGCTCCGGATGCCGGCCGGAGGCATAGGC
>LSZA01000148.1 GCA_001637315.1 Phormidium willei BDU 130791 | reverse complement strand
ATGGCCGGGCAGACCTCCTTCCACCGCATCCTGGCCGAACCGGCGCTGCCCAGCGACAAGGCCGAGGCGCGCCAGGTGGTGCTCTGCTCGGGCAAGGTCTACTACGACCTGCTGGAGGAGCGGGAGAAGCGCGGCCAGACCGACGTGCACCTGCTGCGCATGGAGCAGCTTTACCCCTTCCCGGCCGACGCCCTGACCCATGAGCTCGACGGCTACCAGCACTGCGAACTGGTCTGGTGCCAGGAGGAACCGCGCAACATGGGCGCCTGGTCCTTCGCCGCCGAGTTCATCGAGGAGATCGCCGGCGAGCTGGGCTTCGAGAAGCCGCGGCCGCGCTACGCCGGGCGCCGGGTCGCCGCCTCGCCGGCGACCGGCCAGCACTCGCGCCACGTCGAGCAGCAGGCCGAGCTGGTCGACCGGGCGCTGAGCCTCGGCCTGCCGCACCTGGGGCGCATCGCCTCGCGCAAGGCCGACCACGAGCGCCAGGCCGGCAAGACCAAAGAGGCGGCCGAGTAGGCCGCCGCCCGCGAAGAGAGTCCGTCCTGCGGCGGGCCGGCAGCGGCTCCGCCCGAGAGAAGGTGTGAGATGGCGAGCGAGATCAAGGTCCCCAGCCTCGGCGAATCGGTGACCGAGGCGACCATCGGGCAATGGCTGAAGCAGATCGGCGACAGCGTCGAGGCCGACGAGCCGGTGGTCGAGCTGGAGACCGACAAGGTCACCCTGGAGGTCAACGCGCCCGAGGCCGGCGTGCTGAGCGAAATCCTCGCCGAGGAAGGCGAGAACGTCGAGGTCGGCGCCCTGCTGGCGCGGCTGGGCGAAGGCGGCGGCGCGGGCAAGGCGCCCGCCTCCGAGGCGCCCCAGGCACCGGCCCCGAAGCCGGCGGCGGCGCCCGCCGAGGCCCCCGCCCCGCAGCCGGCCCCGGCCGAAGCCGAGGCCCCGACGCCGGCGCCCGCATCCTCCGGCGGCGGCAACGGCCAGAGCGTCGACGTGCCGGTGCCCAGCCTGGGCGAGTCGGTGAGCGAGGCGACGGTCGCCAAGTGGCTGAAGAACCGGGGCGACACGGTCAAGGCCGACGAGGCCATCGCCGAGCTGGAGACCGACAAGGTCACCCTGGAGGTCAACGCCCCGAGCGACGGCGTGCTCAGCGAAATCCTCGCCGAGGAAGAGACCACCGTCGAGGTCGGCGCCATCCTGGCGCGCATCGCCGCCGGCGGCGCGGCCGCCGCGCCGGCGCAGGCGCCCGCCCCGGCCCCGGCCCAAACCCCGGCCCAAGCCCCGGCCCCGGCGCCCGCGGCCAAGGCGGCGGAGCCCACGCCGGCGGGCGACCAGGCCGCCCGGCTCGATCCGGACAGCGTCACCCGCAGCGGCGCGGAGGGCAAGATCACCGCCGACGACCTGCGCGGCTGGCTGTCGAGCCAGACGCCGCCCTCGGCGCAGCACCTCTCGCCCGCGGTGCAGCGCCTGGTCGCCGAGCACGGCCTGGACCCCAGCCGCATCGAGGGGAGCGGCCCGAAGGGCCGTATCACCAAGGAAGACGTGCTCGACGTGATCGAGGGCCGCAAGGCCCCGCGCAGCCGTCCCGCGCCCCCGGCCCCGGCGTCCCAGGCCCCGGCGTCCCAGGCCCCGGCGTCCCAGGCCCCGGCCCCGGCGGAGGCCAAGGCGCCGGCGGCCGGCCCGCGCGAGGAGCGGGTCAAGATGACCAAGCTGCGCCAGACCATCGCCCGCCGCCTGAAGGAGGCGCAGAACACGGCGGCGATGCTGACCACCTTCAACGAGATCGACATGAGCGCCGTGATGGCGCTGCGCAGCCGCCACAAGGAGGCCTTCGAGAAGAAGCACGGCGTACGCCTGGGCTTCATGTCCTTCTTCGCCAAGGCCTGCGTCGCGGCGCTGGAGGCCCTGCCGGCCGTCAACGCCCGCATCGACGGCGAGGAGATCGTCTACAACAAGTTCTTCGACGTCGGCATGGCGGTCTCCACGCCGCAGGGCCTGATGGTGCCGATCGTGCGCGACTGCGACAGCAAGTCCTTCGCCGCCATCGAGGCGGAGCTGGGCGACCTGGCCGGGCGCGCGCGCGACGGCAAGATCAAGATGGACGAGCTGCAGGGCGGCAGCTTCTCGATCACCAACGGCGGCATCTTCGGCTCGCTGCTCTCGACGCCGATCCTCAACCCGCCGCAGTCCGCCATCCTGGGCCTGCACAAGATCGAGCAACGCCCGGTGGCGGTCGACGGCGAGGTGGTGATCCGCCCGATGATGTACGTCGCCCTGTCCTACGACCACCGCCTGGTCGACGGCCGCGAGGCGGTCACCTTCCTGGTCAAGGTCAAGCAGGCCATCGAGGACCCGGAGAGCCTGCTGCTGGATCTCTAGGGCGGTGTCCGACCGCATGGAACCACGCCGTGGTTCTGCCGGTCGGCTAAAAACCGCCCTATCACAAAGTCTTAGAGTGATTTGCGACCGTTTGGACGCGCATTGGCGCGTCCGCCGGGCGCGAAAAGTCACTCTAGCCCTATGATGGAGAGCAGGTGTCTTGCGATCGGCGGCCCCGCGGAAGCGGGTCCAGACGATCACAACCTGCTCTCGAGTGATTTGCGACCGTTTGGACGCGCATTGGCGCGTCCGCCGGGCGCGGAGAGTCCCTCCCCCTCTGATGGAGAACGGGTTTTCTTGTGATCGGCGGCCCCTCGCGAGCGGGTCCAGACGGTCACAACCCGCTCTGGACGGCCAAGCCCCAGCGCGCCGGGCTTGGCCGACACGGCGCCGGCGGCCTGGAGGTGACGGCGGCCTGGAGGTGACGGCGGCCTGGAGGTGACGGCGGCGAGCCGCTGCGCCATGACGCCCGCCTGCCTCGCAAGGCCCTCCGCCGTCTGTAACAGGCATGAAGCAAGATGATTCATCTTGTGTGCGGAGGGGCCGGCGGCGCTCCACCCGCCAGGGGCCGTGCGCCGCCATCGCTGGGTCAGGGTCGGCGCCGCCCGGCGAGATGCCCCCTCGAAAGCGGCCCGGCGCTGCGCGGGACGGGCCGCCGCCGGGGTCACCGAAACGGACTCCTTTCGCCATCAAATTTTAAGCTTTTCCGGCAAGTCTGCGGCGGCCGTGACGGGGTGCCCGGCTTGGCCGTGCGACCGCCTGGACGGCGCGCCGCGCCGGGCGGGCGCCTGGCTGGGCGGAACGCCTGGCTGGGGCCGCGCAAGGACGGCAGAGGGACGCCACGGCCGATGACGCAGGAGTGGGCATGACGCAGGAGTGGGCATGACGCAGGAGCTGGTGCGCTACACCCGGGTGCTTGAGATCGTCGGCGATATCCTCAAGCTGCGCGTGCCGGCGGCGGCGGGGGCCGAGGACGCCGCCGTGCGCTTCGGCGACCTGGCGCTGGTCGAGGGGATCGAGGGCGCGCGCTCCCTGGCCCAGGTGATCGGCATCGACCGCGACACCGTCTCGCTGCAGGTCTTCACCGGCACCAAGGGCATCTCCACCCAATCGACCGTCACCCTGCTGGGCCATCCCATGCAGGTGACCTACTCCACCAACATCCTGGGCCGGGTCTTCGACGGCACCGGCCGCCCGATCGACCGCGGCCCGGACCTGCAGGCCGATCCGCGCATCGACATCGGCGGGCCGACGGTCAACCCGGTCGAGCGCATCGTGCCGAAGCGGATGATCCGCACCAACGTGCCGATGATCGACGTCTTCAACAGCCTGGTGGAGAGCCAGAAGATCCCGATCTTCTCGGTCTCCGGCGAGCCCTACAACCCCTTCCTGGCGCGCATCGGCATCCAGGCCGACGCCGACGTGGTGGTGTTCGGCGGCCTGGGCCTGACCTTCGACGACTACCACACCTTCCGCCAGACCTTCGAGGACGCCGGCGTCTTCTCGCGCACGGTGATGTTCGTCAACCAGGCCTCCGACCCGATCGTCGAGCGGCTGCTGGTGCCGGACATGGCGCTGGCGGTCGCCGAGCGCTTCGCGGTCGAGAAGGGCAAGCGCGTGCTGGTGCTGCTGACCGACATGACCGCCTACGCCGACGCGCTCAAGGAGGTCGGCATCGCCATGGAACGCGTGCCCTCCAACCGCGGCTACATGGGCGACCTCTACTCGCAGCTCGCGCGCCGCTACGAGAAGGCCTGCGACTTCGCCAAGGGCGGCTCGGTCACCATCCTGTCGGTGACCACCATGCCCGGCGACGACGTCACCCACCCGGTGCCGGACAACACCGGCTACATCACCGAGGGGCAGTTCTACCTGCACGACGGGCTGCTCGACCCCTTCGGCTCGCTCTCGCGCCTGAAGCAGAACGTGATCGGCAAGGTCACCCGCGAGGATCACGGTCAGATCATGAACACCATGATCCGCTTCTACGCCGGCGCCCAGGACGCCGCGCAGAAGCAGGCCATGGCCTTCGAGCTGTCCGACTTCGACCACCAGCTCCTGAAGTTCGGGCGGCTGTTCCGCGAGCGCTTCATGGACATCGAGGTCTCGATCGCGCTGGAGGACGCCCTCGATCTCTGCTGGCAGACCCTGGCCGCCTGCTTCCGGCCCGAGCAGTTGCTGATGAAGCAGGACCTGATCGACCGCTACCTGCCGACCGACGCCGGCGGCAGCGCGGCCGGCGAGGGCGCCGGCGAGGGCGAGGGCGCGGGCGAGGGCTCGGGCGCCGGCGCGGCGTCCCACACGGCCCCCGACACGGGCGCGGCACAGGCGGGCTGACGGGCGGACGATGGCACGGCTTCAATTCAACAAGTCGGCGCTGGCCCGCGAACAGGCCAGCCTGCAGCGCTACCGGCGCTTCCTGCCCTCGCTCGACCTCAAGCGCCAGCAGCTCATGGCCGAGCGGGCCAAGGCGGAGGCGGCGCTGGACGAGACCCGGCGGGCCATCGCCGAGCTGCGCCGCGAGGTCGCCGAGGGCCTGCCGATGCTGGCGAACCGGGACGTCGACCTCAGCGCGCTGGCGCAGGTGCGCGACGTGGTGCTGGAGACGGAGAACCTGGTCGGCACCGAGCTGCCGCGTCTGGCCGCGGTGAAGACCGCCACCCGCGACTATGCGCTGATGACCAAGCCGCACTGGGTCGACGCCGCCGCCGCCGCGCTGCGCCGGCAGCTCGAGCTGCGGGTGCGCGAACAGGTCGAGGCACGCCGCCTGGCGCTGCTGGACGAGGCGGTGCGCACCATCACCCAGCGGGTCAACCTCTTCGACAAGGTGCTGATCCCGCGCACCCGGGCGAACATCCGGCGCATCCGCATCTTCCTGTCCGACCAGGAGATGGCGGCGGTGGTCCGCTCGAAGATCGCCAAGCGCAAGCACGCCGAAGCCGGCGAGGCGCGCGCCGGGGACGAGAGCGCGGAGGCGGCATGACCATCGCGCGCCTGAAGAAGGTCACCCTCTGCGGGCTGCTGAAGAACAAGCAGCGGATCCTCGAGCGGCTGCAGGATCTGGGCTGCATGCACCTGCTGCCGCTGCGCCCGCCGCCGGCGGAGGTGGAGAAGATGACCTCGCCGCACGCCGAGGCGGCCTACAAGGCGCTGCGCTTCCTCGGCGAGGCGCCGGGCCGCCGCCGCCAGGTCAAGCGCCCCGCCGACTTTGACATGGACGCGGTGGTCACCCAGGCCCTGACGCTGAAGCAGGCCCTGCGCGACGCCGCCGACCGCCGCGATTTTCTGGAGCACCGCATCGCCGAGGTCGAGCCCTGGGGCGACCTGGACTTCCCGCCGCACGGCGAACTCGCCGGTCTGCGGCTGTGGTTCTACATGCTGCCGACCGGCCAGCGCCGCGCGCTGCGCGACGTCGCCCTGCCCTGGCAGATCGTGCAGCAGGACCACCGCTTCATCTACCTGGTGGTGATCGCCCGCGACGAGCCGCCGGGCGACCTGCTGCCGGTGCCGCGTACCCATACCGGCGCGCTGCCGCTGCGCGAGCTGCGCGCCCGGCTGGAGGCCGTGCAGGTCGAGCTGGAGGACCTGGCCGCCCAGCGCCAGGCGCTGACCCGCTACATCTACCTGATGAGCGCCAACCTGGCCGCCGCGGAGAACCGCGCCGCCCTGACCCATGCCGAGCAGCAGACCCGCGACGAGGACAGCCTGGTCGCCGTCCAGGGCTGGGTCCCGGTCGACGCCCTGGAGTCGGTCCTGGCCCTGGCCGAGGAGGCGCGGCTGGCCTGCCTGATCGAGGAGCCGGGCCCCGACGACGCGCCGCCGACCCTGATCGAGCAGCCCGAGACCATGGCCGCCGGCGTCGACCTTGCCCTGTTCTACCAGGTGCCGGGCTACCGCACCTGGGACCCCAGCGCCGTGCTGATCGTCTCCTTCACGCTCTTCTTCGCGATGATCCTGGCCGACGCCGGCTACGGGCTGGTGCTGCTGGCCGGGCTCGCCCTGGCCTGGGGGCGGCTCGGGCGCAGCGACAAGGGCCGCGGCTACCGCGGCCTGGCCCTCAAGCTGTTCGGCGCCACGGTGATCTACGGCGCGCTGGTGGGCAGCTACTTCGGCGTGGCGCCGGCGCCCGGCTCGCCGCTGGCGGCGGCGCATCTCCTGCGCCTCGACGACTTCGACACCATGATGAAGCTGTCGATCACCATCGGCGTGCTGCACCTGGTCTTCGCCAACGCCATGATCGCCTGGGTCAACCGCCGCCAGGGCGTCGCGCTGGCCAAGCTGGGCTGGATCGCCGCCCTGCTCGGCGGCCTGACCCTGTGGCTGGCGCCGCCGGACAGCGCCGGGCACCCGGCCGCGCAGGGGCTGATCGGCGGCGGCTTGCTGGCGGTTTTCGCCTTCACCGGCACGCGCCCCTTGCGCCGCCCGAAGGACTATGCGCTGCGCCTGCTCGACGGCTTCAAGGGCCTGACCGGGGCGATGGGCGCCTTCGGCGACGTGCTCAGCTACATGCGCCTGTTCGCGCTGGGCCTGGCCAGCGCCTCGCTGGCGACGACCTTCAATGCGCTGGCCCGCGACGTGCACGAGGGCCTGCCCGGCCTGGGCCTGCTGGCCGCTCTCCTGCTGCTGCTGATCGGCCACGGCCTGAACCTGGGCCTGGCGCTGATCAGCGGCGTGGTGCACGGCCTGCGGCTGAATTTCATCGAGTTCTACAAATGGAGCCTGCCGGAAGAGGGCAAACCCTTCCGGCGGTTCGCCCGAAAGGAGGTGCAACCGTGAACGAGCTGGCAATCGCCCTGGGCTGGGCCGGCATCTTCGCCCCGATGGCGCTTGGCGCGATCGGAAGCTCCATCGGCTGCGGCATCGCCGGGCAAGCGGGCATCGGCGCGATCCTGGAGACCGAGGGCGGCTACGGCCGCTACATCGGCATCTCCGCCTTCCCCTCGACCTTCGTGATCTACGGCATCGTGATCATGTTCACCCTGAACCGCGAGGTCACGCCGGACAACGCCGGCGGCCTGTTCGGCATCGGCATCTTCGCCGCCCTGGCCCTGCTCTACACCGCGATCTGGCAGGGCAAGGCCTGCGCCTCGGCGATCAACGCCTCCAAGGAAAAGCCGGAGATCTTCGGCCTGTCCCTGGCGCCGGCGGCGATCATCGAGGGCTTCGGCGTGTTCGCCTTCGTCTTCGCGCTGGTGGTCAGCGCCGCCATTCCGGGAGGGGCGTGATGGCCAAGGGCGGTCCCGACCCCACCAGCCTGTCGAGCGGCGTCGACAGCCTGATCGCGCAGTTGCGCCAGGACGGGATCGACGCCGGCCGGGCCGAGGCCGAGCGCATCCTGGCCGACGCCCGTGCCCAGGCCAAGGCGATCCAGGACAAGGCCGAGGCCGAGGCGCGCGCGCGGGTCGAGCAGGCCCGCCGGGAGGCCGACTCCTTCCGCAAGGCCGGCGAGGAGGCGCTGCGCACGGCCATGCGCGACACCGTACTGGACATGAAGGCGACCCTGACCCAGCGCTTCGCCTCCGACCTCAAGCGGCTGGTCTCGCAGCAAATGCACGACCCCGAGGTGCTGCGCCGCATGATCGTCGCCGTGGCCGGACGCGCCGGCGCCCAGGCCGAGCTGGCGGAGGGCGAGCCGGTCGAGGTGCTGCTGCCGAAAGAGATCGTCGGGCTGGACGCCCTGCGCAACAACCCCGACAGCCTGCGCGAGGGCCCGATCACCCAGACGGTGCTGGGCCTGACCGGCGAGATGCTGCGCGCGGGCGTGCGCTTCGGCCAAGGGGACGAGGGCGCCGGCGTAGCGCCCGAGCGCGGCATCCTGGTCAAGCTGGACGCCCGCGACATCACCCTGGACCTCAGCGACCAGGCGGTCGCCGCCGTGCTGCTGCAGCACCTGCAGCCGCGCTTCCGCGCCATCCTGGAAGGCATCGTCAAGTGATCGCCGTCGCGCGGGACAACGACCCCTACGTCATGCTGATCACCAGCCTGCCGCGCCCGGACGCGCTGTTCCTGGCCAAGCAGCCGCCGCTGTCGCGGCTGCGCCTGGACCAGCGGCTGCGGGTGCTGGGCCCGGAGGACGCGCAGGTGCTGCGCCTGGTCGAGCAGGCGCTGGACTGGCGCCGCCTGCCGATGGAGGCCAACGACCGCGAAGCCCTGCGCCGCGGCCGCCAGGCCCTGGCCCGCATCGACCGCCCGACCCTGCGCGCCATCGTGCTGGAGCGCCTGGAGATCCGCACCTGCGTCGCCGGGCTGCGCGCGCGCCTGCGCGGCGAGGGACCGCCGGCGCCCGGCACGGTCTGGGGCTTCGGCCGCTGGATGGGTCAGATGACCCGCAACTGGAGCGATCCGGCCTTCGGGCTGGACGGCGTCTTCCCCTGGCTGCGCGAGGCCGACCGCCTGCTGCGCGCGGGCGACAGCCTGGGGCTGGAGCGGCTGCTGCTGGACCAGGCCTTCACCCGCCTGCAGCGCCACACCCACCTGCATACCTTCGACCTGGAGGCCGTGGTGATCTACGTCCTGAAATGGAGCATCGTCGAGCGCTGGGCCCGCTACAACGGCGAGGCGGCGCGGCGGCGGTTCGACGACCTGACCGAAGCCGGGCTGAGCGACTTCGCGGCCCTGAGCTTCGGCGCGGCAGCCGAGACCGCCCCCAGGGAGGCGGCGCGATGAGCCAGGCACGGGTGGTCGCAGTCCAGGACGACCTGGTCCAGATCGAGGCGATCGACAGCGCCGGCGGCGAGCCCTGGCGGCTGGTCAAGAACGAGGTGATCTACATCCGGCCCAGCCGCGCCGCCAAGGCCGGCAGCGGCGAGCCGGAGCGGCTGAAGGCCGAGGTGCTGCGCGTGCGCGGGCGCACGGCCGACGCCCAGGTCTACGAGTCCACCCAAGGGGTGGCGGTCGGCGACCCGGTCGAGCAGAGCGGCGAGCTGCTGTCGGTCGAGCTGGGCCCCGGCCTGCTCGGCCAGGTCTACGACGGTCTGCAGGTGCCGCTGCCGCGCCTGGCCGCCGACTACGGCACCTTCCTGCCGCGCGGCGTGCGCGTGCCGGCGCTGGAGCGCACCGGCAAGTGGTCCTTCGTGCCGCTAGTCAAGAGCGGCGCCGAGGTGCGCGCCGGCGACGTCCTGGGCACGGTGCAGGAGGGGCGCTTCACCCACAAGATCATGGTGCCCTTCGGCTGGACCGGCCGCCATACCGTCGCCTGGATTCAGGAAGGCAGCTTCCGCGTCGACGAGGTGGTGGCCCGCCTGTCCGACGCCGGCGGCCAGCAGCACTCGATCCGCCTGGTCCAGCGCTGGCCGGTGCGCCGCGCGCTCAACGCCAACCTGCTCAAGCAGGGGCTGTCGCAACGGCTGTTCCCGCGCGAGCCGCTGGTCACCAGCCAGCGGCTGATCGACACCTTCTTCCCCATCGCGCGTGGCGGCACCGCCTGCATCCCCGGCCCCTTCGGCGCCGGCAAGACGGTGCTGCAAAGCCTGATCGCGCGCCACGCCGCGGTCGACGTGGTGGTGGTGGTCGCCTGCGGCGAGCGCGCCGGCGAGGTGGTCGAGACCATCAACGACTTCCCCAAGATGAGCGACCCCAAGACCGGCGGCAGCCTGATGGATCGCACCATCATCATCTGCAACACCTCCTCCATGCCGGTGGCGGCGCGCGAGGCCTCGATCTTCACCGGCCTGACCGTGTCCGAGTACTACCGGCAGATGGGCTACGACGTCCTGATGATCGCCGACTCCACCTCGCGCTGGGCGCAGGCGATGCGCGAGACCTCCGGCCGGCTGGAGGAGATCCCCGGCGAAGAGGGCTTCCCGGCCTACATGGAGTCCGCGATCAAGGGGGTCTACGAGCGCGCCGGCCTGGTCGAGACCAACGACGGCTCGGTCGGCAGCCTGACCATGATCGGCACGGTCTCGCCCGCCGGCGGCAACTTCGACGAGCCGGTGACCCAGTCGACCCTGTCCACGGTCAAGTGCTTCCTGGGGCTGTCGGCCGACCGCGCCTACAAGCGCTTCTACCCGGCGGTCGATCCGCTGATCTCCTGGTCGCGCTACCTCAAGCAGCTCGCCCCCTGGTACGACGAGCACCTGGCCGCCGGCTGGACCCGGCGGGTCGAACAGCTTCAGGACCTGCTGCAGCGCGGCGACGCGGTGCAGCAGATGATGCAGGTGACCGGCGAGGAGGGCGTGACGCTGGAGGACTTCGTCACCCTGCAGAAGGCGCTGTTCATCGACATGGTCTACCTGCAGCAGGACGCCTTCGATCCCGTCGACGCCAGCGTGCCGGTGGCGCGCCAGCGCGAGACCTTCGACAAGATCCACGCCCTGACCAGCCAGGACTATCGCTTCGCGGACAAGGCGGCGGCGCGCGACTTCTTCACCCGCCTGACCGGCCTGTTCAAGAACTTCAACTACGCCGCCGACGACGCGCCGGCCCACGACAGCCTCTGGCAGCAGATCGACGACCTGGCCGCCCAGGCGCCGCGATAAAGGGGAGACGGGGTGACGGGGTGATGGGGGCGCCTGGGCCGCGCTACCGCGCCAGCCAGCGCAGGAACAGCGGCAGGGTCAGGATCAGCAGCACGATCCGGAAGACGTGGTGGGTCGCCACGAAGGTCGGGTCGTAGCCCAGCGCCAAGGCCATGGCGGCCATGGCCTCGACCCCGCCGGGGGCGTAGGCGACCCAGGCCTGGCCGAAGGGAATCGCCAGCAGCCACGCCGTCAGCGCGGCGAAGCCGGCGGACAGGGCCGAGGCGAAGCCGACCACGCTCAGCGCGGCCCAGGCCAGCGCGCGCAGGTCGCGCCGGGCGATGCCGGCGAAACGCGCGCCCACCACCGCGCCGGTGATCACGAAGCCCAGCGTCAGCAGCGGCAGCGGGAACTGTCCCGCCACCAAGCCGGCCGCGTGGGTGCCGCCGCTGACCGCCATGCCGGCCAGCAGGTAGGCCGCCGGCAGCCCGAGCCGGCCGCCGACCCAACCCAGCGCGACCGCGCCCGCCCAGACCGCCAGCGCCCGGGCCATCTCCATCTCCGCGGGCGCGACCTCCCCCCAGAAGGTGCCGCGCGCCCCGGCAACGTCCAGGATCAGCGGCAGCATCAGGGTGATCGCCAGCAGTCGCAGACTCTGGATCGTCGCCACCACCCGCGCGTCGCCGACGCCGCTGACGGTCAGGGCCAGACTGTAGGACAGCGCGCCGGGCGAGGTCGCCAGGATCGCGCTGGCCCTGTCGATGCCGAAGGCGCGGGCCAGCAGCCAGCTCGACCCCACGATCAGCGCCGCCAGCATGCCGCACAGCAACGCCAGGCTGAGCGGCCAGCGCGCGGCATCGGTCAGGAAGTCGGGGGTGATCGCGCTGCCCAGGGAGCAGCCGATCACCGCGAAGGCCGGGTCGCGCAACCGCCCCGGCACCCGCACGCGCGCGCGCAGCAGGGCGGCGGCGGCCACCGCCAGCATGCTGCCCAGCAGCGCCGGCGCCGGCAGGCCGACTCCCGCCGCGGCGAGACCGCCGGCGGCGGCCAGCGCCAGCGTGGCCGCGACCGGCGCGAGACGGCGCCACCCCCCTGTCGGCATCCTCG
>LSZA01000147.1 GCA_001637315.1 Phormidium willei BDU 130791 | reverse complement strand
CCCGCTGGACGAGGTCGAGGAGGCGGAGTTCGACCGGATCTTCGCCGTCAACGTGAAGGCGATCTATCTGTCGGCCCTGGCCCTGCTGCCGCTATTTCGCAGCGCCGGCGGCGGCTGCATCCTGAACATCGCCTCCGCGACGGCGATGCGGCCGCGTCCTGGCCTGGTCTGGTACAGCGCCAGCAAGGGCGCGGTCGTTGCCATGACGCGGGCGATGGCGATCGAGCTGGCGGGCGACGGCATCCGCGTCAACGCCGTCTGTCCGGTCGCCGGCGACACGCCGCTGCTGCCGAAGTTCCTCGGCAGCGACTCGCCGGAGGCACGCGCGGCCATGCTCGCCTCGATCCCGATCGGGCGGCTGGCGACCCCCGAAGACGTCGCCTCCGCCGCCGTCTATCTCGCCTCCGACGAGGCCGGCCTGGTCACCGGGACCACGCTCGACGTCGACGGGGGGCGGTCGATCTGACCGTGATCGGCGGTGCCCCAAGCGGAGCGCCGAGCCCCCGCGAACTCCAGGCAGCTCCGCGGCAAACCCATCACCCCAGGTTGTGACAAATTCAAGCCGCGGCGCACGCGGAAGTATCTTTAATAAGTTGGAAATAAACAAAAAACACAGTCGTATTGCACATAGCAAAACGCGAGTTTCCATATTCTGGATTGTTTATTATGGAGAAGCTCGCTACGGTAGAAATGCCCATTGGGCATATCCACCTTCTGTCAACAGGAGAAGTTCGATGAAGAAGATTCGGAAGAACAGCCGCTACCTGGGCACCCTCCTCGGCTGAGGGTGACCTTACCGGGAGGCACAGGCCGAGCGTGCTGTGCCTCCCACAGCGGCCTCGGCGCGGTGCGTCCCGGCGCAGGCCGCAGAGCGTCGCCACAGAGTGTCGAGGCTCTCCCTTGCGATCCGACCCGCGCAGCCAATCCGTCAGGAGACCCAGAGGATGCACGAGCTTCGAGAGCGCACGCAGATGCCGAGCGCGGCCGCTGAGGTGACGGCCCGGGACGAGGCCCAGGACAGGGCCCAGGACAGGGCCCTGGACGAAAGCGGGCTCGAAGAGCGACGCGCCGATGCCGGGGGGCGTCCGGGCGAGCCGAGGGTCGTCGATCTGAACCCCGGGCGTCTGAGGCATTTCGGGCCGCCGGAGGGCGCGTCCTTCGTCTTCGTGACGAATGCCGATCTCGTCGAGCGCTTCCGCTTCGAGACGCAGCACCCCTACCACGAGGTGCGCACGCTTGCATTCGACGGGGAGACCAGTTTCGAGGACTTCCTCGAGCGCAACGTGCCCGAGCCCGCGCACATCCTCCTCGTATCGCCGCATCACCTCGTGGTGTCGCCCGAGGAAGAAAACCTCGGCAAGCGCAAGCTTATCGTGATGCCCTGCAACTCGACCCCGACGGACTTCGGGGCGGTCGCGCATTTCCTCAAGGTCATGGAACGCTCCGACCCCGAGCGCGAGGAGGCCTTCGTCGACGCCTTCTTCGAGTTGGGCCGCGCCAGCGAACAGCTCGAATTCGTGGACGAACGCTACGGAACGCGCGCCGTCTTCCGGCACCTGAACGACGACTACGAATGGAACCAACAGGCCGGCCCGGTCGGCTGGGGCGAGCAGCAGATCGCGCCCTCGGGCGAACTGAGCGCGGTCCCCGGCAGCATCATGGAGTTCGATCCCTCGCTCGTCCTCGACATCGAGGGGGAGCTGGCTTTGCAGGGGGTCCTCGCGATCCACTCCGGCGCGCCCTCCTACCTGGAGGAGGACCGCAAGCGGCTGCACCAGAGCCTCGCGACCATCCGCGATCACGCGGTGATCGCCAAGGTGCGCGGCGGCAAGATCGTCGAGCTGACTGCGAGCGACCCGGCCTGCGCGCCGGCCGCGCGGACGCTGGAGGCGATGATCGAGCTCGATTCCCGCTACGCCACGCTGTGGGAGTGCGGGTTCGGCATCAACACCGAGCTCAGCCTCCTCGAGGGTAACATCGGGATGAACGAGCCCTACGGCGGCGCACACGGCTGCTCTCACTGGGGCGTCGGGCTGACGCCCTTCACGCAGTACGCCCTGATCATTCTCTGTCCCGGCACGCGCGTCCTCGGCAAGGACGGCCGCCGTCTGGTCGGTCCCGATCCGATGGCCGAGGCCGACCGGCCGGTCCGGCGCGGCGCCCGGGCCGGCAAGGGCGGCATGCAGCGCGTGACCAAGAACGGCGCCTGCGGCTGCTACCCCGGCTGACGGCAGTCCGATCGCCGGTATCTCCCGGCAGCGAAGCTCGCCGGCCTCGGACCGGTCAGCAGGAGGATCGACGATGCAAGAGCTTCATTCCCTCGTGCGTCAGGCGCGCGACGCCATGGCCGAGCGCCTGGCGGCTCTGAATGCCGCCGGCGGCATGAGCGAGGACCAATACGTCCGCTACCTGTCGATGCAGTACCATCTGACGAAGGATGTCCAGCGCGTCTTCATGATCGCGGCGAGCCATCCGGACTTCTCTAGCCGGCGCGCCTTGCGGGATTACCTCTTTCGCATCGGGATCGAAGAGGAGCCGCACTTCCGCATTGCCGAAGAGGACGTCCAGGGGCTCGGCCGCAGCCTCGTGGAGATGCCGCTCGACCTGCGCCTGTGGCATGCCCACTTCAACGCGCTCATCCACGACCGTCCCCTGGTCCGGATCGGCGCCCACTGTGTTCTCGAGAACATCGTCGTCGGCCTCGAGGAGAAGGTGATGGGCCTGCTGTCGCAGGCCCCTTTTGTCACCAGGCAGACCTCGCGCTTCGTCGTCCTCCACACCCATGCCGACGCGCCGCACGGACAGGACATCTTCCGCGTCCTCGAGGCGGCCAAGCTGGACGCGCGGCATCTGGCCGATCTCGTCGAGGGCGCGCGCGACGGGGGCACGATGTTCCTGCGCCTGATCGACTGGAGCGTCTCGGGCTGCGCGCTCGGCAGTCCGGCCGGACGCGGCGAGGCCGAGGCGCCGCCGGCCTCCGCGCCCCTGGCCGTGGCGAACGCCTAGGGCGCGGGGACGTCACTTGCGTCGGAGGGCCGGCCGTGGGCACCCAGCGAGCTTTCCCCGCAGACCGACCCCGCCCGACGGGGGGCTTGGCCTGGACCCGGCTCTTCGCGCGGATCCAGCGCGACTCCGCCCCGCGAGCCTTTACGGCCGCGCCGACCGGTCCCGCCACCAACGCCCAGGACGAACGGCCGCGCCGTGACGGCCGTTCGTCCTGGGCGTGGGTTGCCTTATCGCTCTGCGACGACGAAGTCGCTGTAGCCGCGATTGCAGGTCTTCGCCGTGACCACGCGCAGTCCGGCCCGCCGCACGGCGGCGGCGAACTCCTCGAGCGAGTGGGTCCAGTAGACTCCCTCGCGTTGCCGGGCGCGGATGATCTTGTTCTGGCGCGCGATCTCCCGGCCTTGCCAGAGAATCCTGGCCGTGGCGGGAAGCCCGACGCGTTTGCCGAGGTAGCGCAGGAAGAACAGGCGCCAGTCCCAGAGGTCGACGACGCGGCCCAGGTCGCACAGCACGGCGCGGGCGCCGGGCCGCAGCCAGGTGGCGAGCGCGCGCAGCACCGCCTCGGGCTCGGGGACGGCGTAGAGCATGTGAACCGAAATGGCGCCGGACAGGCTTCCGGGGCGGATGCCGGCCTGCTGCGCCAAGCCACGCACCAGAGCCAGGTTGCCGGCGTCGCTGTGCCTCTGCCTGGTCCGCGCCCACTTGTCCCGCGCCAGGGCGAGCATGGCAGGGTCGCCGTCCAGGTGCAGGACGCGCGCCCGCGGGTGCAGCCGGCAGGCGGGCAGGGAGAGGTTGCCGGTCCCGGCGCCGAGGTCGGCGATCCAGCCGCCGGGCGGCAGGCGCCAGGCCCCGACCTCGGCGAGAGAGTCGCGCAGGATCTCCTGGTAGGCCGGGTTGTATTCCAGGAACATGTCGTAGGTATTCGCAAAAGACGTCCAGTCGACAGTCGGCGCGGACATGGTCGTTTCCTCCGTAATGCCCAATTAAATCGGGGTGGTTTTGATGAAATACAAGGGGATTCCTCCGCAAAACGTCAATTCAAAACCGCTCTAACTTTGCGAATGTATGGATTTATTTTAATTTTATGCAGTTACTCGAAGGGTTTTTTCTTTGGTTTTGGGGGTGCGCGGCGGGAAAAGTCGGCCGACCGGCAGTCCCCGCCGTCCTGGCTGTCCCTGGCTTCCTCACCCACGACAAGGAGATAGGACATGTGCGCTCTGGCGATTCCGACCTCGAAGAAGGGGCTCGACCTGCGGCCCGACCTGCGGGCCAAGGCGGACGCCCTGATGAATCGGATGATCTCCGACTTCTACGAGCAGGTGCCCTTCGCCAAGCACCTGATGAGCAGCAAGGAGATCAACCTCGAGTACTACAAGCGGCACACCATCGAGATCATCCTGCGCCTGCGGATGAAGCGGACCTGCGACGCCCTGGCGATCCACTACTTCACCAAGAACGACCCGGTTCTGGCGAAGTCCTGGTCGCATTACGCCGAGGACGAGATGCTCCACGACACGGAGTTCTTCGTGCACGACCTTGCCAAGGTCGGCGTGTCGCCGGAGGAGATCTACGCCACCGAGCCCTTCCTCTCGACCAAGCTGCTGATCGGCTACTACCAGTACGGCCTGGAGTACGAGGGCACGCCGCTCGCGCTGATCACGAGCGTCTACTTCGTCGAGTACACCACGGCCAAGACCCAGCCCGGCTGGCTCGACAACCTGGAGAAGTCGCTCGGCAAGGAGAAGGTGCGCGGTGCGCGCGGACACGTGAACCTCGACCTGCACGAGGACCATGACGACTTCGTGTGGAGCGTGCTGGTCGCCATGATCAAGACGCCGGAGGACGAGGAGCGGATGCTGCGGCACCTGCGCAACATCGGCCAGCTCTACGTCGCCTACTTCGCCGAGCTCTACAACGCCACGGTGAATGAGGCGGCCAACGACCGCCCCATGGCCCTGGCCGAGGCGGTCGGCGCCTGAGCCGCGACGTCGGGTCGAGCGGCCGGCCGGGCAGCACCGGCGGCCGGACCGGGGCAAGCGGGGGGCTGGAGCAAACGGCGGGACTGGGGCCATGCGGACGCATCACACAGCGGAGGCTCCGACACGCGGGCCGACACGCGGGCGGGAGATGCCACCCCCGCCCGCGTGCGGGTGGGAGATCCTGGGCCTCGCGCCCGAGCGCTCGCGGGCCGGGCCCGGCTATCGCCTGGCCCACGTCGCGGGGGGCGGGCGCGTCGCGCCCGAGGGCCAGGCCTGGGTGCGGGACGGCCTGACCGCGGCCTTTCCCGACCTGCGCATGGGGGATTACTTCGGGCGCAACCCCGACTGGTTCCCGCGCCAGGACCACCTCGTGCTCGCGGCCGAGGCGCCGCGCGGGCCGCTCGTCGCGGTGCTGGCGTCGCGCTGGTTCGTCGAGGCGGACGGCTTCCGGTTCCTGCACGTCACGACGCAGTTGATCGCCGCGCGCTGGCGGCGCTCGCCGATGCTGCGTCACATGTGGAGCCTGCATTTCGACGCGCTGCGGCAGGGGGAGGCGGGCTTCCCGCGCCTGCTGGTGCTCAAGACCTGCAACCCCTCGGCCTTCAGGTCGATGGCGATCTTCGCCCGGATCGAGGACATCGACATCTATCCGCGCGTCGACGGCACGCCTCAGGCTCCGCAGGCGGCCGCGCTGGCGCGGCGCATCGCGCACTGCATCTCGCCCGGGCATCCCTTCGCGCCCTCCACCGGCGTTCTCTCCGGGGTGGGCGTGCCGCCGGACTTCTATCCCGCGTTGCCGGCGGGCGTGCGGCAGGAGGAGCTCGAGCGCCACTTCCACGACCATCTCACGCCGGCCGACCGCATCCTCTGCATCGCCGACATTCGCACCGAGGCCGCGCAGCATCGGCTCTGCCGGCTGTTCGGCGTGCCCGGCTGATCCGTTTCCGCCCGTTTGCGAAGGAGAAAGGCAATGGACCCAATCGTTATTCGGCCCGACCGCTACCGGCAGTTCGGCGCCGCCGAGGACTCGACCTTCTGTCTGGTGACCAACAGCGCCATCCGCGAGAATTTTCGGCTGGAACCCGAGGGCGGCTACCGCGACTACCGCGTGCTGGTCATGGACCGGGAAGGCCAGATCAACGAGATGTTCGCCAGCGGCGAGATCCCCGAGCCGGCCCATGTGCTCGTGATCTCGCCGCTCAGCTTCTTTCGCTCGCCGCAGCCCGAGAGCCTGGGGCCGCGCCGCAAGCTGATCGCCATGGCCTGCAACTCCACGCCCACCTCGCTGGAGGCTATCGCGCACTTCTTGCGGATCATCGAGCGGACGGACCCTTACGGGCAGCTCGCGTTCGCCGAACGCTTCTTCGAGCGGGGGCCCGAGGCCGACTACATGGAGATGATCGACGAGACCTACGGCACGCGCGCCGTCTTCCAGCACCTCAGCGACGACTACGAGTGGAATCAGCAGGCCGGCCCGCTGGAGTGGGGCGAGCAGCAGCTCGCTCCGGCCGGCGAGGTCAGCGTGCTGCCGGCCGACATCTGGGACTTTAACAACCGCCTGCGCTTGAGCATCGACGGCGAGGTCGTGTTCCGCGGCCTGCCGATCCTGCACTCGGGCGAAGTCTCGTTCCTGCGCGAGGACCAGGAGCGGATCTTCGACAAGCTGCGCAGGATGCACGAGGCCGCCGTCATCGCGCGCGTCGAGAACGGGGCCGTGATGGAGGTCCGGGCCGCCGAGCCGGCGGCGGAGCCGGCGCAGCGCATGCTGGAGACGATGTTCGAGGTCGACTCGCGCTTTCGGGTCATCTGGGAGCTCGGCTTCGCGATCAACACCGAAGTCGAGCTGCTGTGGGACAATGTCGCGATGAACGAGGTCTACGGCGGCACCAACGGCTGTCTGCACTTCGGTCTCGGCCTGACCCCCTACACGCAGTTTCACCTCGACATCATCTGCCCGGGCACGAAGATCCTGGCACCGAACGGCGAGCTCCTGTTCGGGGGCGCGCCCAACGCGGCGAAGGCGGCGGAGTGAGCGCCCTGGTACCGGTCAGCGCGGCGCGCCCGGCGGATTTTCGTCTATGCTCCTAAAGGTGGAAGCTTCTATAGTAAGGAGCGACCCTGCGTAGTGGCGGCCGGTTCGGTCGCCCGCCGCCATGGGCTTTATCTGGAGCGAAGGCATGTCGCGCGCCCTTTGGATCGTCGTGCTGTCCGCCGGGACGGTCATGGGCCTGTCGGTCGGGTTCCGGCAGAGCCTCGGCCTCTATCTGACGCCGATCTCGCTCGACCTGGGCATCGGGCGCGAGAGCTTCGCGCTCGGCATGGGCCTCATGAACCTTTTCTGGGGGCTCGGCTCGCCCTTTGCCGGTGCGATCGCCGACCGCTACGGCGCCGGCCGCGTGGCCGCCGCCGGCGGCCTGTCCTATGCCGCCGGCCTGTTCGTGATGACCCTCGGCGGGGCCGGCGAGCAGCTCCTGAGCGGCGGCATCCTCATCGGCCTGGGCCTCAGCGGCGCCGGCTTCTCCGTGGTGCTCGGGACGGTCGGGCGGGCGGCGCCGCCGGAAAAACGCAGCCTTGCGCTCGGCATCGCCTCGATGGGTGGCTCGATCGGCCAGTTCGCCGCGCTGCCCTATACCCACCTGACGATCGATTACTTCGGCTGGGAGCTGAGCCTGCTCGTCCTCGCCGCGACCACTTTGCTGATCGTGCCGCTGGCCGCGGGCTTCGCCGGCCGTCCGGCGCCGCAGACCACGGCGATCCAGCAGAGCATGCGCCAGGCCTTCTCCGAGGCCTGGGGCAACCGCAACTTCTGGCTCCTCAACGCCGGCTTCTTCGTCTGCGGGTTCCACCTGGCCTTCATCGCGGTCCACCTGCCGGCCTATCTCGCGGACAGGGGCTTCGAGCCCTGGCTGGCGGTGACCGCCCTGACGGTGGTGGGCATCTTCAACATCTTCGGCGCCTACATGTGCGGCCTGCTGGGCGGCTGGTACCCCAAGAAGAACGTGCTGAGCCTGATCTACCTCTCCCGGGCGCTGATCCTCCTGCTGTTCCTGGTCGTGCCGATGTCCGAGGTCACGGTGCTCGTCTTCAGCGCCACCATGGGGCTGTTCTGGCTGGGGACCGTGCCGTTGACGAGCGGCCTCGTCGCGCACATCTTCGGCACCGCCTACATGTCGATGCTGTTCGGCATCGTGTTCCTGGGCCACCAGATCGGCGGGTTCATCGGCGCCTGGCTGGCGGGCTATCTCTACGACGTGGTCGGAACCTACGACGCCATGTGGTGGCTGAGCGTCGCGCTGGGGCTGGCCTCGGCCGCGCTGCACTGGCCGATCGCGGAGCGGCCCGTGCCGCGCCTGGCGACCGAGCCCGCGCAATGACGCTCGGCCGTGGCCTCGCCATCGCGGCCGCAGGGGCGGTCGCGGCGCTCTTCGCCGGGGTGACCCTGCAGCTCTGGGCGCAACGCGGCATGGCGATCCTCTTCGATCTCGTCCCCGTCGGCTGTTTCTAGAGTGATTTGCGACCGTTTGGACGCGCGTCTGCGCGTCCGGCGGTCGCGAAAAATCACTCGCAAGCGCTGCCCCACCAAGTGGGCCCATGAGCCTGAAACCGCCGGTCGGGGAGACACCGCTCTCGCTCCGGGGGCGTGGAGCGCTCGACGAGCGAGGGGGGCCGCGCTGCGCCGCCGCCCGAAGGCCAGCCCCCATCCTCCACCGAAATTTCGGCGCGGGTCTTGCCCGACCGGCGGGCCCACACCGGCGGGGCCACGCGAGCGGCCTCCCCTCGAAGGGCGACAGTTCTCCTCGTCCGCCGCCGCCGCCGCGGGGCTGCCGCTTGGCCGATCGGCCGAGGCCCGCCGAAGCCCTGCGGAACCGGCGCGGCGCCACACCGTTGATACGGCCGGGCTTAATGATGCGGCGCCGGGTTCGCAGCTTTCCCCTGCGGGGTGGACGCGCGGCGCGATTGAACGGAGTGGACCATGTCATACTGGCGGTTCGGCGCGATGATCCTGACCTCGACGGTCACGATGTTCGTGCTGATGTACCTCAACACCTACGCGCTCGAGCATCTCTTCTGGTCCGAGACCCGCGCCTACATGGCCCTGCTCATGGGCGCGACCATGGCGGCCATCATGCTGGCCTTCATGCTGTCGATGTACTCCAGCAAGGCGCTCAACGCCGCGATCTTCGTCGGCGCCCTCCTGCTGTTCGCCGGGTCGCTCTGGCTGGTCCGCAGCCAGGAGACGGTGCAGGACCGCTCCTTCATGGGCGCCATGATTCCGCACCACTCCATCGCGATCATGACCGCCTCGCGCTCGGAGTTGAGCGATGCGCGGGTCGAGAAGCTGGCCGAGGAGATCGTCGCGGCGCAGAACCGCGAAATCGCCGAGATGCGCTATCTGATCGCCGATATCGGGACGCGCGGCGAAACCGAGACGATCTACCAGGATCCGCCGGCGCGGGCCGGTACGCTGGAAGACGCCTTGAACCGGACCCTGACCGCCGGGCTGGATCCCGCCCCCGTGGCGCGCGACACCCTGCCCGCGGACGCCTTGCCCGGGGATGCCCTGCCAGAGGACGCGGGGGTCGAGGCGCTGAGCTGCGGCTTCCGGCGGGTCGCGGACGAGGACCCGATCCTGCTGGCCGGCGAGGGCGCCGCGGTGATGAAGCTGAACGGCATTTTCCTGACGCTGGAGGGCCGCGGCGACGGCGTCTATGCCACGCCGGGCCTCACCATGACTCTCCGCGACCTGCCGGAGGCGGACTGGCGCGGCGGGGCCGAGCTGATCTTCGCGCTGGAGCAGGGCCCAACGGTGGGCTACCGGGGCTTCTCCGACTGCGACCTGTGACCGCCGCCCTTTGCGGAAAATCGCGCCCCGGCGTGTTTGCCGGAAGATATAGCCGAATCAGGTGGTTGATGGCGGAGAGGGAGGGATTCGAACCCTCGGTACGCTCGCGCGTACAACGGTTTTCGAGACCGCCCCGTTCGACCGCTCCGGCACCTCTCCGCCGTGGCGGCTCCGTCGGGAGCCGCGCTCGCAACCGCCGGCGCGCAGGCGCGCGGCGGCCGGGATCTCGGCTATCTAAAGTGTGTGCCGGCCGAACGCAAGCCCGCCAATGTGTGCCCGCCGACCGCCGGCCGGCTCGACACCGCACCCCGCCAGACGGCGGGCGGCGCCGACGCGCCCGCTGTCCGCCGCGCCGCCGGCGGGCGGTTTTCGTGCCGGCGGGGCTGGACCCCGGCGGCGGGCGCGCCTATCTGCGGCATCGCGGCCGGGGCTGTGGGCCCGCGCCGCGGCCTGGACCGTGCGGGTGGGCGCTTGCGCCGGGGCGTGTGATCGCCGTCGGGAGCGCCCCGAGACCCGCCGGTTGACAGGGCCGCGGGCGTGCGTATAGTGCCGGCCTTCGCGCGCCGCGGTGACGTCAGCGCGCGTTCCCCGTTGATCAGCTTTAGCCGAAGAGCGCAAACGATGTTCGCAGTCATCAAGACGGGCGGCAAGCAGTACCGGGTCGCGAAAGACGACCGCTTGACCGTCGAGAAGCTGGCCGCCCAGCCCGGCGAGACCGTCACCCTGGACGAGGTGCTGATGGTCGGCGGCGACCAAGGCACCACGGTCGGCGCGCCGCGCGTCGACGGCGCCAGCGTCACCGCCACGGTGGTCGAGCAGACCCGCGGCGAGAAGCTGATCGTCTTCAAGAAGCGGCGGCGCAAGAACTCGCGCCGCAAGAACGGCCATCGCCAGCACCTCACCGTGCTGCAGGTCGAGGGCATCAACGTCGGCGGCGCCAAGCCGAAGAAGGCGGCGGCCAAGAAGAAGGCCGAGGACGCCCCGGCCGAGGCGCCGGCGGAGAGCGCGGCCGAGAGCGCCGACGCAGCGAAGGCGGAGTAAGGACCCATGGCTCACAAAAAGGCAGGCGGCAGCTCCCGCAACGGGCGCGACACGGCAGGTCGGCGCCTGGGCATCAAGAAGTTTGGCGGCCAGGAGGTGGTGGCCGGCAACATCCTCGTGCGCCAGCGTGGCACCAAGTGGCGCCCCGGTAGCAACGTCGGCCTGGGCAAGGACCACACCATCTTCGCCCTGGTCGACGGCAAGGTGAGCTTCGCCAAGAAGGCGAACAACCGCACCTACGTCTCGGTGGAGCCTCGTCCGGAGGCTGCGGAATAGCCGCGCTTCCGTCGCAGGCGGGCGGGCCGTGCCGAACGGCCCGAACAGGACAGGACGGGGGAGCGCAGCCAGCGCTCCCCCGTTTTCTTTTGTCCCGTTTTTCTTTTGCCCCGCCGTCTCCTGCCCGCCGTCTCTTGCCCGCCCGCCGCCGCCGCGGGGCCCCGCAACCCTGAGGTCGCACGCGCCATGAAGTTCCTCGACGAAGCCAAGGTCTATGTGAAGGCTGGCGACGGCGGCAACGGGGCCTGCTCGTTCCGCCGCGAGAAGTACGTGGAGTTCGGCGGCCCGGACGGCGGCAACGGCGGCAAGGGCGGCGACGTGGTGGTCGAGGCGGTGGAGGGGCTCAACACGCTGATCGACTTCCGCTACCGCCAGCATTTCAAGGCGCCGCGCGGACGCGACGGCATGGGCCGCGACCGCACCGGGGCTGCCGGCGGGGAGCTGGTGATCGCGGTGCCGGTCGGCACCCAGGTGCTCGACGCGGAGAAGGACTTCGTGCTCGCCGACCTGACCGCGGTGGGCCAGCGCGTGGTGCTGGCGCGCGGCGGGCGCGGCGGCGCCGGCAACGCCGCCTTCAAGTCCTCGACCAACCGCGCGCCGCGCCGCGCCGACCCCGGCCAGCCGGGCGAGGAGCTGTGGGTCTGGCTGCGCCTCAAGCTGATCGCCGACGCCGGCCTGATCGGCCTGCCCAACGCCGGCAAGTCCACCTTCCTGGCGCGGGTCTCGCGGGCGCGCCCGAAGGTCGCCGACTATCCCTTCACCACCCTGCACCCCAACCTGGGGGTGGTCGGCGCCGGCGAGGAGGAG
>LSZA01000146.1 GCA_001637315.1 Phormidium willei BDU 130791 | reverse complement strand
GAGGACGAGTCCCGTTTTAGGCTCAAATTCGAAATGGGGCGGCAAGACCTCGCCTTCTACAGCGAACACGACTACATCGTCGTCAACGACGAGCTTCAAAGCGCTCTTCAGGTGCTGAAGGCAATACGCTATGCCGAGAGGGCGCGCCTAACGAATCGCAACGGGTTACATGAGACGTATAGCCGTCTGACACCACGCCCAAGACCGATGCTGTTTTACTACGACCTCCATGGTCAGCGCGTGAATGATATTCATACGGTTGAAACAGAGGTCGTATCGTGAGCGAGGCGTTGCTCGAGACCGTGACGCCTAGCGTAGAGCCCAGTAAGTGCGCTCTTCCTCTGCTGAGGGAATGCGCCGTCTCGCCTGGAGAGCGGTGGATTTATTCAGCTGGCTTCAACGTAGCCTGCACTAGTGGCGACTACCGGAGGATCGACTGCGAACTGGATGATCTTCGGTTTCTTTTGGAAGCAGGCGCCCGTGTGGCGATTTTGTCTCATCAGGGAAGCCGCGATGACAATACCGTTCAGCCACAGGATCACGCCGCCGCCTATCTATCAAAGGAACTAGGCAGGCGAGTCCGCTATTTTGAAGCGGCATGCGGGCCCAAAGCCGAGGACGCTGCGCAGCGACTGCGGCCCGGTGAGGCGGCAGTCTTCGGCAACACGCGAATGTATGTCGGCGAGCAGACGAACTGCAGAGCGCTTTCAGGGCAATTTGCCCGCCTGGGGCACTACGTTGCGCTGGGAGGTTTCTCCAAGGCGCATCGTACTCATGCCTCGAATGTCGGCCTTCTTCGACATCTTCCGGGCTATCTCGCAAATGGCGTGGTTCACGAGATGGCCCGGTTGAATGACTGGGCAGGCTATAGTCGGCAGCGTCGCAGGGTTGCTGTGCTCGGCGGCGTTAAGAAGGAGAAAGTGGGACTCGGTTTGGAGGGGTTCACGCAAAGCTATGATGTCGTTGTGCCCACAGGAACGGTACTAGTCCAGTGTCTGGCCGTACTTGGTTTTTCTGTTGGTGCCTCCAACTTCGGCGAGAGCCCGGAACAAACGCTGACGAAAGTCCGCCGAATCCTAGGACGCCGCAACCGCGCACGCATTCTCTTTCCGGAACGACTCGTTGTAGCTCGCGGAGCAGGTGGTGGCTGGGCCGAAACGCGCGAGATCCGCTTCGGTGACCCGGTGCCAGGAGGTTTCGCGATTGTGGACATAGTGCTCGACGACACCGTGATGGTGCCGATAAGAGACGCAATCTATCAGGGCGGGCGCGTCTTGCTCGCCGGAACACCAGGGTTGGCGAGTGCTGGTTTTCGCAGCAGCAGTCGAGCGTTTTCTAGACTGTTTGGGGAGAGGCCGAGCAACTGCCTTGTTGTCGGAGGTGACAGTGTCGCCGACCTTGCCTTCGTCGGTCCAACGTCCGTCGGAGGTGGCTCAGCGCTGGAGCTGTTAGCGACCGGCAACAGCGCGCTCCTATCTGCGTTGCGTGCGGTGCGACAAAGCCGGAACCACCAGCCGTGAACTTCGACTACTCGACGCCTACCCGCATCGTTTTTGGTCGCGGACGCTTGCCAGAACTGGGGGAGCTGACAGCGCAGCATGGTCGAAGGTGTCTGCTGGTGACAGGACGACGCGCAATGCGTGCAGCCGGCCATTTGCAGCGCGCCGTTGCCTCACTTCAGTCCGCAGGCGTAGAAACATTCGTGTTTGACGACATCTCGCGCAATCCGCGTTCCGACGAAGTCGATGCTGGAGCAAAGCTGGCAAACGGACTCGGTATTGACGTGATTGCCGGTCTCGGTGGCGGAAGTGCCATTGACGCTGCAAAGGCAATTGCCGCTGGGGCTATGCATGGGCCCTGCGGTCCACTAGTCGGACAGACGCTCGTGTCCCACCCGAAGGCAAGGCCGATCGTGGCAGTGCCGACCACTGCAGGCACTGGCTCGGAGGTTACTAAGGGCGCCATAATTCTCGACGTAGAACGGAAGTTTAAGTCTGGGATCCGTGGCGAGGATCTATTTCCAAAAGTCGCTTTAGTCGATTCAGAACTCACGGAGGGCGCTCCGCCGGAGGTGGCAGTGGAGACCGCCTTCGATGCACTTACACATGCGATAGAAAGCTATCTCGCTCGCATGTCCAACCCTATCAGCAGAGCGCTTTCCAGGGAGGCGATCATACTCTTGCAGCACGGTCTACCGCGCGTCGCTGCCGGTACCGTGGACCATTCTGTGCGAGACAGGTTGGCGATGGCCGCCCTTATTGGCGGATTGAACGTTGCCACAGCAAGCTCGTGCTTGCCGCACCGACTGCAGCAGTCAATGGGTTCAATTACGCGGGTCGACCTGAGCCACGCGCGTGGCTTGGCAATCATCTATCCCGCGTGGCTTAGACGAGTCGCAATTGCAGCACCGGACGCCTTCGCCGAGATCGCAACACTGCTCGGTGCGAAAGATGGTGTCGCGCGGCTAGCCGAACTGATCGATGAAGTTGGCATGAGCGCACGCCTGAGCCAAGTCGGCTATCGGGAAGAGGATATTCAGTGCCTCGTGGAGAACGTCAGCGGCAATCTAGAGAACGATCCTATTCCTGACATTGGCAAACCGACCATCCGTGCAATCTACGAAGAAGTCTTCTGAGATGCCCGAAAAAGAGAATATGAGGCTAAGAAATGCCAAACCTCTCTAGGACTGCTAACGACCTTGTAGGCCAGCCGATGTTTCGACTTTTGGCCGAAGCTCAGCAGATGGAGCGTAATGGTCGGAGCGTCATGCGATTCGAGATCGGTGATCTGACTGGCTTTCAGTCCCCCGCTGGTGCTGTAGCAGCCACCAAGGCGTCGCTTGACGGCGGTGAGACGAACTACACAGATTCTCGAGGCCTTCTGGAACTACGTGAAGCCATCGTCGACTATGCTTATGAGACCCACGGTGTCTCGGTCGATTTGGATCAAATCCTGATTACGCCTGCCAACGCGACTGTTGAGTGGGTGGTGCGCTGCGTCGCGGAACCTGGTCAGGAAGCGATCATTCCAGATCCAGGATTTCCTACCTACTCATCCGTGCTTTCGTGTGCGGGTGTACTTTCTGTGCCACTCCGTCTGCGTCCGGAGAAGGGCTTTCGCATGCAGGCCGCTGACATCCGCCGAAAGATCACTTCTAGGACGCGGCTAATCGTAGTCAACACGCCGCACAACCCCACTGGCGCTTGTCTCGACGCTGAGGATGCGCGCGCGATCGCTGAACTGGCGGCTGAGTACGATCTCTTCTTGCTTTGCGACGAAGTCTACGCGCGCCTACGTTATCACGGCCAGCACGAGTCTCCTGCGCGTTTTGACTTCTGCCGGGAACGTAGCGTAATTCTTGGTAGCCTCTCGAAGTCTCACGCGATGGCCGGCTGGCGTCTGGGATATGCCATTGCGCCGCCCAAGCTCGCAGAGAAAATGAGCCTCTTGCTGCAGACCGTTCTGTCTTGTCTGCCAGCTTTCATACAACGTGGTGGCGTCCAAGCAATAGCGTCAACAGCAGAAGTTGAGGAAGAACTGCTGCCGATGTTGCGTCTTCGCCGTGATCGCCTCGTTCATGGCCTGAACGCGTTGCCCGGATTGAGCTGTGGTTGGCCGGACGGTGCATTCTATCTTTTTGCGCGGCTCGACATTCCGGGAGTCGATGATGAGATGTATGCGCGACGGTTGTTACAGGAAGAAGGCGTGTGTCTCCTACCAGGAAGTTACTTTGGTGTCGGTGGCCGGGGACATGTCCGGTTGGCGTACGCCGGAGCCGATGATGCCACCATCGACGAAGCTCTTGTGCGTATGAAGCGCTTTAACGAACGCCTGTTGAGCGAGTTGGACAGAGAGCCGGCCGTCAAGAAAGGGAGGGAGACATGCGCGTCGCCGACTTCGTAGCCGACTTCGTCGCGTTGCACAGCACGAGAACCGTTTTTATGCTCTCCGGTACTGGTTCGATTTACTTGGACGACGCCTTCGCGAACCACCCCAACCTGTCTTATCTTTGCGCGCGACACGAGGCTGCCGCAGCAGTTATGGCGATGGCCTCGGCAAAGCTGACGGGTCGCATGGGCGCAACTGTCGTGACGACGGGCCCTGGAGGAATTAATGCGATCGGCGGTATCTCAGAGGCCTGGGTCGACTCAGTTCCGGTCATGGTGATTTCGGGACAGGTGGAGAGACGGCACTATGTACCGGAGAACCGTAGCTTTGGACTTCAGGGGTTCAACATCGTCGATCTAGTCCAGAGTATTACAAAATATGCTACTGTCATCCACGATCCAAAGACAGTCCGACAGGAGTTGGAGAGGGCCAGCTGGCACGCCATGAACGGACGCCCAGGCCCGGTTTGGCTCGACATCCCCCTAGACGTCCAAAGTGCTGAGGTAGAGCCAGAGTCGCTGATCGGATTCGAGCCGCCTCTCGCAGCGCGCATGGTCGCCGGTGTGAGTTCAGATCTGGAGCAGGAGGTCGAGGCGGTTGTGAACCTTTTGCGCGAGGCCCAGCGACCGGTCCTTATTTTCGGTCAGGGCGTCCGTCAAAGCGGAGCTTCAAAGCACGCCCATCGCCTTGCTAAAGCACTGGGAGCTCCCGTCTTGGCGACTCGGCTTGCGCTAGACTTGTTTGACTATTCTCTGCCGTGGAACATGGGGTTGGGTGGCGTTCGAGGGCGCCCAGCGAATGCGACCATTGCTCGCGAGGCCGACTTGGTCGTGTCATTTGGCGCGAGTCTCGGCCCGGGGTTTGTAAACGAAGACCTCGACGCTTTCGCAGACGATGCGAAGCTCGTTGTGGTCGAAATAGATGAGACGGAAATCCGCAAACCCGGGATGCACTACCATGCTATTCTCCGGTGGGATGTCTGCGCTGTCCTACGCAGCCTTACAGATGCTCTCGAGCGCCAGAGCGTGAGGGCGCCAGCGAGCTGGCTGTCCCGCTGTGAAGCACTCAAGTCAACTCGGAGAACGGTGGGTCAGCACGATCGTGGAGACCCCATTAACTCGTATCATTTTATTGAACGTCTCGAGGCGTACAGCGAGCCAAATGATATCTTTATCAGCGACGCAGGGAGCGCATACTACATTACTGGTCAGGCGCTACGTTTCGAACGCGGCCAGAGAGAGCTGACGTCGGGCACGTTCGCCACAATGGGGATGACGCTTCCTCTGGCGATCGGTGCTGCTGCCACTTCTCCGAACTCCCGCATTCTCGCGATAACCGGAGACGGCTCGATTGAGTTGAATATTCAGGAGTTACGAACGCTTTCGGAGCACGAACTTGAGGTCAAGGTTTTTGTCATTAACAATGGTGGGTATGCATCTATTCGCGACTCTCAGGACGCTTTCTGTGGCGGGCGGTACACAGAATCGCTTGAGATCCTAGACTTTCAAAAGGTGGCCGCTGCATTCGAGCTTCCTTACGCTCTAATAGCGAGCGTCACAGAGATTGATGAAACGGTAGCTTCGGTTCTAACCAGACCCGGTCCGGCGTTGATCGAAGTCGTCTGCGATCGTGCGCAACAGATGCTCATTCCTCGACCGGAGGCGTCAGTCTTTGCAGTCGATAGCGACCTACCCTTGACCGATGCCAACCTCGCCTAAGCGACGCGCGACATTTGCGAAAGTGCAAAGCGGAAGCCGGGCGATTCCGTGGGATCGTTTGACCTGCCAACACCGTAAGCGAGAACTCTTCTCCCGAGAGGCTGCTTTCCGAGAGGCTTGGGCTACCTTCCCAGATATCTTTCACTCGCAAGTCCAACGTCTATTACATCGTACGGCAACTATTGTACTAAAGCCTGAGGCAATCGCTGGGCGGAGGCTGGATGCTGTTCTCACGGTTCTGCGCCGGGAAGGTTTCGTACCGCTCGTGGCGCGGCCACTTCTTCTCTCCCAGCCAATGGCATGTGCGTTATGGCAGTATCAATGGAACAAAGCTACCGTCGACCGCATCCGTTTGCACCTCTACGTCGCGCAACGCTGTAGTTCACTGTTTATCATCTTGGAAGATCAAAAACCTGAATTGATAATACCGGCGTCCGTCCGCCTGTGGGGCTTGAAGGGGCCCACAGATGAGAGGCGTCGCGAGCCGTACCACCTGCGAAGTGCTATTGGCATGAAGAATCGTATGATCGGCTTCGTGCACACAGCCGACGAACCTGCTGATATCGTGCGTGAACAGGGTTTGTTTTTCGACGAGAACGAACGCACTGCACTCTGGTTGGAGGCTGCGGCGGCACTCGGCAGTGATCGCACTAGTGCGGTTCGCCGAGTGGGGCGGCTTCTCGAGGGCCAGACGCCAGCTCACTCGATTGATATCTCGGAAGTTGCGGAACGGCTTCGGCAGCGGGGCGACCATCAGACACACCAATTGCTCCAGGCACTAGAGTTTGGTGAGAACTGGACACTGCGGGAGATAGCGACCCAGTTTGGAGACCTTTGCGACGAGGCAGCTAGGTGGGATTTCGTCACACTCGCAGCGGAACTGATCGCTCATGATCTTCCGCATGCAGAGCCAATCCTCAGCGCCATGGTGTTGGAGCAGGTGCGGCGGAAATGGATGGACGCGACGCATTGACAAATAGCTTGTCTACGGTGGATCGAGCAAGACGCATCTCGCGTCTGCTCGTCGTAGATCCCCTGCACCCCTCCACCCTAGAAACACTCCGACAGCGCTTCGATGTGCAACTGCATATCAGTCCACCTCCGCTGGAGCTGGCTGAGATGCTACAAAGCTGTGACGCCGTTGTGCTTCGCAGCGGTGTCGTGCTCGATGGCGAGATACTTCGCGCTGCGCCGAATCTGAAGGTTATTGCCCGAGCGGGAGTTGGAGTTGACAACATCGATCTTGATGCTGCGCGTGAGATCGGATGCGTCGTCTTTAACGTCCCAAGCCAGAGTGCAGTATCGGTCGCCGAGTTCGCCATTGGCCTCTTGTTGTCAGCCGTGCGCCGCATCACAGAAGCTGACAGACAGATGCGTCGGGGCATGTGGCTTAAGTCCGCCTTGGTGGGACGAGAACTGACTGGACGACGGTTAGGGCTTGTTGGCGTTGGAGAAATAGGCAGACGCGTGGGGAAACTTGCTCGAGCTTTCGGCATGCAGGTAGAGGGTTGCATCGCACGGCCTACCGTGGACCGGAGAGAGGCTCTCCGCGAGGAAGGTATCGGACTAAGGCCTCTTCCATCGTTACTTAGGCGCTGCGACGCTATCTCTCTGCATCTACCATTGACAGCTGCCACACAGAATCTCATTTCGGCCCAAGAGATCGCCTTGATGCGACAAGGAGCCTACTTAGTCAATGTGTCTCGCGGCGGCATTGTAGATGAGAACGCTTTAGCGGACGCTCTAGAGGCGGGACATCTAGCAGGTGCGGCTTTGGATGTTCACGCCTTTGAGGGAAAGGCGTCGCGCTTGACTACAATTGAGACCGCCGTGTTGACTCCTCACATCGGGGCAATGACGGAGGAAGCGCAGTCTCGGATCGGCGAGAGCCTTGTTGATGGCCTTGATGCCGTTGTCCTCGGCCACCGTTTGGCCAATCGCGTGGACTGAACCAACGGCCATTTGTCTCTTAGGCGGGGAGTTCTCGACATGCATTACAACACCAACCGTTTCTTGCTCGGTGCGGTGCTGAGTGCTTATAGGAATCCCCGACTGGATCCGGCGGTCGAGCGGTTGCTTGACTCTTGGCGGCCACGCAACGAAGCCGAGTGGCAACATGTTATGCGGCAGGCCATTCGATTTCGCCTCATGCCTGCTTTCGCTCGACATATCGAGAGAAAGGACACACCTATCAGTGAAATCGCTCAAGAGCTCGCGACGGTAACTGAGAGAGTTCAAGAGGCTTTTCTGCCTCATCTTTTCCAGGTCGTGGAGAGTCTTGAGCGCAATGAAATTGAGGTCATGGTCTTGAAGGGCGCTGATCTGATCTTTTCGGTACACGGACCAAAGTTAGCGCGGGAAATCTATGACTTTGACCTCCTGATTAAGCCTACAGACTTGGACACATCCAAGCAGGTCATGGAGCACCTTGGCTATGTCCAGGCCAACGTCGATCGGAATGGATTGCAGCTGCAACGGCTTTCTCCTGCGGTTATCGCCGAAGCAGAAGTAAACCACTACGAAACAGCACCATTCGTACAATTTTTATCTTGTCCAGCTCTGAGTTCGATGCGGCCACTCATCCTCGAATACCTAGAGAGAAAAACTATATTGCCGAAAGGTGCGTCTGTATATCTTGTCTTGGCCTTCGACCTACACTTCAACCTTGCCGTCGGGCTCGATCTTGACGATGTCTGGCGTAATCTGAGGCAAGTAAACGCACCCGAGTTTGGAGCCTCAATCACTTGTCAGGGTGCTACCGAGATGTTCTGGTTTCTCGCTGCTCGCTGTTATTCTGAGCTATTCATTAATAACGCCAACACTTACCGATCATTCGTGGATGTTATTGCCTTCTATGCGCAGTTCAGCGATGAGATCGACGTCGACCGACTAACTGAACTCTGCAACCGCTATGGTACACGACCGGCGCTCTACTACAGCTTGAACCATCTGTCGAAACTGGTTGGGGATCGGTCCGCGGCTGAGGCTGCAGAACTTCTCAGTCCCCGATCGGAGCCCGACGGTAGCTTCATGGACTACGGCGATTTCGTGCCACGGATCATGGGTGGGCCGCCGTTGGTCGCGTCTCTACTCTAGGCGAATTTGCTATAGCCGTCGTTGACCGTCGCGCTGTTGCAGCGCACGTGCTACGGCGATGAGGTAGTAGCGGCTTAGAAAAACAAGCAGTAACAGCCCCGTAACGAGACCGAGGCCAAAAAGGACAAGAGGCAATGAAGTAAGCTCGATTGCTACGCCCACTAACGGATTGATGGCTGCCAGCACAGCGCCACCCAGAAAGGTCGCAGCGGAATGAACTGTAGAACGGACTTCAGCCTGCGAGCGACGGGAAATCTCAGTCCGCATGATCGGAAAGTAAAGTCCTCGAAGTATACCGTAGCATGTCAGGCCGAAGCCAATTAAGACAAGGCCGGGCACTCCATCGAGCGAGACGCCCAAGGCCATGGACAAGTAGTAGGCCACAGCCAGGAGCAACAGAATGGTGACGGATGCCGAAAAACTGCGCGACTCTAGGAGCCTGCCAAGCCACAGCGCACCAGTCGAAACTCCCAACACAACTGCATAGGCGGCTCCAAACCATCTTGGCTCGATACCTTGAACAGACATGACAAACTGGAAGAGCCAGTTACCAAGGAAATCCACCAATAGCAGGAACACGAAGATAGCAACCGGTCCGGCCGCACGATGAGCTGAAAGGCGAAGGCCTTGGAACAACGATACAACCCGGGTGCGTAGACCTGCTTCCTGTATTGTGCGAGGCCCTGCAGAGACCAGCAGCGGCAAAAGAATAGCTGGGATTGTAAACGCCGCGCTTAGCAGAACTATATCGCGAAGCGATATTACTTGTACCAGCCCGTAACTGAGTAAACAAGCAATCGCAAGCGCAAGATTGCGGGCGGCCCAACCCAAGGTCTCCGCTCGCGGATAGGCGTCTGCCGCTCCTTCACGCTCTAGCGCGTTGGCGATCATTGCGGAGTCAGCACCACTACAGAAAGCGTGTCCGACGGCCAGAACGGCGACGCCAAAGGCAAACTCTAGCCATACTTGTCCGGTTGCGATCATGGCGAAGCCGACTAGGACCAGGCAGCTTCCCACAATTACAGAGATACGTGGGCCGAACAGGTCGGCTAGATATCCGGTCGGGATGTCTGAGGCGCTCTTGGCCGTCCAGTAGGTCGCCTCTATGAGCGCGATATCGACTACGCTCAAACCTGACGAAATGTAGAGGGGCACCAGTAAAACATAGTGGAACACCGAGTTCCTAAAATAGCGGTGACCGACAAATGCGTAGATGTTTCGTTTTACTGGTGACATTGATTCCACGAGATGAGAATTCGGCTGCAGCCATGACTACAACCAGGATCTGAGGTTATGAGATCTAACCTGCCGCATGGGTAGCGAATGCTACTTTGGTTTGCAAGTTAATAAAAGTATATTCGAATAGAGTTGTGAGCAGTTCTCTGGGAGGTGTCCTTCCCTGCTGTAGCAAGGTGTCTGCCGAGGGATTCAGTGCCCTGTTTGTATTGATTCTTTCTCCCAATTAGCCACGAAGAAAGCAGATTGCCTTGTCCCGCCGCAGGGATTCAGGGTTTGGCAGGACTCTGGCGCTAGGTCTGTCTTCCAGGGTAGATGTAGGGGGCCTGCAGGGTGCGGGCACGAGGCGGAGCAGATGTCATCACGGATCCGGTCCGCCTGCGACATCTGGCGGCGCTTTCCATCCGAGGCGCACGCACGGCAGTTCATCGAGCAGATCGTCTGGCGCGAGGGGCGGTACTGCCCGCACTGCGGCAGCCTCGACAGCCTCCCGCTGAACAACCCCCGCCGGCGCGCGGGTCTCTACCACTGCCGCGACTGCCAGGCGCAGTTCAGCGTCACCACCCGCACCCCCATGCACGCCACCAAGCTCGACCTGCGGACCTGGCTGTCGGCCATGTTCCTGATCGTCACCTCGAGCAAGGGCATCTCCTCCGTGGTCATGTCCAGGATCCTGGGCGTCAAGCAGAACACTGCCTGGAAGATGCTCCACGCCATCCGCGAACTGATGGTCGGACACCAGGAGATGCTGCCGCGCCTGGCCGGGGTGGTGGAGGCCGACGAGGTCTTCGTCGGGGGCAAGCCGAAACGCCGCCGTCACGTCCATAACCCCCGCGGCCGCGGCACCCGTAAGCCCATCGTCTTCGTCGCGGTTTCACGCGTCGGTCATGCCAGGGCGCAGCACGTCCTACGGGCGAACTCGGACGTCGCGGAGGAACTCCTGACGCGCTGGTGCGACCTGAACTCGCGGCTGATGACCGACAGCGCCTCGATCTACAAGCGCGTCGCCGAGAAGTTCGAAACCCACCATCCGATGAACCACAGCGCCCACGAATACACCCGCCCATGCGACCAGGCGCACGTCAACCACGCCGAATCCTTCGCCGCGATGATCGAGCGCGCCATGGTCGGCGTCTGGCACCAAGTCAGCCGGCGGTACCTGTAGCGCTACGTCGAGGAGATCGCCCGGCGCTAGAACCACCGGCGGCGGGTCGAGCGCTGGCAGATCGCCGGAGGCGGTAGCCGCGACCGAGGGACCGCCGTCCGGCTCGTCTGGGAGCCCATCGCCCCGGTCCTCCAGATGGAGGAGCTGCTCAGCCGCGCCGTGGGCCGGGAGGTGCGGCGATCGGTGACCCACGGCCTGCGATGGCCCAACCGGCCCCTGGCATTGCCGCCGCCGGAGCCGGCGGGTTGACCGAGGCCGACCCGGCTACGCCGGCCTATCACTTCAGGTACACCGCGGTTCGACTTGTCCGTCGGCCGGCGCGCTGCTCGGCAGCGAACTTTTGTGGGCGCCTCTTGGTTCCAAGGAGGTGCACTCCCAAAACCACCGATTTTCGTGGCTGATGAGTCTTTTCTGTTTCACGCACGCGCCGCTTCGACAACCCGGATGCGCCCATGGGCGCGGTTGCGCGGTTTCGCCTTGATCGCAATCTCCACGTCTTGACCCAGCGCGGTAAGCAGGCGCATCAGGCGGTCGCTGGAGAAGTTGGCGAGCCGTCCGTTGAGAAGGTCGGAAACCTTGGGCTGGTCGATGCCCATCAGCGACGCGGCCGCGACCTGAGTCAGGCCGCGGCGCTTGATGATCTGCCGGATATGGCTCGCGAGCTGCGCCTTGGCCAGCTCCTCCTCGGGCTCGGCGAAGCCCAGATCGGCAAACACGTTGCCGCTGCCCGGCGTCACCGGGCTTTCGGTTTCCTGCTTCTTGACCATCGCTCGTAATCCTCTTTCGCTCGCTTGAGGCGCTGCTCGATCAAGTTCAGCTCGGCCTCCGGTGTCGCTATGCCGCGCTTCGATTTCTTTTGAAAGGCGTGCAGCACGTAGACAGCCCCAGCAAAGCGCACA
>LSZA01000145.1 GCA_001637315.1 Phormidium willei BDU 130791 | reverse complement strand
CCATGCGCAGCGAGGGCGCCGCCGCGGCCGGACGGGCCAGCCCGGCCGGCAAGGCCGCCGCCGCCAAGGCTGCCCCCAACGTGGCCCCCAAGGCTGCCCCCGACTTCAGAACCGATCGGCGCGTGATCGCGCCCTGCACCAGGCTCGTCATTCTGCTTCTCCCAGACGCTTATGTGACCGTCTGGTCACATTGGGCCACCGGTTATGGAGAACTGTCAATCCCCTTACGCCAAGGCGAAGCTGCGGCCGCCCGCAAGGGACGGCGACGACAGGGACGGCGACGACAGGGATGGCGCGCGCCGGAGCACCGGCGGGACGCGGGGCCGCGGCACCTAGGGCAGCGGCTGGAACGGATTACGGTCGTAGGGAGTCGCGCCCGGAGTTGCTCCCAGAGGCGCTCGACGCCGCCGCCTCCTCCCGCGCGACGGCCCGCCCTGAGTCGGACGGCCGGCGGCAGGCTTCTCGGGATCGTTCAACCCACGTCGTGGGCCCTTTCGAACACCGCCTACAGCAGTGCCGTCACGGGCGTTCGGTAGCGCTCGCGCGCGTGCCAGGCCCAGTAGGTGTCGCGGATGCGGAGGGTCAGGGGGCCGGGGCGGTCGTTCGACAGGATGCGGCCGTCGATGCGCGAGACCGGGACGATGCCGCCGGCCGTGGTCGAGGCGAAGAGCTCGTCGGCGGCCTGCAGGTCGGCCCGCCGCAGGCGACAGGCCTGCGCCGACACGCCCAGCTCGGCGCAGATCTCCAGCACGGTCTGGCGCGTCACCCCTTCCAGCACGCCGCGCGCCGGCGTCAGGACCCGGCCGTCGCGCACCGCGAAGAGATTGAAGCCGGGCCCCTCCGTCACGTCGCCCTGCCGGTCGAGCAGCAGCACGCTGTCGGCCCCGGCCGCCTCGGCCGTGAAGAGACCCTGCACCAGGTCGCCCCAGTGGTAGTTCTTGACCGTCGGATCGATGCTGTCCGGCGGGATGCGGTGCGGCGTCTCGGCGACCACCAGGTGCGCGCCGCGGGTCTGTGTCTCCGGCGGCAGGGCGTCGACCCAGGGGATGGCGTAGGCGAGAAAGCGGTTGGTCATCAGGCTCGGCCGGCGCGGCATGCCGGGCAGCGGCACGCCGCGGGTCGCGACCAGCGCGACATAGGCCTCGCTCAGCCCGGCCCGCCGCACGCAGCCCGCCAGAATCCGGGCCTGCTGCGCCGCGTCGTAGGGGATCTCCAGCCGCAACGCCGCCAGCGAGCGGGCGAAGCGGGCGAGGTGCGCGTCGAGCCGGAAGAAGCCGTCGCGCCAGACGTGGACCACGTCGTAGGTCGCGTCGGACTTGGTAAAGCCCCAGTCGAGGACCGAAACGCTGGCCTGCCCGACGGGCACGAAGGCGCCGTCCACGAAGGCGGCGCCGGCGGCGAAGGCATCTGGCGGTGACACGGCCTACTCCCGCGAGGTTGACGCGTACATCGTCCCGCCCATTCCGGCATGGATTGACGCCGCGCGCCAGCCGCGGGGCGCGGCGCGCCGGCCGTCGCCTTTTCCCGACCCGGCGGCTTGCTCTACAAGGATAGCGACCGCGCGGGCCGCACCCTCGGCCGCCGCCCCTTGATATCGAAACGAGGCGCCGCATGACCGTCACGACCGACCGACTGACCCTGACCGCCGCCGACGGACATCGGTTCGCCGCCTTCCAGGCGCTGCCCGCCGGCGCGCCGCAGGGCGGTGTCGTCGTCCTGCAGGAGATCTTCGGCGTCAACAGTCACATCCAGGCCGTCTGCGGCCGGCTGGCGGAGGCCGGCTGGGCGGCGCTGGCGCCGGCGCTGTTCGACCGCGCGGCCCGCGAGGTGACGCTCGGCTACGAGGCCGCCGACATCGAGCGGGGCAAGGCGCTCAAGCAGCAGATTGCCATCGACACCGCCCTGCAGGACGTCGCGGCGGCCCGCGCGACCCTGGCCGAGCGCACGGCGGCGGTCGCCGCGATCGGCTTCTGCTGGGGCGGCAGCCTGGCCTGGGCCGCAGCGACCCGCCTGGAGGGCTTCGCCGCCAGCCTCTCCTACTACGGTGGCGAGGTGCCGCGCCTGGCCGAGGAGGCGCCGGGCTGTCCCGTGCTGCTGCACTTCGGCCGGGAGGATGCCGGCATCCCGCTGGACGGCGTCGCGGCCTTCCGGCGTCGCCACCCCGCCTTGCCGCTGCATCTCTACCCGGCCGGCCACGGCTTCAACTGCGACCAGCGGGCCAGTTACGCGCCGGACAGCGCCGCCCGTGCCTGGCGCCGCAGTCTGGCCTTCCTCGACGCCGTCATGCCCGAGCCCGGAGCCTGAGTCGCCGCCCGGGCCTTTGCCTGGCGCCGCCCGTCTTCGCTACGCTGCCGAGCGGCCGGCCGATCGACGCCAAGACCACCCGGAAAAGGGGCGCGAGGGGCAGGATGGCCCAGAGGTCGCGGGCCGAGGGAGCGGCGGGCATGACCACACCCACCCTGAAGGTCGAGGGATTGGAGCTGCGGCCGACGCGGCACGCCGACCTCGGCTTCGTCCGGGCCGCCGAGGCGGCGCCGGAGAACCGCGACTTCGTCGGGCAGTGGTCGCACGAGGACCACGCGCGCTGTATCGCCTCGGACGACTGCGCGCACTTCACCCTCTTCGCCGAGGGCGAGGCGCCGCCGGCCGGCTACGTCATCCTGCAGGGGCTCGAGACCCCCGACCGCAGCCTGCTGCTGCGCCGGCTCGTGGTCACCCGCAAGGGCCAGGGCGTCGGCGGCCGGGCCCTCCGGGCGGCCCAGCGCTTCTGCTTCGAGACGCTGGGCTTCCACCGCCTCTGGCTCGACGTGCACGAGGACAATCCGGCCCGCCACCTCTACGAGCGGCTCGGCTTCGTGCTGGAGGGCCGCCTGCGCGAGAACGTCAAGCGGGGCGAGGCTTACCTCTCGACCCTGCGGATGTCCCTGCTCGACCGGGAATACCGCCGCCGCGCCGACAGCGAAGGGGCTGGCGCCGAAAGCGGCTCCTGACCCAGGGCGCCGCAAAGAAGAGGCGCCCTGGGTGCGTCTCCAAGACCGCGCGCGGCGCCGCGCCTACATCCGGGTCCAGTCGCCGGCCGCCTCGAAGGCGGCGGCGGCCCGATAGATCGTCGCCTCGTCGAAACTCTTGCCCACCAGCATCATGCTGACCGGCAGACCGTCGGACAGGCCGCAGGGCACCGCCATGGCCGGATGGCCGGTGACGTCGAAGGGCGCGGTGTTGGGCAGCATCTCGAAGGCGCGCGCCAGGATGTCACCCTTCGGCGCGTCGGGCTCCGGCAGCCTGGTCGCCGTCAACGGCAGGGTCGGCATCAGCAGCAGGTCGTAGTCGGCGAGCGCCGCGTCGTAGGCGGCCTTCAGCTTGCGCGCCAGGTTCTGACTCTTGGCGTAGAAGTGGCCGCGGTGGTGGCGGATGGCGTACTCGCCCACCAGCATCGAGATCTTCAGCGTGTCCGACAGCTCGTCGGCGCGGCTGCGCCAGTTGGCCACGGCGTCGAGCAGCGAGGTGGTGTAGAGTCCCTTCCAGTTCATCCCCATGCCGTTGCCGTGCATCATCTGCCACTGCAGGCCCTCCAGGGCGATCGGGGTCCAGATCGCGGGGCCGAGGCGATGCATCTCGATCGAGACCTCCTCGATTGTGGCGCCGAGGCCGCCCAGCGTCTGCGCCGCCGCCCGCACCTTCGCGTCGACCTCCGCCTGAGAGACCGGATGGCCGAAGCCTTCCGTCAGCACGCCGATCTTCAGCCCCTGCGCGCCCCTGTCCAGCGCCTCGGTATAGCGCGCCGTCTTCACGTCGTACTGGCGCGGGTCGAGCCCGTCGGGCCCGGCCAGCACCTCCAGCAGCAGCGCGTTGTCAGCCACGTTGGCGGTCATCGGGCCGGTATGGTCGATGGTGTTCTCGATCGGCATCACGCCGGTGTAGGGCACCAGGCCGTGGGTCGGCTTCATGCCGTAGATGCCGCAGTAGGCGGCCGGGATGCGGATCGAACCGCCCTGGTCGCCGCCGATCGCCATGTCGACCTCGCCGGCCGCCACCAGCGCGCCGCTGCCCGAGGAGGAGCCGCCGGCCGAGTAGCCGGGGCGGCGCGGATTCTGCACCGGCCCCGGCTGCGAGGTATGGCTGCCCCCCGACAGGCAGAAGTATTCGCAGACCGCCTTGCCGACGATGGTCGCGCCCGCATCGAGCATGCGCGTGACGATCGTGGCGTCGAGATTGGGCACGTAGCCCTCCAGCAGGTTCGAGCCGTTGCGCATCGGCACGCCGGCCAGGCAGACGTTGTCCTTGAGCACCACGCGCTTGCCCTTCAGCGGCCCGCTGTCGGCGCCCTTGACCTCGCTCTTCCAGGCCCAGGCCTGCAGCGGGTTCTCCTCCGGACCCGGGTGGTAGCCGGGGCTGCGCGGGTAGGTCGCCTCCGGCAGGTTGTCCGGCAGCGCGTCGATCAGGTCGTAGGGGGCCATGGTGGCGTCCAGCGCCTCGTGGAAGAAGGCGAGATCGGCCGCCGAAAAGGACATGCCGAGGTCCTGGGCGATCTCGAGAAGCTGCTCCGGCGTCGGACGGGTCACCGTCATGGCATCGTCTCCTTGTCTTTTTTCTGTGAGTCTCGTTTTCCACACGCAAGGCGGAGGGTGCACCCTGCCCCGCCCCGCCGCAAGTTGCCGGGCCGGAGGCTGCGCCGCGCCCGCGCCGCGCGCCGCCGCGTCCGGGCGGCTGACGGACGCGGCGACCACTTCCTGTTGTGATTTTCCCCGCGCTTATCTACCATTTATCCGAGTGTCGACGCCCCAGGGTGCCCGGAAACCCGCGCGCGTCGCGGAAAGGAGCGTCAGCAGGTGACCGCGATTGCCCAGAGCGACTGGCTGCCGGCGCCGGGCCACCTGCCCGACGACGCGCTGCTGCTGGCCGTGGGCGACGTGCACGGACGGCTCGATCTGCTCGCGCCCCTGCTCGACGCGCTGCAGGACCTGGCCGCCGGCCTGACCGACCGGTCGCGGGCGACGCTGGTTATGCTGGGCGACTATGTCGACCGCGGCCGCGACTCCGCCGGCGTCGTCGAGCGCCTGGCCGACGGCGCGTGGAGCGCCGTCACCCCGGTCTTTCTCGGCGGCAACCACGAGGACTTCATGCTGCAGTTCCTCGACGAGCCGCTGGCCGCGCTGAACTGGCTGCCCTGCGGCGGCTTCGCCTGCCTGGAGAGCTACGGCGTGCCGCCGCCGCGCCTGTTCGACATCGACGGCGCGCTGGAGGCCAGCGCCGCGCTGAAGCGCGCCCTGCCGCCCGCCCACCGCCGGTTCCTGCGCGGCCTCGCCCTGTCGCACCGCCAGGGCGACTACTTCCTCTGCCATGCCGGCGTGCGCCCCGACGTGCCGCTCGACGCCCAGAGCGCCAAGGACCTGCGCTGGATCCGCTGGCCCTTCCTCAAGCACGAAGGCGCCCACGAGGCGGTGATCGTCCACGGCCACACCCCGGTGGCCGAGGCCGAGCTGCTGCCCGCGCGCATCAACCTGGACACCGGCGCCTACAGCAGCGGACGCCTGACCGGCGCCCTGCTGCGCGAAGACCGCTGCAAGCTGGTCACGGCCTCGCTCGCCTGACTCGGCGCCGCGCGCACAACGCCAAGGAGCCCGGCCATGCGCTACACCCTGGTCCGCACCATCGGCCTCTGCGAGGGCGTCAACCGCGGCACTCTGGCCTTTCCCTCCATCGGCACCGGCATCCTGGCCGCCCACCTGCGCGGGCTGGGCTATGAGGTCGCACAGGACGACCTGCACGCGCGCTGGTATGCCCAGGCCGACGCGACCGCACAGGCCCGCCTGGCCGCCCTCTCGGCCGACGTCCCGCGGCTCTGGGCGCACCTGGCCGGGCCGCCCGACCCGGAGTGGTTGGAGTTCTGCGCCTGGGCCTGCGCCGCGGCCGAGCTGGAGACCTGCGACACGGCACTAATCTCCCTGATCTCGGCCGACAGCCAGTGCGTGGTGCTGAGCCTGGCGCTCTCCCACTACCTGCGCACGCGCCTGGGCAAGACCACGGTGGTCGGCGGCGAGTACTTCGCCTACAGCCCCATCCTCTACGAGATCGAGCGGGTGCTGCGCGCCGGCGCGCTGGACTACTACGTCGGCGGCTACGGCGAGACGCCCCTGGCGCGCCTGCTGCCGGTGCTCGAAGGCCGCGCCGGGCCGGAGACGCGCGCCGCCATCCCCGGCCTGCACTACCTGGAGTCCGCCGGCGCGCTGCAGGCCAATCCCTTCGTCGCCGAGCACGACCTGGTGCTGCCCGACTTCGACGGCCTGCCGCTGGAGCTCTACCGCTGGACCCCGCGCTCGCCGCCGCCCCGAGACGAGCTGCCCCAAGGAGAGCTGCCGCGGCCCGAGGGCGAGCTGACCCTGCCCTACCACACCAGCACGGGCTGCCCCTACAACTGCGCCTTCTGCGAATGCTCGCTGATGCGCAAGGTCAAGTTCGCCTCCGGCAGCGAGGCGGCGGCCCGCATGGCCGAGACGGCCGGCCGCGCCGGCGCCGGCACGCTGTTCATGCTCGACAACACCTTCAACTTCTCAAAGCGCTTCGTGGTGGAGTTCTGCGAGGAGCTGATCCGCCAGGACCGGGGGCTGCACTGGATGAACTGCGCCAGCGCGCGCAACATGGACGCGCAGACGCTGCGGCTGATGCGCCGGGCCGGCGCGGTGCGCCTGGTCTGGGGACTGGAGAGCGGCAGCCGACGCATTCTGGAGTTCATCAACAAGCCGACCGACCTGGACGAGGTGGAGGCGGTGCTGGCGGCCGCGCACGAGGCCGGGATCTTCAACGGGATCGAGATCATCGTCGGGCTGCCCACCGAGAGCGAGGCCGAGTTCGCCGAGACGCTGGACTTCATCGACCGCAACGCCGCCCATATCGACGAGGTCTGGCCCAACGCCTTCTACCTCAACAGCCACAGCGCCATGCGCGTCGACGGCGCCCGCTACGGCATCGCCGAGACGCGCGACGTCAACCGCAGCCTGATGAAGGACCAGGTGCCCGGCTCCTTCGCCGCCACCTATACCTTCGACGAGGCCGACGGCCTGTCCTGGGCCGACAAGCAACGCCAGCTCGAAGACCGCATGGGGCGCATGGTCGCCTTCATCGCCGAGCGCGGCCTCTACCCCATGGCCTGGGAGCACGAGCAGCAGCCCAACCTGCTGTCCTGGTGCTACCGCCAAGCCGGCGACAAGGCGGAGGCCGTCGCGCTCTACCGCGCCTACTGGGAGCGACTGGCACTGGAGCCCTGGCAGCACCGCGGTTTCCGGGCCGAGAGTCTCTCCGGCCTGGCCGAGGAGCTGCGGCGGCACTACCCGCCGGCGGTCGCCCGGGCCCTGGTGCGGGGCGACTTCACGCCGACCTACGCCGGGCTGGAGACCGGGACCAGCCTGATGATCGACGGCCGGCTGCACGATGCCCGCCTGCTGTCCCTGCTGGAGGCGGCGGAGCGGCGGCCCGTCCCCCCGCTCACCGAAAGGCCGCCGGCGCCGGCCGCTACCAGTAGGGAAAGCGCGCATTGAGGCCGGCGGCGGCGCCCTCGACGGCTTTGATCTCGGCCGCGCTCAGCGTGCCGCGGTAGGTGCCCAGCGCGGCCGACGACGGCCCGCGCGCGTAGTGCGGCGACCAGTAGGCGCGGGCGAAGGTATCGGATCGGTCGGGGCTGAAGGCGCGCGCGTCGGCCGGCCGTGCCCCGCCGCCGGCGAAGACCTCCAGATCGCAAGCCAAGCCCAGCCAGGCGGCGATCCGCGCGCCCTCGGCCTGGGGCCGTGTCACCAGGTCCTCCAGACGCACGGTCAGCAGGCGCTCGGCCGGCACCGTCTCCAGGCCGGCATAGTAGGACTCGATGAAGCGCACCAGGCCGACCGGGTCGCGGCCGATCCGGCGCAGGTCCGAGTCCTGGCCCAGCGTCCGCAGCCGCGCCTGAACCCGGATCAGCGCGGCCACGGTGTCGCGCGGATCGCGCAGGCAGACCAGGAAGCGTGCCTGCGGGTCCCAGTCCGCCAGGCGCGCGAAGTGCGGCGTCAGCTCCGGGTTCTTCAGCACCAGCGGCCGGTCGCCGCCCTGCTGACGCTCGGCGGCCTCCAGCACCCCGCCAGCGGTCGCGCGCATGAAGCCCTCGAAGGCGGCCGGCGCGCCGAAGTAGTCGGCCAGGTAGATGGCGAACTCGCGCTGCGCCGCGCTGCAGAGGTCCAGCAGCTCGCTGAGGAACTGGCACTCGGCGATCATCGGGCCGACCGGCATGGACCCGCAGATCAGGGTCTGGAGCAGAGTCGTCCCGGTGCGCTGGCAGCCGCCGAGGAAGATCCGGCGCGCCACCCCGGCTAGACCGAGGGGACCCGGGCCGCGCCGCCACCCTTGGCCGCCTGTCGCTTCTCCTCGGCCAGGCTCAGGGCGCGCAGGCGCTCGAAAAAGTCCTCCGGTCCCTCGACCTCCAGCAGGCGGCCGTCGCGAATCTCCAGGTAGCGGTTGGGCACGCCGCGCAGCAGGCGCCGGTCGTGGGAGACCAGCAGGCAGGACTTGCTGTCGTCGTCCAGCACCTCCTCCAGCTGGTAGCGGCCGGGAATGTCCAGGTGGTTGGTCGGCTCGTCGAGCACGAAGACGTTGGGCTTGAGCAGCTTCATGATCAGGAAGGACAGGCGGGCGCGCTCGCCATAGCTGAGGTCGCCCAACCGCTGGTCCTGGCGGTGCACCGGGATGCCGATGTTGCTCAGTTCGCGCACCAGGCCGGTGCGGTCGATCGAGACCCGCTCCTGCACCGCCCGGCCGATGCGCAGGTCGGCCGGCAGATCGCGCAGGTGCTGGTCCATGTAGCCGAACGTCACCTGCGGATTGACGAGGAGCTTGGAGTCCGCCGCCGGCGCCGCGTCGAGCCCCGGCGTACAGGCGATCAGCCGCGCCAGGAACACCGACTTGCCGCAGCCGTTGGGGCCCAGGATCGCCACCCGGTCGCCCTTGCCGATGTAGAGCCGGTCGATGCGGAACAGCGTGCGGCCGTCGGGCGCGGCGACCGCCAGGTTCTCGATGCGGATCAGCGTGTGGGGATCGACCCGCTGGCCCTCCAGGTCCAGGTCGCGCCGCCGCTCGCGGTGCGCCTGGGTCTGGCGCTCGCGGAGCTGGCGCGCGCGCGAGCCGACCGCCTTGGCCCGGCGCGCCAGCTTGGGGTTGGGGGCCTTCTGGGTCGCCCAGACCCGCAGGCGCTTGGCCGCGGTTTCCAGACGGCGGATCTCCGCCTCCTCCTTCTGCTGCTTGCGCAGCGCCTCGGCGTCCTCGCGCAGCCTCTCGGCCCAGGCCTCGGAGAAGGCGGCGCGGTAGCTGTGCACCCCGTCCTCGCGCACGATCAGGGTCTTGTCCGTGCAGTCGTCGAGGAACTCGCGGTCGTGGGAGGTGACCAGGTAGGGCACCTCCACCGCCTCCAGCAGCCAGCGTTCAAGCCGGAAGATGCGGCTGAGGTCCAGGTGGTTGGTCGGCTCGTCGAGCAGCAGCAGGTCGGGCTGCGCCAGGCCGCTGGCCGCCGCCAGGATCAGCCGCTGCCAGCCGCCCGAGAGCGCGCCCATTGGCAGCGACCAGGACTCGGCGTCGATGCCCAGCGAGTCCAGCGCCACCTCGACCTTCCAGGTGGCCCAGTCGGCCTCGTCGGCCGGCAGCGCGGCCTGCAGATAGGCGTAGAGGCTCTCCTCCAGCCGCGCCGGCTCCACCGCCTGGGGCATCACGCCGATCACCAGCCCGCGCTTGCGCACGATCTCGCCCTGGTCGGGCTGGAGGCGCCCCTCCAGCAGGGCCAGCAGGGTGGACTTGCCCGAGCCATTGGCGCCGACCACGCCGATGCGGTCGCGCTCGCCGACCGAGAAGGCGACGTCGCGCAGCACCGGCCGGCCGGCGTAGGAGAAGCTGAGACGGTCGACCTGGATCAGCGACATGACGGCGTGCCGGGGGCGGGGGCGGCCGGCGGCTCAGGCGAGCCGCGGCCAGTCCCGGTCCACGTTGACCAGGAAGGCCTGGTAGCTGTTGCAGTCGTCGACGTGGGCGAACTCCTCGGCGTCGCTGGTGGTCAGGAAGTCGATTGCCTCGACCAAGTTGGCGAAGTCGAAGGCGGTCTTCAGGTGCGCCATGTCGGGGCGGATCTCCGGCTGCTCCGCCAGGTAGGCCTCGACCGCGATCGCCAGCCGGTCGAAGTCCAGCAGACGCGTGTCGGGATCGCAGCAGGCGTAGTGACCGATCCGCGAGACCTCAAGGATGTAGGGCGCCCGGCGCACCTCGCCGAAATCCAGCACCGCGACGATCTCCTCGCCCTCGAACAGCAGGTTCCAGCGGTGCAGGTCGTGGTGGATGGCGCCGCTGCGGCAGGCGAAGTAGCGCTGGATCGCCGTCTGGTTCCGCTCCCAGTAGCGCGCCACGTCGGCGCGAAAGCGCGCCCAGTCCCGGCGCGGCTGTGCCGGCCCTTCCAGCGCCTGACGCACCAGGTCGCGCGCCACCCCCTCGGCCGACAGCGCCGGCGCCCGCCCGAAGGCCGCCGTCAGCCGGTGCAGCCGGCCGGCGGTGGCGGCGATGGTGGCGATGCTCGCCGGCGCATAGTCCTCCAGGTGGCGACCGACGCAAAAATCGAAAAGCGCCACGGGATCGCCTTCGACCTCGCCGCTCAACGCGCCTGCGGCGGTGGCGTGCGGCGGTGGCGTCGGAAAGCCGCGCGCGGCGAGGAAACTGGCCAGGGCGAGCTCGTAGGCGATGTGCGCGCGCGTGCCCTCCTTGTAGATGCGCAGGACGCGCTTCTCGCCCGAGGCCAAAGTCACGGCATAGTTGTGGTTGTCCTCGCCGTGCTCCAGCGGTTCGGCGGCCTGCGCCTGCGCCAGCGCCGGAAACAGGGCCTGCAGCGCCGGCAGCTTGGCGAAGAAGGCCGCGGCCGACGCCTCGCCGGAGTCGGCGGGGTCTCCGGCGCCTCCGGGGTGGCCGAGGCCGGGCGCCTCCGGGCCTGCGGGCGCCGGTTCCGACAGCGCGGCGTCGAGCGGGAGCGGAGCGGGGGGTCTACGCGTCATGATGGAGAAACGTCCTGTGAATCCCTAGACGGACGATATACACTCGCCAGAGGTGCGACAACCGCGGATACCTGCCATGGCCTCTTCGCCCTCCGACACCGGTCCCGCGCGGCTGGCCGACACCGGCCCCGCGCGACTGGCGATCCACGGCGGCCCGCCTGCCCGCCCCGCGCCGCTGCGCCCGCTGGTCGCCCTCACCGAGGCGGCCAAGCGCGAGGTCGTGGCGGTGCTCGACGACGGCGAGCTGTCGCGCTGGTACGGCGGCCCGCAGGCCCTGCGCTTCGAGCGGGCCTTCGCCGCCTTCCACGGGGTTGGGCACGGGCTGGCGGTCAACTCCGGCACCTCGGCGCTGCACGTCGCCTATGCGGCCGCCGGACTGGGGCCCGGAGACGAGGTGATCCTGCCGGTCGCCGGCTATGTCAGCGTCGCCATCGCCGCCGTGCAGCAGGGCGCGGTGCCGATCTTCTGCGACGTGCAGCCCGGCACGCTGAACATGGACCCGGCCGACCTGGCGGAGCGGATCACGCCGGCCACCAAGCTGATCGTGCCGGTGCACTTCTGGGGCCGCCCGGCCGAGATGCCCGCGATCATGGCGCTGGCCGAGCGCCACGGCCTCCAGGTGATCGAGGACTGCGGCCAGTCCCACGGCGCGCGCATCGCCGGGCGCCGCGTCGGCAGCTTCGGGCGACTGGCCGCCTTCAGCTTCGCGCCGCGCAAGCACATCTCCACCGGCCAGGGCGGCATGGTGCTGGCCCGCGACGCCGCCGCCGCCGAGGCGGCGCGGCGCATCGCCAACAAGGGCAAGGGCGACGGCTGGCTGGACTACCGCGAACTCGGCTTCAGCTACGCCATGCCGGAGCTGGACGCCCTCGTCGGCCTGCACCAGATCGACGGGCTGGACGCGCAGCTCGATCTGCGCCGGCGGCTGGCGGCGATCTACCGCGCCGTGCTGGCGGACACCGACCTCGGCCTGCCGGAGGAGACGCCGGAGGTCGAACATGCCTACTTCAAGATGCCGCTGCGTCTGCCCGAG
>LSZA01000144.1 GCA_001637315.1 Phormidium willei BDU 130791 | reverse complement strand
TCCCTTAATTAAACGCCTGCACCGACAAGGCCCGCGCCTGTTGTCGCGCCTCTTGCAGTTGAGCGCTAATCTCAGCCAATTGGTTATCTTGCTGCGCCAACACCGCCTCTAAAGACTCCAGTTTCACCTGATAGCCTTGTTCGCGTCCCTGCCAAGTCTTTTCAAGCAACTCACGACGGCTGCGTGACTGCCGATGAACCTCTTGGATGGCTTCAGTTTTCGCCGTTTCAAAGGCTTGCTGTAACTCCTCCTCAAAGCCCGCCACTCGCTGGCGATCGCGCTCAATCTCAGCCTGATGAGCCGTTAACACCGCTTCTCGGGCGTTCCAGTCTTTCTGCTTCATCTGACCCTGTTGGGCTAACTCGATCTCCTGTTCTCGGGCAGCTCGGGCATAATCATCGGCATCCCGTTGTCGCTGCTGTTGCTGATGATAGGCTGCATCCGCTTCTTCCTGTTGCCGTTGGTTTTGCCGCTGTTGCCGTTTGTTCTCCCAAATCTCCTGATGCTGCTGTTGGTCTTGTTGCCAGCGTTTGCGGGTTTGCTGGCGGCGTTTGTCGAGGGCTTCGTATTCTTGGGCGATGCGATCGCTCAGTTGTCGTCGTTTTTCGGCATGTTCTCCCCGCAACAGATACAGGTGATCGGCGACAATGCCAATGTCATGGAGTTGTTGTTGCTGTTGTCGGGCAATAGCGATCGCCCGTTGCAGGTGATCTTGCTTCTCGAACTCCCCTCGCAGGCGATCGCCCAACTGAGTCACCGTCGTATCCACCTCCAGTTGCAGGTCCGCTAACCCCCGCACAATGGCATCAGGCGTATAACCGGCAACCCGAGACACTAACTGCTGATCCTCATGCTGTTGGACGTCTTCCTCTCGCGTCCTGACTCGATAGGCCTGCTGTTGCTGTCGGGCTAAAATTCCCTGAAATTGCTCAAATCGAACTGTTTTATCGTTCTGCTGGTCATGACTCACGACAAAATTCTCCTGGAAGTCGTTGCTAGCTCACGTGTCTGGTTAATCTAATCTATCACTGGCGAGGAAGGTCGGATTGAGCCTTGGCCGGAGCCTTAACCCAATCCGACGGGGTCTGCTGCGTCGCTCTCGCTAGTGGTGTTGATTTTTAAATCAACCTAACTCTACTGTAGCGACCGTTGATTTTTTTGTCAAGGGCTGGCTAAACTAAAGAGGCCAAGTGCCGGTCGAGGGCGATCGCCCCAGAGGACCGTTGCGCCCTAGCCCCGAGGATCAGATCGTGGAAGAAAGCTTTGGACAAGTCATTCGTAGCGCCCGCAAGGAATTAGGACTCTCCCAGCGAGGCCTAGCCCAGCAACTGGAATTAGACTTCACCTACCTCTCCAAACTCGAGAACGATCGCGCCGACTACGCCGCCAAAGAAGAGGTGATTCGGGCCATTGCCCAATGTCTCAACCTCAACGCTGAAGAACTGGTGTTTCTGGCCGGGCGCACCCCTCGCCGCTACGAGAGTTTTCTCAAACAGCACGCCCAGGACCTACCGCCCCTGTTTCGCCGCCTGTCCGAGAATCCCGACTTCGCCGCCGAAGTCTTCCGCCTCGCCCGACAACCGCGTCCCAAATCTTAATCATGGAGATTGGACAACTACTACTGATTTTCTTAGGACTCATCACCGGCATCGCCTCAGGAGTCCTGGGCATCGGCGGCGGAATTTTGATGGTTCCGGGCCTACTCGCTTGGGGCTTACCCATCCAACAGGCCAGCGCCACCAGTTTAGTCGCCGTCTTCATCAATGCCCTCTCAGGAACCGTGCGTAACTGGCGAGCCGGAGACTCACAGCCTCGGGGGTCTTTGGGCTTAGCCATCGGCGGCATCAGTACCGCACAACTTGGGGCCGAGGTAGCCACCTGGGTTCCCGCCTGGGGCTTAGCCTTTAGTTTCGCCGCCTTGCAACTGCTGACGATCTATTTCATGGGTTTGCGTCGCCGTCTGGCCCGAGACCTTAAGGGCCAAGACCGTCAGGGCCAAGACCATCTCACCTCAAAGATAGACTCAATTCCCCCAAGGCGGGCCATGGCGATCCTGATTAGCATTGGACTCCTGGCCGGATTTCTCTCCGGCCTATTCGGCATTGGCGGTGGTGCGGTCATGGTTCCGCTGCAAATGCTATTGGTTGGCATGGCCATTAAACCCGCCATTCGCAACAGTTTAGGAGCGATTATGTTTATCGCCCTATCCGGGTTAATCCGACATAGCGCAGCGGACAATGTTTTTTGGCTGGGGGGAGTCTTATTAGGCCTTGGGGGAATGATTGGGGCGCAATTGGGCAGTCGCAGCCTCCCCAAGTTGCCCGACTCCCTCGTCAATGTCTTATTTCGCCTATTATTGCTGGCCATGGCCGGCTATACCGTGGCGCGGGGAATTGAAGGTTTGCGGGGTTAGAGAAACCATCAATCCACCAATTCTTCGAGCCAAGTATTGGAGAATTGACCTCTCGTTTGGCCGGGTCCGGATCGTTAATATCGTTAATTGAACTGATTGAGGAACCGCAAATCGCTGTTATAGAGGCGGCGGATATCGTCCATTTGGTGCAGAACCATGGCAAAGCGTTCCACCCCGAAGCCTGCCGCAAAACCGGTGTAGCGTTCACTGTCGTAGCCGACCGCCTCTAGCACATTGGGATCGACGGTTCCGCAACCGAGAACTTCGAGCCAGTCTCCTTTCCATTTCACATCCACCTCAGCACTGGGTTCAGTGAAGGGGAAATAACTGGGGCGAAAGCGAATTTCAACATCCCCGAAGATTTGCCGCACAAACTCGCGAATGGTTCCCTTTAAGTCGGTGAAGGTGAGTCCCTCATCAACAGCTAAGAGTTCAATTTGATGGAACACCGCCGAATGCGTGGCATCCACCGTATCGCGACGATAGACACGTCCCGGGGCGACGACGCGGATGGGGGGCTGTTGCTGTTCCATATAGCGAATTTGCACCGACGAGGTGTGAGTTCGCAAGAGGCGATCGCCGGGCAGGTAGAAGGTATCTTGCATATCCCGGGCCGGGTGATCTGCCGGAGTATTCAGGGCCTCGAAGTTGTAATAATCCGTTTCAATTTCCGGTCCCGTGGCCACGGTGTAGCCCAGGCCGACAAAGATATCGAGGATGCGATCGATGGTGCTATTAAGGGGATGACGACGACCTTGGGGAACCACCACCGCTGGCATGGTGACATCGAGGGTTTCTGAGGCGAGACGGGCTTCAATGGCCGCTTGTTGTAATTCGTCCTTTTTGTCACTGAGGGCGGTTTCTAGGGCGGTTTTGACCTCATTGGCCAGCTTTCCGATGCGGGGGCGATCGCTCTTATCGAGTTGACCCATTCCGCCGAGAATTTTCGAGACTTGTCCTTTTTTACCCAAATAGCTAACCCGCCGCGATTCTAACTGATCGAGACTATTGGTGGCCGTAATTTCGGCGATCGCCGTCGTTTGCAGGTCGGTGAGTTGGGTTTCTAGGCTGTTGGAGGTTGTAGGCATAGGAAAGAAGGGAACAGGGAACAGGGAACACCGGAACACCGGAACTGGGAAGAACCCACCCCTCGCCCCTCTCAAGAGGGGAAAGACGTAGGGGCGTCCCTTTAGGGTCGCCCTCGGCAAGAGGGGGGAACAGGGGTTAATCGTGACGGGTTCCGTCGGGGAGAATGGCGCCGTGAAGATTGGCGGCCGTCATGTGGGCGCCCCAGACATCGGCCCCGGTGAGGTTGGCGTAACTCAAATCGGCACTGGTTAAATCGGCCATCTTTAAATCCGCTTGCGTTAAATCGGCATTACTGAGGTTCGCGCCGTAGAGATTGGCTTGATCGAGTTTCGTCCCCTTTAACGAGGCCCCCATCAGATTCACTTCCGTGAGATTCGCCCCCGTCAAAATCGAACAGGTCATGTTGGCCTTTTGCAGATTCGCCCCCTCAAAGGAGACTCCTTCCATATTGGCATAACTGAGATTGGCCTCCTCAAAATAGGCGCGGATGAGTTCGACTCCCATCCAACTGGCGCCGCGTAAGTCAGCCCCCCGTAAATCGGCATCATGGAGTTTCACCTGATCTAACTTCACCTGGCGGAAGTTGGCCCCCCGTAAACTCGCTTCACAGAGGTTGGCCCCTTCTAGGTTGACTTCCCGAAAGTCTGACTCGTATAAATCTGCCCCTTTGAGACAGGCTTGGCGCAAATCCACGCGATATAAGTCCGCCGATCGCATCTCCACTTGCGTCAAATCGGCACCCGAGAGACTCGCCCCCACCAGGGAGGCCCCATTGAGGCGGGCGCCGACGAGATCAGTTTTGGACAAGTCTGCCCCGCGTAAATCGGCATCAGTGAGGGAAGCGCCGCTGAGAATGGCGTCTTTGAGGCAGATCTGATAGAGATCGGCCCGACTTAGGGAAATGCGCCGCAAATCAACGCCACTAAAATCGCGAACGCCAGTGTCATAGCGATTTAATAGTTCAGCCGCGTCCATAAGGTTCCAATAACAACGGTGGTTTGGCGGTTAGCCAGCAGAGATTATCTTATACCGTTTGGGCAGTTGGGGATAGGGTGGCCGCCGGAGTTAGCCGCTGCGATCGCCTCGGTGGCCACCGGGATAAACACGCCCTTTCCAAGCGCCTCCTCGCCCCAAGAGATGTCGCAGGGCAGAATCAAGGGTCATGAGGGTATACAGGGCCGCAATCAGGGGCAGGATCAAGCCCAGAAATGGCGGTTGACGGTAGAGGGACAGGGTGGGAAAAAGGGAAAACGCCATCAAGGACCAGCTGGCCAAGCCCAGCAGGGCGATAAACGATTGCTCGTTGGCTAAGCCCCAAATTAGGGCAATGGGGGGAACCCAATAGGTGAGGCCCATGCCGATGACGGTTAGCAGCAGCAGCAGAGGAGAGTAGTTGAGTTGGGTATAGGCGGTTCGGGCCACCATTCCCCAGATACTCCCAAGTCCGGGATAGGCCCGTAAACTGATGGTTTTGTCGGCTAGACCTAACCAAATACTATGATAGTCGTTGCCATCGGCTTGTTTGACGGCTTGGGCTAAGGCACAGTCATCGATGAGGGTCTGTTTGATGTGGGCTAAGCCGCCGATGCGATCGAGGGCCTGACGACGAATGAGAATGCAGCCTCCGGCGGCGGCGGCGGTGCGTTTTTGGGGATTATTCACCCAATCGAAGGGATAGAGTTTTTGGAAGAAATAGATAAATGGGGGAATCAGTAGTCGTTCCCACAGACTCTCGCAGCGCAATTTCACCATCAGGGAGACGAGATCGAGGCCTTCCCGTTCGGCTTTAAAGAGCAGTTGTCGTAGGTTCTGGGGATGATGTTGGATATCGGCGTCGGTGAGGAGATAATAGACGGGGCTGTAGCGTTGGGCATAGCGGATGCCTTGGTCCATGGCCCAGAGTTTGCCACTCCAGCCGGGGGGGAGGGGATCGGCGGTGATGATGTCGAGTTGGGGCAGATGCAGTTGTAATTCGTTGGCTAGGGTTTGGACTTCGGCGGCGATCGCCTCGGCAATTTCGGCGGTTCCGTCATCACTGCGATCGTCGACGAGAATCACCCGAAAGCTGGTGACGGCCTCTTGCAGAAGCAGCGATCGCAAGGTTTTGGGCAGTAACTCGGCTTCGTTGCGGGCCGGGACGATCGCACAGACACTGGGTAAGGGATCGACGTTAGCCGGAACGGGACGTAAGCGAATGTGCGATCGCCAAAACTGACCCCGCAGGGCCAGTAAACCAATCCAAATCGCCAAGGAAAGTAGGGTGAGAATGAGCATGGTGGGGGGGAGGCAGAAGGGAACCGGGAACACCGGAACTGGGAACAGTAGAAGAAGAGGCAAGAGGCGCGTTGGCTTGCGGTGGGAGGCTTCGGGGAATTGGGGACTGTGGCCGCCATCGTCGATGCCACCATAGTAGAACTGGGTGGCCATTTCCTACACTAGATCCAGAAAACTGTTCAACCCGGAGTTAAACTCACAATTATGGCAACTTATCTCATTACAGGGGCCAATGGCGGCATTGGTCGTGAATACTGCCGACAACTGAAACAACGGGGCGATGAGGTGATTGCCGTCTGTCGTTCGAGTTCCCCAGAATTAGACCAATTGGGGGTTCGCGTCGAAACGGGCGTTGATATTACCTCTGACGCGGCGGTGGCCGATCTCGTCTCTCGCTTAGAGGGGAAACCTCTCGATGTTCTCATCAATAATGCTGGGATTTTGCAGTCGATTCCTCTCGAACACCTAGATTTTGACGGGATTCGCCGCCAGTTTGAGGTCAACGCGATCGGCACCTTGCGCGTCACTGCGGCCCTGTTGCCGAATCTCTCTCAAGGGTCAAAACTGATTCTGATGACCAGTCGCATGGGATCGATTGGGGACAATACCTCTGGCGGGTCCTATGGTTATCGGATGTCCAAAGTCGCCATGTCGATGGCGGGTAAGTCTCTCTCCCATGACCTGAAACCCCGAGGCATTGCTGTGGCCATTCTGCATCCGGGCCTCGTGAGTACCCCCATGACCCATCACACAGGAATACCCCCAGCGGAGTCCGTTGGGGGCTTGTTGCAGCGGATTGATGACCTCACCTTAGAGACGACGGGAACCTTTTGGCACGCCAATGGTGAGGTTTTACCCTGGTAGGGGGATTAAACGAGTGCCGGTTGTTTCTCCCAACGTCCGACGGCATTCCCGATGACGGCCAGTTCTGTCATCAGGTCTTCAAATTCCTCTGGGGTCAGGGATTGGGCGCCATCGGAGAGGGCTTTTTGGGGGTTGGGGTGAACTTCAACCATGAGGGCATCGGTTCCGGCGGCAACGGCGGCTTTGGCCATGGCCGGGACGAGATGGGCCCAACCGGTTCCGTGGCTGGGATCGATGGTGATGGGGAGATGGGTTAGGGTCCGTAACACGGGGAGGACTGAGAGATCGAGGGTGTTCCGGGTGTAGCGGCGATCGAAGGTGCGAATGCCTCGTTCGCAGAGAATCACGTTGGGGTTCCCGGCGGCGAGGATGTATTCGGCAGCCATCAGCCATTCTTCGATGGTGGCGGAAATGCCTCGTTTGAGGAGAACGGGTTTGTCTTGGGCGCCGATTTTTTTCAGGAGGGCAAAGTTCTGCATGTTGCGCGCCCCCACTTGCAGGACATCGGCCACTTCGGCGATTTTCTCGATGTCATCGGCGTCCATGACTTCGGTGATAATTCCCAGTCCTGATTGTTCTCGGGCGGCGGCCAGCAGTCCGAGGGCGCTTTCGCCATGACCTTGGAAGGCGTAGGGAGAGGTGCGCGGTTTGTAGGCCCCACCGCGCAGGAATTTGGCCCCGGCGGCTTTGACGTTTAGGGCGGTTTGCACGATCATCTCTTCGCTTTCGACGGAACAAGGACCGGCGATGGTGACGACGGGTTGATGTTCTCCGAAGAGGACGGGTCCCTCGGGGGTGGTGACGGAAATGTCGCTGGGTTCGCCGTGACGGAATTGGCGGCTGGCCCGTTTGAAGGGTTCTTCGACGCGCAGGACTTGTTCAATCCAAGGGCTGATCTCTTGCAGTTGCAAGGGATCGAGTTCGGCGGTGTCTCCCACGAGGCCGATGACGACTTTGTAGCGTCCGAAGATGGTTTCGGGGGTGAGTCCCCGTGAGGACATCTCTTGGTTGAGGCGATCGACTTCGTCTTGGGGGGTCCCCACTTTCATGACGATGATCATTCAGATTTTCTCCTTTAATACGATGGGTAATAGTTAATCGTGGCTTGTTAACGGGCTTGTTAACGGGCTTGTTAGCGGTTCACGGTATTGACGGTTGACACTTGAAAAATTTGTTAGGTTGGGCGGTTGGCTACTTTGGCATCCGGTTCCATCGGGCAATGGTTCTGTTCCCATTCTAGTGAACCTACTCCAGATTTTCCCAGGACTCAGTTTGTTGACAAATAAACAAAAGTATGGTATATCCAAAAAAAGAGGACTAAAAAAAAGAGGAGGCCAGTCCGACAGACTCGCCTCCAAACACCGTTAGTAATTCGTTGGGGTCGACTATTCTTTTTTCCAGGCTTGTCGCATTCGTCCAAAGTTGGTTTGGAATTCGCGCCACCCCAGTTTACTGCCGGGATCGGCTTCATCCCAGGAGGCCGAGAGAAGTCCGTAACTCAGTCCGAGAACCCCCAGGCCAAAGAGTCCGCTACTGACGAGTAAGACGGCAATGCTAGGGAGGGGGAACCACTCTTTTTGAATGATGAAGTAACTCCCCACTAGACTCAGTACTCCTAGACTGGTGGGGGTTCCGCTAAACAGGGCCATGCGCGTGATCATGCGCCGACTAACGGATTCGGGGATGGGGGCTTTTTGAGGCTGGCCCGAAGAGGAGGCGTTGGGTTTGGCGGCGTTTTTGACTTTGGGAGAGGCCTTCGGGGAAGCGTTAGCGGATGAGGGTTTCGCGGATTCAGAACGATCCACCCCCGAATCGGCGGCTGGGGCTGATTTGGGGGCTTTGTCTTTTTTACGCTTCTTCGCTGGTTCAAAGGGCAGGCGATCGCGCGAGGAGTCGGAAGCCATGATGAGGTTGAGGGTGACGGCAACGGAGACAGTGGATCGGACTGGGGTGGATCAGACTTCGGTTGAGAGGGGTTAACCGCGAATGCCGAGGCGAGTGATCAGGGTGCGATACTCGTCTTCGCTTCTCTTGCGGATATAGCCGAGGAGACTTTTACGCTGACTAATCATTTTCATTAGCCCTCGTTGGGAGGAGTAGTCTTTTTTGTTGCTGCGCAGGTGCATACTGAGGCGGTTAATGCGCTCGGTGAGCATGGCAACTTGGACTTCGGCTGACCCCGTATCGGTTTCGTGGGTCTGGTATTGGGAAAAGATTTCCTGTTTTTCGGTTTGGGTCAGAGACATAAGATAGGTTTAGAGGCTCGGTTAACTCAGCAATAAACCAATATAGCACAGGGGATGAGGTTGCTCGATGAGGTTGCTGGTTATTTTGGGGTAGGGTCTAGCGTTGCTCTCGTTTTTCGCGATCTTGGCGACGGCGATCGCGCCATTCGGCAAAGGTCAGATAAGCAATACCACCCGTGACGAGGGCTAGCAAAACTAGGGCGGCCACGGCGAGGCCGGTGAAGATGGGGTTGGTCATGGCAAGTTACGATGAGGTTCGAGTGAGATGGGCAATCGGTCAATCATCTTTTGGGCATTATGCCATTGACGCGGGGGAGGGGTGAAGGTGATCCCGCTCAAGATGCTGGGGCAATATCACGGTAGGATTGGAAGGATTGACATCCATCTATTGCTCGGTACCTTAGTTTTATGAATCGATTGGTCTCACGCCTCTTGGCACTCTTACTCGTGGTGGTGGTCGGACTAACCGGCTGTTCGGCTGGGTCTAACTTAACCGGAGATTATCGCCAAGATACTCTGGACTTGGTGAGTAGCTTGCGCGAAGCCATTGAACTCCCGGAGGGAACTCCTGAGAAAATGGAAGCCCAAGCGGAAGCGAAAACCCGTATTGATAACTTTTTCTCTCTCTATCGCCGGGATTCCTCGGTGGCCAGTTTGCCGTCGTTTACGACGATGCACACGGCGTTAGATGCTTTAGCGGGTCATTATCGCTCCTATGGTAATCGTCCTTTGTCGAAAAAGCTAAAAACTCGTTTGGAACAAGAGTTTAAACAAGTTGAAATGGCAGTTCAACGGGGTCGCTAGTGACTCTGGTGATGGGCGATCGCCCGGTTTTTAACGGATTCATGGCGCGATCGCCTGCATTTGGGATTACAGTTGTTTCCTCCACTCTATTGGCCCTATGGTTGCCTTGTTTTCTGCCGGATCGCCCCTCGCCGTTGAGGCGGTGGGGTCTTTAGTTGATCGTCTCTCTCGTGGGCTGTCGAGACGGGTTTCCTCGATGGCGATGGCTTTGTCGATGGGGCTGACCCCGTTGCTGAGTTCTCCTGACGCCGCGACAGCCCAATTTGCGCCTTTGAATCCTTGTCGTCTCCCAGCGGAGGCAATTGTGGCTAAGGAAACCTTACGTCAAGCGGCCTTGCAGGGGGATGCGGAGGCCCAAGCGGAGTATCAGCGACAGATTCAACTCCACGCTACGGATTTGGAGAACTGTCGCCGCGAAAGTTGGCCGCAAAATTTAGCCCTCTGGTTGCGACTCTACTCCTGTGATGCCTATCCAGGGGTGTTAGATGAAGTCCTCGATCGCATTGTCAGTCGTGGCTACAACGAGATTTATGTAGAAGTTTTTTACGATGGCCAGGTGTTATTGCCCCTGAATGATAATCCCACGGTCTGGCCGTCGGTGGTGCGATCTCCGGAGTTGGGCGATCGTGATTTGTTAGCAGAGGTGATTCGTAAAGGTCATGAACGAGGGCTAAAGGTCTATGCGTGGCTGTTTACGATGAATTTTGGCTATTCTTATGGACAACGGAGCGATCGCGTCAATGCCATTGCCCGTAATGGGGCCAATGAAACTACCCTCAATCGCACTCGTTCAGAAGATACGGCCTATGACAGCGAACTCCATAGTTACGCCTCTCAAACCTTCATCGACCCCTACAGTCCCGAAGCTCGACTAGATTACGAATGGCTCCTCCATTCTGTCCTAGAGCGGCAACCGGACGGAGTCTTGTTTGATTATGTACGCTATCCTCGACTCCCGGGCAGCGATTCAGTAGCTAGCAATGTTCAACAACTGTGGATTCATGGGGAAGCCTCCCGCAACGCTCTGTTAGACCGCGCGGGCAATGATGTTGCCCGCCGTTTATTGGAGCGCTATTTACAGCAGGGCTTTCTCAGTGAGGGAGACATCGAACAAATTCGCCAACAGCATTCTGACGAAGACCAACCCCGTTGGCAAGCCGTCAGTCGTCCGGCGGTTTCTCTACAAAATTATCTCTGGAATTTAAGTGTTGCTCACGCGGTCCAAGGGATTCTCGATTTTGTCCATCGTGCGGTTGAGCAGGTGAATCCTCATAATATCCCTTCGGGAGCGGTGTTTTTCCCCAATGGTAATCAACCGGTGGGGGAGCAAGGCTTTGATTCCCGTCTCCAGCCCTGGGACCGCTTTTTACCCTCGATGGAGTGGCATCCTATGGTCTATGGGGTTTGCGGCGATACCAGTTGTTTAACGGACCAAATGGAACGGGTGATGGCCTTTGCGGCTGAGGAAACTCGGGTTGTACCGGCGTTGGCTGGGGTTTGGGGAGAATCGGTGACCAATCGTCCTTCTCTGGAGACTCAAATGTCGGCCATTCGTCAGGTGGCCCCGCGTGTGAATTCGGTGAGTCATTTTGCCTATTCTTGGCAGTTTCCTGAGTCCGATCGCGATCGCAAGGCTTGCACTATCCCACGACCGTAACCGATTGACAGACCCTAAGTCATCTTTCATACTTGATGATGATTCTCAGCCACGACTTAGGTTGTCTGCCAACAGCCTCGTTCTACATCCCCCACGTCCCCCACGTCCACGTCCCGAACGAGCCATGGAACTTTTCAGCATTGGACATTCCAACTCTGAGATTGAGGCATTTCTCAATCTTCTGAAACAGCACCAGATTACGGCCCTCGCTGATGTGCGATCGGCTCCCTATAGCCGTTTCTTGCCCCACTTTAATCAAGAGAATCTCAAGTTATCCCTAACCAATGCAGGGATTCATTATGTTTTTTTAGGCAAACAACTTGGGGCCAGACCTGACAATTTAACCTGTTATGTAGGCAAAAAAGCCACTTATGAAAAAATTGCGGCGACCGAGGAGTTTCAGCAAGGATTAAAGCGACTCATCACGGGGTTAAAAACCCATCGTATCGCCGTGATGTGCGCCGAAAAAGACCCACTCACCTGTCATCGGGCCATCCTGGTCTGTCGTCACGCCAAACAAGTGAATCCCGATATTAACGTTCATCACATCTTACAAACTGGCGAGTTAGAATCCCAGCATCAGTTAGAAGAACGACTCCTGATTAAACAGGGATTTCAGGCGGTGACGAGTCAGCCGAATCCTGCGGTTCAATTGTCGCTTTTTGCCAGTCCCGAGGAAACGCTCCCCAGTCGAGAGGAGTGTTTAGAACAAGCCTATGAACGCCAAGGAGATGAAATTGCCTATGTTGAGAAGTAAACGACTAAAAAATAAATGACTGAGAAATAAACAATAGATGTTTTAGGTTTCAGGGTTAAAAATTCGTGGCAAATTAGACCAATTTTCAGAAGTC